>CAZZHX010000126.1:0-9121 GCA_964653535.1 uncultured Mycobacterium sp. | reverse complement strand
GTCACGCAGCGCGCGAAGGAAATCGACGCGCCGGAACTCGGGCCAGTGCGCTTCGGTGAACCACATTTCGGAATACGCGCTCTGCCACAACAGGAAGCCCGAGAGGCGCTGCTCCCCCGAGGTGCGGATCACCAGGTCCGGATCGGGCTGCCCGTAGGTGTAGAGGTTTTCGGAGATCCCGTCGACGGAAACGGCGTCGATGAGTTCCTCGGCGGTCGCGCCGTTGGCGAGCTCCTTGCCCAGCAGTGCGCGCACCGCGTCGACGATCTCGCGCCGCCCGCCGTAGCCGACCGCGACGTTGACGTGGAACGATGCGACTCTCGGCGTGGAGTCCACCGCGCCCCGGAGCCGGCGGGCCGGTTCGTCGCCGAGCAGCGCGAGGTCGCCGACGGTACGCACGCTCCAGCGGTTGGCCGGCGCGCAGATCTCCTCCACCACGTCGGTGATGATCCCGATCAACCCGGCCAGTTCGCCGGGATCGCGCTGCAGGTTTTCGGTGGACAGCAGGTAGACGGTCGCCATCTCGATGCCGGCTTCCTGGCACCAGCGCAGCATCTCGGCGATCTTGGCCGCGCCCATCCGGTAGCCGTAACTGACGTCGTCGTAGCCGGCGTTGCGCGCCCACCGCCTGTTGCCGTCGCACAGGACCGCGATGTGGCGCGGCAGGTGGGCTTTCGACGAGGCCAGTTCCTGCTTGAGCCGCAGCTCATAAACCCGGTACAGCGGCTCCTTGAGCCGAGGCGGAATAATCTCCACAATCAGTCACCCTACTGCGCGCGGCGAGGTGCTACGGCCGCGATGTTGAGCCGGTAATGTCTTCTAGGAGCGCTGTCAAACCCGACCTGCACGACGAGGCGACCAACGACATGATCAGCCAGATCGGCGCGGCCACCGACGCCGCTGCCCACGTTCCGGCCAAGCCGCGGCTGCGCGGCTGGATCCACGTCTACTCCGCGTGGCTGGCCGTCATCACCGGCACGGTCCTGGTGTCGGTGTCGTGGGCGGCCGCGTCGCCCCGCGCCGGGCACTCGACCCTGGTGTACGCCGCGTCCACGGTCGCGATGTTCGCCGTCAGTGCGATCTATCACCGGGTGCACTGGGAGTCGGAGGCCGCCCGCAAGGGCATGAAACGCCTCGACCATTCGATGATCTTCGTGTTCATCGCCGGCAGCTACACGCCGTTCGCGTGCCTGGCGATGCCGCACGAGACCGGGGCGCTGGTGCTGTGGATCGTGTGGGGAGGTGCGCTGGCGGGCATCGCGCTCAAGGTGTGCTGGCCGTCGGCGCCACGCTGGCTGGGCGTACCGCTCTATCTGCTGCTGGGCTGGGTGGCACTCTGGTTCGCCCCCACGATCCTGCATTCGGCGGGTGTGGCGGCGATGGTTCTGCTGGCCGTCGGCGGCGTGTTCTACAGCATCGGCGGCGTGTTCTACGCGCTGCGCTGGCCCGACCCCTGGCCTACCACGTTCGGCTACCACGAGGTCTTCCACGCCTGCACCGCGGTGGCCGCGATCCTGCACTACATCGCCATGTGGTTTGCGGTCTTCTACGTCAGCTAGCGGGCCGGCTCGCCGCGCGGGTCCCGGAGAACGTGTTGTCGTTATGACCCTGTGCGTCACGCAATTGGCTAGCATGCCCACGTGACTCTTGATTCACAGCTTCTGTCGCCGAGTGGTCGCAGACGCGAGCGGAAGCCGGCGCGCACGGTCCACACCTTGACAGCGCCAACTGTCCTGCGCCGAGCGAAAGCACTGATCATCGCCGGTCATCCCGTGTCGGTGCTTGCCCTCACGACCCTCACCACTGCCTTGGCGGCGCTGGCGGCACCAGCTGGCGCAGGGCCGCCCCTTCTGACCGCACCTGCCGTGCTGGCCGGCCAGCTCTCGGCCTGCTGGTCCAACGACGCCGCCGACGCGCCCCGGGACGCCGCGGCGCGCCGGACGGATAAGCCGATAGCAACCGGTGCCATCAGCGTGCGGGCGGTGTGGATCGCGGCCGTCGCGGCGCTGCTCGGGGCTCTGGCGATGTCGCTGGCCATCGGCGTGTCAACCGCGATGATCCTGGCGGTGATCATCGGCGCGAACTGGGCCTACAACCTCGGCCTCAAGTCGACGCCGGCCGATGGCCTCAGCGCCGCGGTCGTGTTCGGCCTGTTACCCGCGTACGCGGCGAGCACGCTGCCAGGTCACCCCATGCCGACGTGGTACGCGACCGCAGCGGCGGCCCTACTCGGCGTGGGCGCTCACTACGCCACCGTGCTGCCCGATCTCGCCGCCGACCGAGCCACCGGCGTCAACGGCCTGTTGCAGCTGTCAGCCGCACGCTGGGGCGTCGGGACCGCGCGCGGCGTCGTGCTGGTGCTGCTGGTGTCGTCATCGTCCGTGCTGCTGTTGCTGGCCTCAAGTCGCCCGTGGATCGCGCTCGCCGGGCTGGGCGCCACCATCCCGCTGGCGGTGGTTGCAGCCCACGGCACCGGCCGGGTACCGCTCTGGGCCGTGATCGGCATCGGGGTCGTCGACACCCTGGTGTTCGGCATCGGCGGGTACGCCCTGACCTGAGTTCATCCCAGCGGCTCAGCTGAACGGTCGGCTAGAGCTGGGTGACGTCGGCCGCCGACCAGTAGGCCTTCATCGCGGTGATCTTGCCGCGCTCGTCGAACGCCATGACGTCTATCGGCTCGATCAGCATCCGGTGTTCGCCCGCGGCGACGGTCAGCCGGAACTGGAATACCGCCTCGTCGCCACACACCCGCAGCGTCACCAGTTCGCACTCGCGCTGCGTTGTCTCCACCGCCGAGTAGAACCCGTGTATCGCCTGCCTGCCGATGTGCACCTCGCCGCCGACCGGGTCCTCCACGGTGGCGTCGTCGGCATAGAGCGCCGCGATGTCGTCGGCGCCACCACCGCCGATCAGCTCGATGTAGCGCGTGACGATGTCCGTGATCGCCTGGGTTCTGTCCGCTGCTGCCATGGGAGGCAAGAGTAGTCCCGGGCCTACTCACCGGGCACGGCCAGGGCCGCCGCCAGGTCCCCCGCCTGCGTCACCGGCAGGTCGCAGACGCGGCCGCGACACACGTAGGCGGAGTCGGCATCGCCGACGCGCGCCCTGCCGGTCAGCAGGGGTGACGAGTCGGCGTCGCCGCCGACGACGATCGCCCCGCCGGGCGCCAGCCGTCGCGCCTCAGCCAGCAGCGCCGACCGCGGCGGTTCGCAGGCGACCGCGATCTGCAGCGGTCCGCGCACGCCCGCTTCGGCGACCGCCAGCCAGTGGCCGGCCGACCGCGGGGCACGCTCCAGCAGCACCGAATGCACGGCGAGCGCATCAACCGCGGCCTGCAGGTACCGATCCGCGCGCTCGCCGTCGACCAGATGCGCCGCCGTCAGCAACGCCTCGGTGATCGACGACGCCCCGGACGGAGTCGCGCCGTCCAGCGGATCGGCGGGCCGCAGCATCAGGGCCTCGGCGTCGTCGGCGGTGTCGAACCAGTGGCCGGGCCGATCCGGGTCGGCGAAGTGCCGCAGGGCCACGTCGAGCAACTCCGAAGCCGAGGCGAGCCAGGCCGGTTCGCCGGTCAGCTGGTGCAGGGCAAGCAGCCCGGTCGCCAGCATCGCGTAATCCTCCAGGATGGCGGCGCTCTCTCCGACCACGCCGCCCAGGCTCGCGCGCCGCAGCCGGCCGTCGACCACGTGTAATTCCAGCAGCCTGCCGGCGCAGCGCCTCGCGGCCGCAAGCAATTCGGGATCGTCCAGACAGACGCTGGCCTCGGCCAGCGCAGTGATCGCCAACCCGTTCCACGATGTGACAATCTTGTCGTCACGCGCGGGCTGGGGACGAGCGCGGCGCGCGGTCAGCAGCGCGGCCCGCACCCGGTCCAGACGGTGCTGATCATCAGGATCGGCATGCAGCTGCAGCACCGACGCGCCATCCTCGAACGTGCCGGTGACCGCGAAAACCTGAACAGCCCAGCGAGCGTCGTCATCACCGAGCACCCCGGTCAGCTGCTGCGGAGTCCAGACGTAGGTCGAGCCTTCGCGGCCGTCTGCGTCGGCGTCCAGCGACGACGTGAACATGCCGCCGTCGGCGAGGTCGTCGAGGAGGAACCTCGCGGTCTGGGCCGCGACCCGACGGGCCAACGGGTCTGCGGTGCGCCGCGCCCAGTGGGCGTAAGCCCGCAGCAGCAGCGCGTTGTCGTAGAGCATCTTCTCGAAATGCGGTACCACCCAGGCGTTGTCGACGCTGTAGCGGGCAAAGCCACCGGCGAGCTGGTCGTAGATGCCGCCGCGGGCCATCGCCGCGCCGACGCGGGCCGCGGACCGCAGCGTCGCGGGCGACCCGGTGCGCTCATGGTGGCGAAGCAGGGCCTCGAACACCGCCGACGGCGGAAACTTGGGTGCGCCGCCGAAGCCTCCGTTAGCGGTGTCCTCATCGGCCAGTATCGCCGCGGCGGCCCGGTCGCACAGCGCCGGCGTCACGTCCGCCCCGCCGTCGGGCAGTCGCCGGGCGATAGAGCCCAACTCCTCGGCGATGCGCACCGATGCCTCCTCGACGTCGTCGCGGCGCTCGCGCCAGGTGGAAGCGACGGCCGAAAGCAGCTGCAGGAAATGCCCTTTCGGGTAGTAGGTGCCACAGAAGAAGGGGCGGCCGTCCGGCGTCAGAAAACACGTCATCGGCCAACCACCGTGGCCGGTGAGCGCGACGGTGGCGTTCATGTAGATCGCGTCGATGTCGGGCCGCTCCTCGCGGTCGACCTTGATGCAGACGAATTCGGAGTTCATCACCGCGGCCACCTCGTCGTCCTCGAACGACTCGTGCGCCATGACGTGACACCAGTGGCAGGCGGCGTAACCGATAGAGAGCAGGATCGGTTTGTCGCGTTCGGCCGCGTCCGCCAGCGCCCGCGGTGTCCACTGCTGCCAGTGCACCGGGTTGTCGGCGTGCTGGCGCAGGTACGGGCTGGTGGCCGACCCGAGTGTGTTCATCCCGGCGTGCCCGGGGGCTCGTTCCCCGCGTCGGTGCCTTCGTCGGCGGCCTGGTCGGGTTCGGGGTGCCCGGGGTCGAACGACTCGGGCACCTTCTTGAGCTGCTGATTCATCGATCGCAGCAGCAGCATCGTGGCGATCAGCAGCAGCACGACGACCACCAGCCCGACGGGGCTGGCCTTGCCGAAATCGGGTCCGGTGTTGCGTGGCGCGCTGTCAGCCTGCCAACCCGCCCAGACGGTGACGATCCTGGCGACGATCCCGGCGTGGAGAAGACTCACCCGCCGCACTCTATTCCGGCGAACAAGTCATTCTCGGGCAGTCGGACCGGGACACGGGAGCGGGCAAGCTCGAACTCCTCGGTCGGCCACAGCCGCTGCTGCGACGAGATCGGGACGGCGAAGAAGTCGTGGTTCGGGTCGATCTGGGTGGCGTGCGCGCGCAACGCATCGTCGCGCTGGCCGAAGAACCTCGCGCACTCCACGCGGGTCGTCACCCGGGACTCGAACGGGTCGTGCTCAGGATCCCAGTTCTCAAGCCACTTCTTGAACGGTGGATCCTCGCCGCGTTTGACGGCCTCGTCGTGCAGCAACTGCATCCGGGCCCGAAGGAAGCCGTGGTTGTAGTACAGCTTGGAGACCGTCCAGGGCGCGCCCGCATCCGGAAAGCGCCGGTAGTCGCCGGCCGCCTCGAACGCGCCGATCGACACCTGGTGACAGCGAATGTGGTCCGGATGGGGGTAGCCGCCGTTCTCGTCGTAGGTGGTGATCACCTGGGGACGGAACTCGCGCACCACCCGTACCAGCGCCTCGACGGACTCCTCCAGCGGAGCCAGCGCGAAGCAGTCCTCCGGCAACGGCGGCGGCGGGTCCCCCTGGGGCAGTCCGGAGTCGACGAACCCGAGCCAGGCGTGCTCCACACCGAGAATTTCGGCGGCCTTGACCATCTCCTGACGGCGGACCTCGGAGAGATGCTCCCGCACGTCGGGGGTGTCCATCGCAGGGTTGAGGACGTCGCCGCGCTCTCCACCGGTCAATGTCACCACCATCACACGATGCCCGTGGGCCGCGTAGCGGGCCAAGGTGGCCGCACCCTTGCTGGACTCGTCGTCGGGGTGGGCGTGCACGGCCATCAACCGCAGTTCGCTCACGGGGCCCCTGTCGTTCTGGTGGTCGCGTCGGTCTGGTGGTCGCGTCGGTCTGGTGGTAACCCGTCTGACCCTATAATTCCAGTCCTGATACCACTGAGGCGGAACCAGCCCCGTGAACCAGCCCCGTTGAACCACACATGACCGACACGCCCATCGAACGTCCCGCTGCCCGCTACGGGCGTCCGCGTCTGTCACCGGCGTCGCGGCGCCGTGTGGCTGTCGGGCTCGCCGCGCTGGTCGTGGCAGGTGGTTTCGGCGTCGCCCTCATCGGCTATCGGCGGCTGGGCACCAGCAGCGTCTCGGGCTCGCTGGCCGGCTACCGGGTGATCGACAACGAGACGGCGTCGGTAACGATCAGCGTGACGCGATCCGACCCCTCGCGGCCGGTGGACTGCATCGTGCGGGTCAAGGCGGCGGACGGCACCGAGACGGGCCGGCGGGAAGTGCTGGTCCCACCCGCGCCGCAGGCCACCGTGCAGGTGACGACGATCGTGAAGTCCTTCCAACCCCCGGTGATGGCCGATATCACGGCTGCGGCAGCGACGTCCCCGGCTACCTGCGACCGTCCTGACCAGATCAGAGGTCGCCAATCGTTCGCCCGGTGGTAGCATTTGTCTCCGCACGGTTCCGGCTGGGACCGTGTATCTGCGTTAACGGCCCGGGCTCACCCTGAGCGATCGCGCACGGGGGCCCCGCCAGGCCTAGGCGAAGACGCGGAACCCAAAAAACGAGGAGCACGACGAGATGACGGACACCCAAGTGACCTGGCTGACCCAGGAGTCACACGACCGACTCAAGATCGAACTCGACCAGTTGATCGCCAATCGTCCGGTCATCGCCGCGGAAATCAACGACCGCCGCGAGGAAGGCGACCTGCGCGAGAACGGCGGCTACCACGCTGCACGCGACGAGCAGGGCCAGCAGGAGGCGCGCATCCGCCAGCTTCAGGATCTGCTGGGCAACGCCAAGGTCGGCGAGGCCCCCAAGCAGTCTGGCGTCGCGCTGCCCGGTTCGGTGGTCAAGGTCTTCTACAACGGCGACAAGTCCGACGCCGAAACGTTCCTGATCGCCACCCGCCAGGAGGCCGTCAGCGACGGCAAGCTCGAGGCGTATTCGCCGAACTCACCGCTGGGCGCCGCCCTGCTCGACGCCAAGGTCGGCGAGACCCGCAAGTACATGGTGCCCAACGGCAACACCGTTGAGGTGACGCTGGTCAGCGCGGAGCCGTACCACACCTGACCGCCCTGGACCCGAGGCTGGGCGAGGGCTAAGCGAGTGCCTGCCCGAGGTCGGCCAGCAGGTCGGCGACGTCTTCGATACCGACGGACAGCCGCACCAGGTCGTCGGGCACTTCCAACTGCGACCCGGCCGTCGACGCGTGCGTCATCGCGCTGGGCAGTTCGATCAGCGACTCGACCCCACCCAGCGATTCAGCCAGGATGAACACGCGTGTGCCGGCGCACAGGCGCTCGGCCGCGCGGCGGCCGCCCCGCAGGCGCAGCGACACCATGCCGCCGAAGCCGCGCATCTGCCGCGCGGCGACGTCATGCCCGGGGTGGCTCGGCAACCCCGGATAGAGCACCGCGCTCACCGCGGGATGCCCGTCGAGGAATTGCGCGACGGCCATGGCGTTTTCGCCGTGCCGCTGCATCCGCAGCACCAGGGTCTTGAGCCCCCGCATGGTCAGGTAGGCGTCGAACGGACCCGGCACCGCGCCCGCGCCGTTCTGCAGGAAACCGAACGCCTCGTCCAGGTCGTGGTCGTTGGTCACCAGGGCGCCGCCGATCACGTCGGAGTGGCCGCCGATGTACTTGGTGGTCGAATGCAGCACCACATCGGCGCCCAACGTCAACGGCTGCTGCAGGGCGGGCGAGGCGAAGGTGTTGTCCACCAACACCTTCACCGACTGCGGCCCGCCGAACCCGGCCGCGAGCTGTGCCGCGAGTTGGGCGAGGCCCTCGATGTCGGCGATAGACAGCAACGGATTGGTCGGCGTCTCCACCCAGATCAGCCTGGTGTGGGGGGTGATCGCGGCGCGCACGGCGTCCAGGTCGGACAACGCCACCGGCGTGTATCCGACGTTCCACTGGGTGAAGACCTTGTCGATCAACCGGAACGTGCCGCCGTAGGCGTCGTTGGGGATCACCACGTGGTCGCCGGGGCGCAGTATCGCGCGCAGCGCGCAGTCACTCGCCGCCATGCCCGAGCTGAACGCCCGCGCGTGGGCGCCCTCCTCGACGGCCGCCAGCGATGCCTCCAGCGCCGCTCGGGTGGGGTTGCCGGTGCGCGCATACTCGAAGCCGCCCCGTAGGTGCCCGACGCCGTCCTGGGCGAACGTGCTGCTGGCGTAGATCGGGGTATTGACGGCCCCGGTCGCCGGGTCCGGCGGGTAACCGGCATGGATGGCCCTGGTGGCCAGACCGGTGTACTCGCGGTGACGGTCCTCGCTCATCGACGATCAGCCTACTGACAGGCGGGCGATCAGCCCGCCGGGATCGGCAGCACCACTGTCGTCATGATCTTGTCCGCCAGCGTCTGCCGTTTGGCGTCCCACAGCGGGAACAGGTAGCCGATGTAGAAGAGCAGCCCGTCGATCAAGTGCGCGAGCTGGCGCACGATCGACATCCCGAATCCGACGGGCCGGCCGGTGGCCTCGCTGAGCACCTGGATCTTCATCACCGACTTGCCCAGGCTCGACCCGGTGGTGCCCTGGCGGTAGCCGTAGTTCCAGACCAGGTAGGCCACCACGATCAGGTTCACCAGCAAACCCGCCGCCTGACCCGACCCGCTGTCCCCGAACGCCGAGCCCACGCCCACCGAGATGACAGCGGCAGGTAGGTAGTCGATGAGAAGCGCCAGCGCGCGGGTGTGCCGCCCATATACGTAACCCGATACTTGGTCGGAGCGCCTGTCCGCAGCCAGTCGATGAGCCGTCCGGCGTCTTGGGGCTTTGCCGGCGGATGCTTCTCGACGCTGCTCATCCCCATGCCCC
>CAZZHX010000125.1:0-9184 GCA_964653535.1 uncultured Mycobacterium sp. | reverse complement strand
GACGGGGGCACCGACGGGGGCACCGACGGGGGCACCGACTACGTCCTGCACCTGATCGACACCCCGGGGCATGTGGACTTCACCTACGAGGTGTCCCGCGCCCTGGAGGCCTGTGAGGGCGCGGTGCTCCTGGTCGACGCCGCGCAGGGCATCGAGGCGCAGACCCTGGCTAACCTGTACCTGGCGCTGGATCGCGACCTGACCATCATCCCGGTGCTCAACAAGATCGACCTGCCCGCCGCCGATCCCGACCGCTACGCGGGGGAGATCGCCCACATCATCGGCTGCGAGCCGCACGACGTGCTGCGGGTCTCCGGAAAGACCGGCGAGGGCGTGGCCAGCCTGCTCGACGAGGTGGTCCGCCGGGTGCCGCCTCCGCAGGGCGACCCCGACGCGCCGCTGCGCGCGATGATCTTCGACTCCGTGTACGACATCTACCGCGGCGTGGTCACCTACGTCCGGGTGGTGGACGGCCGGATATCCCCGCGCGAGCGCATCGCAATGATGTCGACCACCGCCACCCACGAGTTGCTCGAGGTCGGCATCGTCTCGCCCGAGCCCAAACCCAGCGACGGCCTGGGCGTGGGGGAGGTGGGCTACCTCATTACCGGGGTTAAGGACGTACGCCAGTCCAAGGTCGGCGACACGGTGACGACGGCCCGCAACGGCGCCACAGTAGCGCTGACGGGCTATCGCGAGCCCAAGCCGATGGTGTACTCGGGCCTGTATCCCGTGGACGGGTCCGACTATCCGGACATGCGCGACGCCCTGGACAGGCTGCAGCTCAACGATGCCGCTCTGACCTACGAGCCAGAGACCTCGGTGGCGCTCGGCTTCGGCTTCCGGTGCGGGTTCCTGGGCCTGCTGCACATGGAGATCACCCGCGAGCGCCTGGAGCGCGAGTTCGACCTGGACCTGATCTCGACCGCGCCGAACGTGGTGTACCGGGTGATCCTGGAGGGCGGCACCGACCTGTGGGTGACCAATCCGTCGGACTGGCCCGAGGGCAAGGTCGGCGCCGTCTATGAGCCCATGGTGAAAACGACGGTCATCGCGCCCAGTGAATTCATCGGCACCATCATGGAGTTGTGTCAGTCGCGCCGCGGTGAACTGGGGGGCATGGACTATCTGTCACCCGAGCGGGTGGAACTGCGCTACACCATGCCGCTCGGGGAGATCATCTTCGACTTCTTCGACTCGCTGAAGTCGCGGACCCGCGGCTACGCCAGTCTCGACTACGAGGAGGCTGGCGAGCAGGAGGCCGACCTGGTGAAGGTCGACATCTTGCTGCAGGGCGAGGCGGTTGACGCGTTCAGTGCGATCGTGCACAAGGATTCGGCGTTCGCCTACGGAAACAAGATGACCACCAAACTCAAGGAACTCATCCCGCGCCAGCAGTTCGAGGTCCCGATTCAGGCGGCCATCGGGTCGAAAATCATTGCTCGCGAAAATATCCGGGCAATTCGCAAGGATGTGCTCTCGAAGTGTTACGGCGGTGACATCACCCGAAAACGCAAACTTCTGGAGAAACAGAAGGAAGGCAAGAAGAGAATGAAAACGATTGGTCGCGTGGAGGTTCCGCAGGAGGCGTTCGTCGCTGCGTTGTCCACGGACTCTCCCAAGGACTCCGCCAAAGACAAGGGTAAAGGGTAGCCGTGCGGAAACGTGGAACGGTGTCGGCGTTGACGCTGGTGGCCGCCCTGGTGGTGGGTTGCGGTGGGGTCGTCGAGGGCACGGCGAAGCCGGCGCCGAACCTCAAGCCGCGACCGCTTGCCGGCGCGGCCGTCAAGCAGGTGCTTCTCGACGATGCCGCGCTGTCGCGGATGCTCGGGCAGCCCTTCGTCGCTCGCAAGCCGGCTGAGTTCGGTGGTCCCGACAAGCTCGATCAGCGGGACGCCGCATCGTCGCCGGCCGGGTGCCTGGGCGTGGCGTCGATGCTGCACAAGAGCGTGTACCAGTCGGCTGAGGCGGCCCAGACCGCTCAGGTCAAGGACGTGGCGTCGGAGGCGTGGTGGAACAACGGCGAGCCGGCGCAGGTGATCACGGTGATGGAGGGCGTGGTCACGTTCGCGTCACCCGAGCAAGCCCTGGCGCTGTTCGTACAATTTTCGGAGCAGTGGCAGAAATGCAACGGCGCGACGACGACGGAACATGCCGGGCCGATCAGCACGACGAACGTCATCAGCGACGTCCGAGTTGCCGGCCCCGCCGATTCCGCTGGTGCCTCGGGTTCCGGGGGCTCCGTCCTGACGGCAACGAACACCGCGACATCGGTGTTGCCCAAAATGCCGGCCCTTGAGCCCACGCCTCAGGCGCGGGCGCTCGGCGTCCGGTCGAACTGCATCGTCGAGGTCGCAGTGGTGTTCTTCGGCGGACGGCGCCCCTCCGACCCGGGGTCGGCCACCCTCGAGACGAGCGCCGCCGACGTCGCGCACGCCATGATGGACAAAATCTCGGCCCTGGGCTGACGGCGCGCATGCCGCGTGCTTTTCCCTCACCGTGACGTTTACTCTGAAAGCGCGATGAATTGGTTCCTCAACTGGTGGGATGGCAACGAGCTGTGGCTTTCGGGGCTCCCCTTCATCCTGCAGGCAATGCTCGTGATGCCCGTGGTCCTGGCGGTGGCCTATGCCACGGCGGCGATGTTGGACGGCGCGCTCGGCAGGGGTATTGCGCTCATGCGCCGCACTCGCGGCGCCGACGGTAAACCGGGGTAACGCCCATGCCGCGGTCGCACGTGACGCTGGTCCTCGTCACGCTGGTGGTATTGGTGATCGTCACCTGGTTGCTGACGCACTGATCCACCCCCGCACCGAAAGGCTCTTCATGCTCAGCATCGGCGGCGCCGCGCGCTGGCGGCTCGCACGGTGCGCGGTGCCCCTCGCGCTGATCACCGGTGTCGTCGCCGCCTGTCACGGCGGCCCCAGCGACGTCGTCGGCGGCGGCGGGCCGGCCGACGCGCGCACCAGCATCACCCTGGTCGCCTACTCGGTCCCCGAGCCCGGCTGGAGCAAGGCTATTTCGGCATTCAATGCCTCCGCCGAAGGTAAGGGCGTGCAGGTGGTCACCTCCTACGGGGCCTCCGGCGACCAATCCCGCGGTGTCGCCGACGGCAAGCCCGCCGACGTCGTGAATTTTTCCGTCGAGCCCGACATCGCCCGACTGGTCAAGGCCGGGAAGGTGTCGAAAGACTGGAACACCGACGCCACCAAGGGAATCCCGTTCGGGTCGGTGGTGACGTTCGTGGTGCGTAAGGGCAATCCGAAGAACATCCGGGACTGGGACGACCTGCTGCGGCCCGGTATTGAGGTCATCACCCCGAGCCCACTGAGTTCCGGGTCGGCGAAATGGAACCTGCTCGCTCCCTACGCCGCCAAGAGCCAGGGTGGCAGCAATAACCAGGCCGGCGTGGAGTTCGTCGGCGCGCTGGTGCGTGACCACGTCAGACTGCGGCCCGGATCGGGACGGGAAGCCACCGACGTGTTCCTCCAGGGCAGCGGGGACGTGCTGATCAGTTACGAGAACGAAGCCATCGCCATCGAACGGGCGGGCAAGCCTGTCGACCACGTCAACCCGCCCCAGACCTTCAAGATCGAAAACCCCATGGCGGTGGTGACCACCAGCACGCACCTTCAATCGGCGGTCGCCTTCAAGAACTTCCAGTACACCGCTGCGGCGCAAACGATCTGGGCGCAGGCGGGCTTCCGGCCGGTCGACCCGGCGGTCGCCGCCGATTTCCGCGACCGGTTCCCGGCGCCGGTGAAACTGTGGACGATCGCCGATCTCGGCGGGTGGGCGACCGTCGACCCGCAGCTGTTCGACAAGACCACCGGCGCTATCACGGCGATCTACACGCGGGCCACCGGATGACGGCTGCGCCGCGGGTAGGGGCGGCGGTGGTGTGGCTGTCGGTGATCGTGCTGCTGCCCCTGGCCGCCATCGCCTGGCAGGCCGCGGGGGGCGGTCCGCAGGCCTTCTGGCTTGCCGTGACGTCGCACGCCGCGCTGGCGTCATTCCGGGTGACGCTGACGATCGCGGCGGGGGTCACGCTGGTCAACGTCGTGTTCGGCCTGTTGGTTGCCTGGGTGCTGGTGCGCGACGACTTCGCCGGGAAACGGCTGGTCGATGCGATCATCGACCTGCCGTTCGCGCTGCCCACCATCGTCGCCAGCCTGGTGATGCTCGCGCTGTACGGCAACAACAGTCCGGTGGGCCTGCACCTTCAGCACACCGCCTGGGGCGTCGCGGTGGCGCTCGCCTTCGTCACCCTGCCGTTCGTGGTGCGCGCGGTTCAGCCGGTGCTGATGGAGATCGACCGGGAGACCGAGGAGGCGGCGGCTTCGCTGGGTGCCAGCGGGACCAAGGTCTTCACCACCGTCGTGCTGCCGTCGCTGCTGCCGTCGTTGCTGACCGGTGCGGGGCTGGCGTTCTCGCGGGCGATCGGCGAGTTCGGTTCGGTCGTTCTGATCGGCGGCGCCGTTCCCGGCAAGACCGAGGTGTCGTCGCAATGGATACGAACCCTCATTGAGAACGACGATCGCACCGGCGCGGCCGCGATCTCGATTGTGCTGCTGACGATTTCCTTCCTGGTGCTGCTGATCCTGCGGTTGGTCGGTGGCCGCGCAGCACGACGCGAAGAAAGTGCCTCGTGACGACGTCGCCGTGGCTCCGCTACCTGCTTCGATTTCTGGCGCTCGGATATGTCTTCGCGCTGCTCGTGGTTCCGTTAGCGCTGATCCTCCTGCGCACCCTGCGGCCGGGATTCGGTCAGTTCTGGGCCTGGATCAGCACGCCGGCGGCGATATCGGCGCTGGACTTGTCATTGCTAGTGGTGGCTATCGTGGTCCCGCTGAACGTAATCTTCGGTATCCCCACCGCATTGGCGTTGGCGCGCAACAGGTTCCGCGGCAAGGGGGTTCTGCAGGCCGTCATCGACCTGCCGTTCGCCGTATCGCCCGTGGTCGTGGGGGTGGCCCTGATCCTGCTGTGGGGATCGGCCGGTGCGCTGGGGTTCGTCGAAAAAGACCTCGGCTTCAAGGTCATTTTCGGGCTGCCCGGAATCGTGCTGGCCAGCATCTTCGTCACCCTGCCGTTCGTGGTGCGCGAGGTCGAACCTGTGCTGCGCGAACTGGGCACCGACCAGGAGGAGGCGGCGGCGACACTCGGTTCAACGTGGTGGCAGACGTTATGGCGGATCACGCTGCCGTCGATCAGATGGGGCCTGACCTACGGGATCGTGCTTACCGTCGCGCGCACCCTCGGCGAATACGGCGCGGTCCTGATGGTCTCCTCCAACCTCCCGGGGACGTCGCAGACGCTGACGCTGCTGGTTTCCGACCGCTACAACCGCGGGGCCGAGTACGGCGCCTACGCGTTGTCGACGCTGTTGATGGGAATCTCCGTGGTGGTCTTGATCCTCCAAGTGATTCTGGATGCCCGCCGGGCACGCGCGGCCACGCAGGTCTGACAGGGAGACTGACACATGACCGACAGCGCAACCGAACCCATCGATCCCGCCATCGTCGTGCGCGACGTATACAAACGGTACGGCGACTTCGTCGCCCTCGACCACGTCGACTTCGCGGTACCCGCTGGTTCGCTGACGGCGTTGCTGGGTCCCAGCGGCTCGGGCAAGTCGACCCTGCTGCGCACCATTGCCGGGCTGGATCGGCCTGACAGCGGAATCGTCACCATCAACGGCCAGGATGTGACGCGGGTGCCGCCGCAGGGGCGCGGGATCGGATTCGTGTTCCAGCACTACGCGGCGTTCAAGCATCTGACTGTGCGGGACAACGTGGCCTACGGGCTGACGATCCGCAAAAGGCCGAAGGCTGAGGTCAAGGCCAAGGTGGACGACCTGCTGGAGGTTGTGGGGCTCAGCGGTTTTCAGACGCGCTACCCCAATCAGCTCTCCGGTGGCCAGCGGCAGCGCATGGCGCTGGCGCGGGCGCTGGCCGTCGACCCCCAGGTGCTGCTGCTCGACGAGCCGTTCGGCGCCCTGGACGCCAAGGTGCGCGACGACCTGCGGACGTGGTTGCGGCGCCTGCACGACGAGGTGCACGTCACCACAGTGCTGGTAACCCACGACCAGGCCGAGGCACTCGACGTTGCCGATCGCATCGCAGTGCTCAATCACGGTCGCATCGAGCAGATCGGTTCCCCGCCGGAGGTGTACGACGCCCCCGCGAATGCATTCGTCATGTCTTTTCTGGGCGCGGTGTCCACACTCAACGGAAATCTGGTTCGACCGCACGACATCCGGGTTGGCCGGACGCCGGAAATGGCGGTCGTGGCGACCGACGGGACGGGCGAGTCGGCCGGCGTCGTGCGCGCGATTGTCGACCGGGTGGTGGTGCTGGGCTTTGAGGTTCGGGTGGAGTTGACCAATGCGGCCACCAGCGGCACATTCACCGCGCAGATCACCCGCGGCGACGCCGAGGCGCTGGCCCTGCGCGAGGGTGACACCGTCTACGCGCGGGCCACGCGGGTGCCGCCGATCCCCAGCGCCCTCGCGACGCCTGACGACGAGGGCGCCGGCGAACCCGGGGAACCCGACGAAGAACGGAAGCCGCTGCCGGCGTGACTAGGGTTCGCCGGATTCGCCGGGTTCGGCGTCCTCGCCGGCGAGGATTTTTTCGGGGTGGTGGTAGTTGTTGATTCGGGGTTGACCGTGAACCGCTGAAGTACAGTCAAGACTTTTCCCTGTTGGCCCTAACCGAGCCACATGGACATTGAAGCCGTGATCGCTGCCCTCGGCACCCAGTTCGATGCCAAGGAAGCGGCCCTGGTCGAGCGGATGATGCGGGAGTACGGCGGGACGATTCCTGATCGGCAACTCATCGACGAGATCGGGTTATCGCTGGCGATCCATCGGCAGTCCCGGCGTCGGCGGGGACCTTAGTGGTCGCCATACGCCGCCGACGGGATTGTTGTCGCCGGTCCTGCGGATGGCCGGGAGAACCTCCCCGGTGATCCAGCGACGAAAGTTGACCGACTCCGGCTTGTCGGAGCGGATGACGACCTCGTACATGCCGGGTCCGGAGACGATGGCGGTCTGGCGCATCTGACCGCGAGTATTCTCAGCCGTTCGCCGGATCGTGCGCTGCTGTCGCCATCAGGGCTGGTGTTACGAGCATCCTTAACTCAAATCGCTCCTTTTTTCGGATCGCATCGGGGTAAGCCACGATGCGGGTGAAGACCATTCATCGGGAATGCGCCGCTCAGCTGTATTCAACGGCGGGTCAGTTGGTCTTAAAACCAATTCCAGACTTTTGCAGCGACATTTTGGATTTCGCCGTAGATTTTATTTGCCACGTCATAAGCTTTTACGCCCGCATCAATGACTTGTATGCCGTAAGGAGCCCTGATTTCGTGTAAAATGCTCTCAACGATAGGATGCCCCAGCTGGCTTGTATACGGTCTGACGGCTTCATTAATCACCTGAATGGCTCGGCTGTCTAATTGGAGAACGCCATCGGTGACTTTTGCTAATCCATTTCGTACCAAAAAATCCAAAGCGTGTTGATAGTACCCTTGGACCGTGGTTTCACCTGTCCGCAGGTTAAGTTCCCTTCTCAGTTCATCGATGTAGTCATTAATGCTCTTAGCCGGGATCGCGGCAGCTGATGGGTGGCCGAGGCCCCTCTGTACAGAGTCCGACAGCCTCGTGAGATTCTCCAATTCAGCGGCGCCGTAATGGCTCGCAGCGTTTTTCAACGATGCCTCAAACCCTGTCAGAGAATTCACCGCCCGCGCACTCACCGCCTGGAACGCCTGACCATGCCCAGAGAATACCGCGGCGATGGCCGCCGACACCTCATCCTCGGCGGCAGCCACCAGCGAGGTTGTCGCCGGGGCGGCTACCGCGTGGGCCTGCTCCAGGGCTGAGCCGATACTGGCCACGTTCTGCGCTGCGCTTGCCACCAGTTCCGGTGACACGTTGACGAAAGACATGGGGACAGTATAAACGCCGCCCTACGGCGCTCTCGGCGTCAGATTTCAGCGCCCCTCGCAGGCAACGCCGTCGCCGTTGTGGTCGAGGCCAGGCCGGTAGCCAGGTGAGTCCCTGTAGAGCGGTGCCTGCCCAGCGGCCCTGACGGCGTCGCAGTTGGGGTAGTACACAGACGGCGGCAACGCCGGGGCCGGAAGTCGGACTGAGACTGGGGCGTGCGGGACGCCGCTGGTGTACTGCACCGTTGGCATCAAGGTGGACGGCGCGGAGTTTTCCCGCAGGTAATTCACCACGACGCCCAATGCTATTCCGATCACGACAAGGGCCATCACTATCAGCACGTCGCTGCGGTTCATCCTTGTCATGCTCGGAGTCAAGCATGGAGCAGGAAATCCAAGCAAGCCTTTAGCTGATCCCGCCCCACGGCTCATCATCCCGCACGTCTAGTGGCTCGACGCCGTTGGCCGCAGCCCAGGCATCACGTTCACGCTCCCAGTCGGCCCAAGACTCCATTGCGTCGGCCATTGTCGCCGGGTTAGTCGAGTCGGCGTGAGCCTGCCGATTGTGCCTGCGGCACCATGCGGGGTAACTCATCAATTCAGCCGGCGGCGTCGGCGCTGACTCATCTGGGCGACGCCTCATTCGGGCGCACCGCCCAGGCCGATGGCGTAGACACCTCGGGCGGCACCACGGCGCTGAGGGCGGCGGCGCTGTAGCTCGTCATCCTCGTCGCCGCTGGGAAGGCGCAAAGAACTCAGGAGCCTTGCCAGCACGCCTCGCAGGTTACGCGACTCCACGAGACCGGGATGGACCCTGCCGTCGACCATTGCGCCATCGTTGGCGACGGCGGCGGCCAGCTCGTCGAGTTGGTCGACGGTGCGAACAATTTCCTTGAGCATCGCAACCTCGTGCACATCAAGCATGTAGGAGCAAACGATGTCCTTCCACAGGGCGCGTCCGCTGGGGCCGGTGCCCTTCGGTGGGCTGGGGCGCTGATTCGTCACTAGTCGCCTTTCGCGGGGTCGAAATCGGCCATTTAGTTCAGGTCTGGGGGATAGAGCGAGGTGGCACCGGGCGTCGCCGGTCGGCCCCGGCCCAAAAAATGGCGCTCTCGGCACCCCCCGGCGACCCGGCGGGGCGCTCCCATGAGCCACGCGCCCGCCGGGCCGGGTCCGGTGGGCCCACGGCGCGAAACCGACTGAGGGCGGCGGCGCACCGTGGGCTGTCCTAGGT
>CAZZHX010000124.1:0-9251 GCA_964653535.1 uncultured Mycobacterium sp. | reverse complement strand
GTGTCGAACAGCAGGCCCAGGCCGATCGTGGTGCCGATCTGTGCCACCACGGTCAGCTCACTGACTGCCATCGACATCATCGTGAAGGCGAACACCAGACCGGCCGAGGTCACCACTGAGCCGGTGCCTCCCATCGCCCGGATGATGCCGGTGTTCAGCCCGGCTCCGATCTCCTCTCTGAACCGCGCCACCAGAAGCAGGTTGTAGTCCGACCCGACGGCCAGCAGGATGATCAGCGACATCGCCATGACCATGAAGTGCAACTCGATACCGATGAGGTGCTGCCACACCAGCATCGACAAGCCGAACGACGCGGCCAGCGACACCACCACCGTGCCGACGATCACCGCGGCGGCGATCAAGCTGCGGGTGATGACCAGCATGATGACGAAGATCAGGCACAGCGCGGCGATTCCGGCGATCAGCAGGTCGTAGTTGTTGCCTTCCTGCATGTCCTTGAACAGCGATGCCGTCCCGCCGAGGTAGATCGTCGAGCCCTCCAGTGGCGTGCCTTTCATCGCCTCGCGGGCTGTGTCCTTGATGGAGTCGATGTGCCCGATGCCCTCGGGGGTGAGCGGATCGCCGTCGAGGGTGATGATGAACCGCACCGCCTGGCCGTCGGGCGAGATGAAGTTCTTCATGCCGCGCTTGAAGTCCTCGTTGGCGAACGTCTCCGGTGGCAGATAGAACGTGTCGTCGTTCTTGGCGTCGTTGAATGCCCTGCCCATGGCCGATTGGCCGTCCTGCTGCGCGGCGAGCTGGTCGAGCATGCCGTTCTGGGTGGAATACATCGTCAGCAGCATCGTTCTCATGTTCTTCATCGCCTCGATCTGCGGCGGCATCTGCTGCAGAAGTTGCGGCATCAGTGCGTCGAGGCGATCGAGATCGGGCAGAAGATTCTGGATGTCCCGGGTCAGGGTGTCGGTACCGTCGAGGGTGTCGAACACCGACCGCAACGACCAGCACGCCGGGATGTCATAGCAGTGCGGTTCCCAGTACAGGTAGTTGCGCACCGGACGGAAGAAATCGTCGAAATCGGCGATGTGGTCCCGTAATTGCGCGACATCGGCGGCCATTTGATGGGTCTGGTTGACCATGCCGTGCGTGGTGTCACTCATCTCGGTCATGAGCGTCTGCATACGGGTCATGGTGTCGATGGTGGTCTGCAGGTCGTCTGCCTGGGTGAACACATCGGCCATGCGGTCTTGAAGGTAGCTCTGGTTCAAGGTCTGCAGAACACCTTGGGTGCTCAACTGCGCCGGAAGCGTGCTGAACTTCACCGGGGTTCCGTCGGGCCGGGTGATCGACTGCACCCGGCTGATGCCCGGCTGGTGGAAGATGCTCTTCGCGATCTTGTCGATCACCAGGAAGTCGGCCGGGTTACGCAGGTCCTGATCGGTCTCGATGAGCAGCAGTTCGGGGTTCATCCGTGCGGAGGAGAAGTGCCGCTCGGCCGCGGCGAAGCCGGCGGTGGAGGGAAGATCCGGCGGAAGATACCTCCGCTCGTTGTAGCTCGTGCGATACCCCGGCAGCGCGAACAGGCCGATCAGGGTGACCGCAAGGCTCGCCACCAGCACGGGTCCCGGCCACCGGACGACGAGCGCACCGATCTTGCGCCAGCCGCGAATCCGCATGGCACGTCTGGGCTCCAGCCGTCCCCACCGGCTGGCGACGGTGATGACCGCCGGGCCCAGTGTCAGGGCCGCGAACATCGCGACCATCATCCCGACCGCCAGTGGAATGCCCAGTGTCTGAAAATAGGGCAGCCGGGTGAAGTGCAGACAGAACGTCGCACCGGCGATGGTCGAGCCCGAGGCCAGGATCACGTGCGCGGTGCCGGCGAACATCGTGTAGTACGCCTCTTCCCGGTCCTGGCCGTTCGACCGGGCCTCCTGGTACCGGCCGACCAGGAATATCGCGTAGTCGGTCGAGGCCGCGATCGCGAGCGTGACGAGCAGGCTGGTCACGAATGTCGTCAGGCCGATCAGGTTGTGGTAGGCGAGGGCGGCCACCACGCCGCGGGCTGCCGACAGCTCGAGGAACACCATCGCCAGCACGATCAGCGCGGTGGCGACCGACCGATAGGCCAACAGCATCATGGTGATGATCACGGCGAAGGTGAGGCTCTCGATGACGCGCGCGCTGCGGTCACCGGCGGCCTGCTCGTCGGCCGCCAGGGCGGACGGGCCGGTGACATACGCCTTCACACCTGGCGGGGCCGGGGTGTCCTTGACGATGTCCTGGACGGCTTCGGCCGACTCGTTGGCCAGCGTCTCACCCTGATTCCCGCGCAGGTAGACCTGCACATAGGCAGCCTTGCCGTCGCTGCTCTGCGCGCCGGCCGAGGTCAGTGGGTCGGACCAGAAGTCCTGGACGTACTCGACGTGCTGGGTGTCGGCATGGAGGCGGGCGACGATCGAGTCGTAGAAGCGGTGCGCGTCGTCACCGAGGGGCTGCTCGCCCTCGAGCACGATCACCGCAGAACTGTCGGAGGTGAACTCGCCGAAGACCTGGCCGATGCGCTTCATCGCGACGACCGACGGCGCGTAGTCCGGGCTCATCGACACCGCACGCATCTTGCCGACGACCTCGAGCTGCGGAATCGTCGTGGTCAGGAACGCGACGAACCCGATCCATCCGAGGATGATCGGGATGGCCAGCCGCCGAATCCAGCCGGCCGGACCGGCAGAGAATGAGAACCTACAACTCGGTTCCCTCACCGCGCCATGTTGGCGAAGCGCGATAGGTGCAGCTGGTGCGCGACGGTCACCGTCTTGGTTGGGCCATTGCGGTGTTTGGCGAGAATGAAATCCGCCTCTCCGCCGCGCGGATCGTCGCGCTCGAACGCATCGGGCCGGTGCAGCAGGATCACCATGTCGGCATCCTGTTCCAAGCTGCCCGATTCGCGGAGGTCGGACAGCATCGGTTTCTTGTCGGTCCGCTGCTCGGGACCGCGGTTGAGCTGGCTGATGGCGATCACCGGCACCTCGAGCTCCTTAGCTAAAAGCTTGAGCTGGCGGGAGAATTCGGAGACTTCCACCTGCCGTGACTCATGCTTCTTGCCCGACGTCATCAGTTGCAGATAGTCGATGACGACCAGCTTGAGGTTGGCCTTCTGCCGCAGCCGGCGGGCCTTGGCGCGGATCTCCATCATGGTCAGATTGGGTGAGTCGTCGATATAGAGCGGGGCCTCGCTGATCTCGCTCATCCGCCGCGCCAGCCGCGTCCAGTCGTCATCGGTCATCCGGCCCGAACGCATGTCGGCGAGCTTGATCTTCGCCTCGGCGGACAGCAGCCGCATCACGATCTCGGACTTGCTCATCTCCAGCGAGAAGATGACGCTCGCCAGGCGGTGCTTGATCGAGCACGACCGCAGGAAGTCGAGCCCCAGGGTTGAATTATGGGTCGGAATCATGGCCTTGCTCGCCAGGTACATGTGGCTGGCATTGTCCACTTCGACGCAACGCACGGGAACCGTCGCTACCCGGCGTACATCCACAATGAAGCGTGACCGAGAACGGGCGGTGCCGGTGGTAGCCCGACGCTCCTTGTGCGCGATCGCCTTTCGCTGCAAACCGAAGACCTGGTCATCTGTGGAAAAAGTCAGGGTGTAGGCGGTGCTGGACGACTCATGACGGCCACCGACCCGCTTGGTCGAGGTGTGGCAGCGGTAGCCGAGGCTGACGATCAGCTCGGTGACATCAGACGTGAGCCTGAAGTTAGTGGAGCAAAATTGGACACTGCCGCCGACAGTCACTGTGCCGTCGGTGTCGAGCAGACCGGCGAGCAGAGCGCGCCGTTGGGTCTCGGAACCTCTCAGATAATCCGTGGGAATGTGCTTGTTACCGAGCACGCCGAGTGTGCGTAGGCGCGCCTGCAAGGTCCCGACAGCCGCGTGGCAGGTCTGACACAACCGCAACCCTGTCGAGGGTCCCCCGCAGCGAGGGCAGGTCGGGCTCGGCACGTGCGCGGAGACAAACCGCGCTCGACCACCGCACGAGCGTCCGCAGGTCCGCACCTGACTGGTGTTCGGAATGAACTCCGCGCCGCACACTACGCAGTGGCGGGGAACCCGAACATCTTCAGCAGGCAGACGCAGCTGGTACCGGCAAGGAGCGGATCTTGACGGAACCGCGATGAAGCCGTCGGCTTCTATCCGCATGATGATTTCGGGATCGGCAACGGTGATCTGGGCGCAGGCACTGGTGCCGTCGCCGAGCCAGGCGCCGAGGGTGTAGGGCGCGATCAAGTAGTCGCGCTCAGGTAGGTCAAGCGCTCGCGCGTTGACCACGCTGTGGTTCAACCGCCGGTCCCGGGTGTCGCAACGCAGACTCCCGGCGATCTCGGCCGTGGTCCGCACCGCCGCGAAGGTGCGCTGATTCTTGTATCGGTTGTAGCCCACCGCCGCGGCTTGCGCCGACTTCCGGGACGCCCGCGTTTCGGTCAGCCACTGATGAGCCACATCGGCGACGATCACGGTCCCGTCGGAGAACTCCACCTCGAAGCACGGCCGTCCCAGCATGACCTCGGTCGCGGCCACCACCCGCGTCGGCAGGCCGTCGGCGCCGATCAACACATCCCCGACCACGAGCTCACCCATCGTCGTCCAGCCGCTAGGCGTGGGCAGCGGCGTGCCCAGCGCAAGCGCCTTCCCCACCCCCGGCCTGGCCGCCACGATGATCATCTGCCCCGGGTGCAGACCGTTGGTCACCTCGTCGAGTTCGGTGAAACCAGTTGGCACCCCGCGCGCCAGACCACCGTTGGAGGCGATGGCGTCGATCTCGTCCATCGTCGGCTGCAGGAGGTCCTCGAGCGCGACGAAGTCCTCCGACGTCCTGCGCCCGGCGACGTCGTAGATCTCCGCCTGAGCGCGGTCGACGATCTCGGCCACGTCGGCACCCTCGGCGCCCGCGTAGCCGTACTGCACCACCCGCGTGCCGGCCTCCACGAGCCGGCGCAGCAGCGCCTTCTCCGCCACAATGCCGGCGTAGTAGCCCGCGTTGGCGGCCGTCGGCACCGTGGCGATCAGGGTGTGCAGGTACGGGGCGCCGCCGATCCGGCGCAGCAACGACCGGCGGTCCAGTTCCGCGGCCACCGTCACCGCGTCGGCCGGCTCCCCGCGCCCGTAGAGGTCCAGAATGGCGTCGTAGACGTTCTGGTGCGCGGGGCGATAGAAGTCCCCGGGCCGCAGCCGCTCCAGGACATCGGCGATGGCGTCCTTGCTCAGCAGCATCCCGCCCAGGACCGACTGCTCCGCTGCGAGATCCTGCGGGGGTTGACGGCCGTAGTCCTCACTAGGCGGCGCTGAATCCACTCCCGGCGACGCGTCATCGACGACAGCCACGGACCACCTCCTCCCCCGAAACGCTCATGCGAACATACATTCGATCATCGATACGGTCAGCGTAGGCCGGCGTGCCGACACGTTCGTCCGACGAAGCCTCCAATGAAGCCTCCAATGAAGCCCGCGCACCTCGCGCCGACACGACGTTAGGCGTTGCTGGGGCGTGCCAGATAGCGGCGCTGTGCATGGCGCTGTGCATGACCTGTGCATATCCACCGGCACCCATGTTGAGCGGCCTGTGGAGAACCTGTGGATTGCTGGGCGGAGCTGCGATATCGGTGCAGATAAACGCCATACAACGCCACACATTCGGTGTGGACAAGAATCTCTACGGCGTGTCGCCGCAGGTTACTGAGTCGGGCGTGTTGGCTTGCGCCAGGGTTGTCGCCACGTTACGTACAGATGACGGGGCCAACCCGCGAAGGCGCGGGAATCTCAGGGAATTAATTCGCTGCGAGTCTTACCCGCGGTCAGGACTCCGCCACGACGTCGAGCGTGACGTCGAGGTCCATCCCGGGGTGCAGGTGCACCGAGGCGCGATGCGGGCCGACGGCCTTGATGTGCGCCTTGGGCAGCCGCACGATCCGGCGGTCGAGATTCGGCCCGCCGGCCTTCTTGATCGCCGCGACGACATCGGCGGCGGTGACCGATCCGAACAGCTTGCCGGTGTCGGCCGCGGCCTTTACCGGCAGCGAGATCGCGCCCAGCGCCACGAGCGCCGCCTTAATTTCGGTGGCGTGCTCGAGATCGCGCACCACCTTGGTTTCGCGGGCCCGGCGGATATCGTCGGCCTGCTTCTGTGCCCCACGCGAGGCGACAATCGCCAGGCCGCGCGGGAGCAGGAAGTTGCGGCCGTAGCCGTCCTTGACCTCGATCGTGTCGCCGACAGTGCCGAGGTGGTCGACGTCGGACGTCAGAATCAGCTTCATCGTGTGCGTACTTTCGGTTGGGTGTGCGGCGGGCTAACGCGCCGACGACGAGAAGGGCAGCAAGGCGACCTCGCGGGCGTTCTTCACCGCGATGGCGATGTCGCGTTGATGCTGAACACAGTTACCGGTCACACGGCGCGCCCGTATCTTGCCGCGCTCGCTGATGTACGTGCGCAGCAGTGTGGTGTCCTTGTAGTCGATCGCGCTGCCCTTTTTCGAGCAGAAGATGCACTTGCGCGCTTTGATCGGCTTTTCCAGGGCGGGACGCCGCTTCGTTGACTTGGCCATAACCGTCTTTCTTCTTCCTTACTGCCTTGTTATTGATGGTGTGTTCGTTGATGGGTCAGAACGGCGGTTCTTCGTCGCCGCCGCCGAAGGACCCCGATGCCGGGGCGCTGCCCCACGGGTCGTCCGCGGGCGCGCCGGATGAGTCGGCCGCCGGGGCCGATTCCTGCCGGGAGCCACCGCCTCCGCCGAAGCCGCCCCCACCTCCGCCGCCGCTGCGGCTGGCCTTGTTGACCTTGGCGGTGGCGTACCGCAGCGAGGGCCCGATCTCGTCGACCTCGACCTCCACAACGGTGCGCTTCTCCCCCTCGCGGGTTTCGAAGGACCGCTGCTTGAGCCGTCCTGTGACTATCACCCGCGAGCCGCGCGTCAGACTCTCGGCCACATTCTCGGCGGCTTCCCGCCAGACGTTGCACCGCAGGAACAGCGCCTCGCCGTCCTTCCACTCCGCACTCTGGCGGTCGTAGATGCGGGGAGTCGACGCCACGGTGAAGTTGGCGACGGCTGCTCCCGACGGGATGAACCGCAGTTCTGGGTCGGCGGTCAGGTTTCCGACAATGGTGATGGTGGTGTCACCAGCCACAGTTTCCTCCTCGTTGCGTCCTGTTCGCCTGCTCGCGAAGCCTCGATAAGCCTATGCAGCGGCGGCGACAGAGGGTAGTCAGTGCTTGTCGGTGCGCATCACCTTGGTGCGCAGCACCGATTCGTTGAGGCACAGCTGGCGGTCGAGTTCGGACACCGTCGCGGGTTCCGCCTTGAGGTCGATCACGGCATAGATGCCCTCAGCGTGCTTGGCGATCTCGTAGGCCATGCGACGCCGGCCCCAGATGTCCACCTTGTCGACGGATCCGCCGTCCTTGCGGATGACGTTGAGAAACGTCTCCAGCGATGGAGCGACAGTGCGTTCGTCGAGCGTGGGGTCGAGAATGACCATGATTTCGTAGGGACGCATGGAAACCTTCCACCTCCTCTGGTCTGAGCGGCCACGGTCCATCCGCGGCAGGAGAGTCGCCTGCGTCGGCAACCGCCCCAGGCTACCGGACGGCGGGGGTCCCCGGGAAATCGCGGCTCCGCAAGGCGGCCGGGCGCAACCAGTCCGGCAGCCACCTGGGCGGGACGTCGGGGGCCCGGTCGAAGGGGCCGCCCGCCGGATCGTCGACCCGGCCGTCCCAGCGCACCAGGTCCTCCTGCGGCCGGCGGATCTGCCGGATCACCAGAACGCAGAGCGCCACCACTGCGAAGTCACGCAGCAACACCGTGGCGGTGAAGACCTGCTCCGGTAGCGACCGGTCCGGGTTGCCGTACAGGAAGTACATCCGGGGCACCCACACCAGCGCGTCGATCGTCATCCACGCCAGCAGGATCCGCCGGTGCGGCAACGCCAGCACCGCCAGCGGCACCAGCCACAGCGAAAATTGCGGGCTCCACACCTTGTTGGTCAACAGGAATGCCGCCACGATCAAGAACAACGGCTGCGCCACCCGCGGCCGCTGCGGGGCGGTCAGCACGAGGTAGGCGATAGCCGCACAACAGGATAGGAACAGCCCCGCGACCACGGCGTTGAGCACGGGCGGCGGCTGCCAGAATCCCATCTTGGGATCGAAGCCCTGCCATCCGGTGAGCGACTTGACGACGTTGTACAGCGAGTCCAGATCGTCGCCGCGCCGGGAGTTGAGCCGGAAGAATTCCGACCAGCCACGCGGAAACAGCAGCAGGATAGGCAGATTCACCATCGTCCAGGTCACTGCGGCCGCGCCCGCCGCGCGGGCCACCGGGCCGAGGCGCCCGGTCCGCACGCCGAGCAACAGCAGCGGGCCCAGGAACAACAGCGGATACAGCTTGGCGGCCGCACCCAACCCGATCAGCACACCGGCCAGCACCGGTTTGCGTCGCGCCCACGCCAGCAGACCGGCCATCGCGAAACCCGTTGCCAACGCGTCGAAGTTGGTGAAAATCTGGAAGATCACCAGGGGGGAGGCGGCCACCAGTGCCGCGTCCCACACCCGGCGTCCCGTCAGGCCCGCGGTCGCCCAAATGGTCGCCAGCCACGCCAGCGCTAGGCCGAACGCCGCGATGTCGAAGAACGCCACCACCTCGGCGATCACCGGGACCGGGACACGCTTGGTCAATGCCGTGTAGCTCTTGGCCACCGCCATCGACGCGTACTGGTACATCCCCGTCAGCACCGGATACTCCATGTAGCGGACCGCGGGCTTGCCGTCGTACCGGGTGAGCTTGGTCCCGCTCGAGTCGGTCTCGATCCAACTCGACTTGTACGGAAACTTGGCCTGGCTCAACAATTCCGCGCCGTAGAGCGGCACAGTGTCGGAGTAGCACAGCTCGTAGTAGGCGCGCTGGTTGTCCCAGTTCGCCACGCGGTTGTCGGGCGCCCCGGTTCCGGTGCTCTGCAGACATGCCGCCTTCGTCGACCAGCCCAGCCCCATGAACACCAACGCAATCACGAACATCACCCGCAGCGGGGTCATCACCCGGGTGCGGCCGATCAGCGCGTGCCTGCCCACGGGTCCTCCGACGACCTCCGCCAGAGCGGCACCGAGGAAGTCGGTGCGGCTGGGGCAGTCGCGGTTGTCTGCGCTGCGCAGATCCGCAGCCAGCGGTACCGGCGAGATGGCGGCGCCGTGCCGCCCGGTCACGGCGGCGGCGGCGGGCCGTCAGCCGGCCCCGGCGGAGGC
>CAZZHX010000123.1:2768-9303 GCA_964653535.1 uncultured Mycobacterium sp. | reverse complement strand
GTACGTCACATAGGGTGGACCGCATGCCCAACTTCATCGGCCTGCCCGGGCAGGCGGCAGCCAAGGTGGCGCGGTACGTAGAACGCGGCTCGAACGAACTGCACTACCTGCGCACGATCATCGAATCCGGCGCGTTCCGGCTGGAGCCGCCCCAGAACTACGCCGCGTTGGCCACCGACACCTACAAGTGGGGCGAGTTCGGGATGCTGCCCTCGCTCAACACCCGGCGGACACCCGGTCGCGCCGCGTGTATCGACGACGACGGCGAGATCACCTACCGGCAGCTCGACGAGGCGGCCCACGCGGTGGCCAACGGACTGATCGATATGGGGGTCAAGGCCGGCGACGGTGTCGCGATCCTCGCCCGCAACCACCGGTGGTTCCTCATCGCCCACTACGGCTGCGCCCGCGTCGGTGCCCGCATCATCCTGCTCAACAGCGAGTTCTCCGGCCCGCAGATCAAGGAGGTCTCGGAACGCGAGAAGGCCACACTGATCATCTACGACGACGAATACACCGCGGCCGTCAGCAAGGCGGAGCCGCCGCTGGGCAGGCTGCGGGCGCTGGGCGTCAACCCCGACGCCGCCACGCCGTCCGGCAGCACCGACGAGACGCTGGCAGACCTGATCGCGCGCAGCAGCAAGGCGCCCGCTCCGAAGGCGGGCCGGCACGCGTCGATCATCATCTTGACCAGCGGGACGACCGGCACCCCCAAGGGTGCCAACCGAAGCACCCCGCCGACGCTGGCGCCCGTCGGCGGCATCCTGTCCCACGTGCCGTTCAAGGCGGGCGAGGTGACCTCGCTGCCTGCGCCGATGTTCCACGCGCTGGGTTTCCTGATGGGCACCATGGCGATGTTCCTGGGCTCGACGCTGGTGCTGCGGCGGAAGTTCAAGCCGGCGGTGGTGCTCGAGGACATGGAGAAGCACAAGGTGACCGCCACCGTGGTGGTCCCGGTGATGCTGTCGCGCGTCCTGGACGCCCTCGAGAAAATGGACACCAAGCCCGATCTGTCCAGCCTGAAAATCGTGTTTGTGTCCGGCTCGCAGCTGGGCTCCGATCTGGCGTCGCGGACGCTGGCGGACCTGGGTCCGGTCGTCTACAACATGTACGGCTCCACCGAGATCGCGTTCGCCACCATCGCCGGACCCAAGGATCTGCAACACAACCCCGCGACCGTCGGCCCTGTCGTCACGGGCGTGAAGGTCAAGATCTTCGACGACAACGGCCATGAGGTGCGTCAGGGCCAGATCGGCCGGATCTTCGTCGGCAACTCGTTCCCGTTCTCGGGTTACACGGGCGGTGGAAACAAGCAGATCATCGACGGCCTGTTGTCGTCGGGCGATGTCGGCTACTTCGACGAGCTCGGCCTGCTCTATGTCAGCGGGCGCGACGACGAGATGATCGTCTCCGGCGGCGAGAACGTCTTCCCTGCCGAGGTCGAGGACCTGATCAGCGGTCATCCCGATGTGATAGAGGCCACGGCGATCGGCGTCGAGGACAAGGAGTGGGGCCAGCGGCTGCGCGCCTTCGTGGTGAAGAAGGACGGCTCGGCCCTCGACGAGGACACCGTCAAGACCTATGTGCGCGACCACCTGGCCCGCTACAAGGTGCCGCGGGAGGTGGTCTTTCTCGACGAGCTGCCACGCAACCCCACCGGCAAGATCCTCAAACGCGAGTTGCGCGACGCCGCCGTCGATTAGACGCCGAGATTGCCGCCATGGCGGTGATGTCGGCCGGATCGCGACCAGGACGGCAATCTCGGCTGTGCACACGTATGCGTGCTGGGATTACGGGTCGCGGGGCAGGCCGAGCAGCCGCTCGGCGATGATATTCAACTGCACCTCGGATGTGCCGCCGTAGATGGTGGTGGCCCGGCTGGCCAGTAGGTATTCGTCCCACGTACCCGCGGGCTCGCCTGCGTCCGCGATCGCGGCCTCGGCGCCGAAGGACTTCACCGCGAATTCGGCGTAGCCCTGCCCGGTGCGCATCGACAGCAACTTCGAGATCGCCCCTGATGGCATGGCGTCCCCACCGGCCAGCGTCAGCAGCGTCGAGCGCAGGTTGAGCACCTTGGCGGCGTGCCCTTCGGCGATCAACTGCCCGGCCCGGTGCCGGGCCACCTGGTCGAACTGGCCATCCCGCACGAACTCGACGAACTGCGGCAGGGTCGCCATGAAGTTGGCGTCGCTGCTGCCGATCGACACCCGCTCCGCGGTCAGGGTGTTGCGGCTGACCTCCCAGCCTCGGTTGACCTCGCCGAGCACGCAGTCGTCGGGCACGAAGACGTCGTCGATATAGACGGTGTTGAACAACGCTTTGCCGGTGAGTTCGCGCAACGGCGTGATTTTCACGCCTTCACTTTTCATGTCCAGCAGAAAGTAGGTGATGCCGTTGTGCTTCGGGGCGGAGGAGTCGGTGCGAGCCAGCAGTGCCCCCCACTGCGAGAACTGGGCCATCGTCGTCCAGATCTTCTGGCCCGTGATGCGCCAGCCGCCGTCGACCCGCGTCGCCTTGGTGGACAACCCGGCCAGGTCGGACCCCGCACCCGGCTCGGAGAACAGCTGACACCAGAGCATCTCAGCGCGCAACGTCGGCGGGAGGAACCGTTGCTGCTGCTCCTGGGACCCGAACGCGACGATCGACGGGATGATCCACGTCGCGATGCCCATCGCCGGCCGCTTGACCAGACCGGCGCTGAACTCCTGGGCGATGATGATCTGCTCCACCGGGCTGGAGGCCCGGCCCCACGGCGTGGGGAGGTGGGGCACCACCCAGCCGCCCTCGGCGAGCGCGACCGTGCGCTGCTCGCGGTCCATTGCCTTGAGCGCACCGACCTCGCTCCGGATCTCCTCGCGCAGCTTCTCCGTCCCTGGGTCGAGGTCGACGACCACGTCGCGCATGCCCGTCGTGGTGGCGGTGTCGACCACTTGCTGGGTGTGGGCGCCGCCGAATCCGGCGGCCAGCATGAGCGCCCGGCGGTAGTAGACATTCGCGTCGTGTTCCCAGGTGTAGCCGATCCCACCGTGGATCTGGATGCAGTCCTGGGTGCACCGTTGGGCGGCCGCGGGTGCCAGCGTCGCCGCGACGGCCGCGGCGAACTCGACGTGCGCGGCGTCACACGCCTGTGGGGTCCACTCCTGTTCGCGCGCCTCGTCGATCGCGCGGGCGGCATCCCACACCGCGGCGGTGGCGCGTTCGGTGTCGGCGATCATCTCCGCGCACTTGTGCTTGATTGCCTGGAACTGGCCGATCGGCCGGCCGAACTGCTCGCGGATCTTTGCGTACTGCGACGCCGTGTCGGTCGCCCACCGCGCCACGCCGACGGCCTCGGCCGACAGCAGCGTCGTGATCAGTGCGTGCGCCCTCGACGCGTCGAGCTGGCCCAGCACGGCGTCCTCGCCCACCTCGACGGCGTCGGCCCGCACGTGCGCGACGGGCCGCAGCGGGTCCAGGCTTGCCACCGCCTCGATGTCGAACTGGTCGGCCCGCAGCACCACCCACTTTTCGTCCGACTCATTGGCTCCGTCGATCGCGACCGGCAGCACCAGGATCGACGCCTGCGCCGCGGCGGGGACGGCACGGACCTCCCCGCGGACCACCAGCGTCGCGCCCTGGCGGGTGGCGGTCAACGCGCCGTGCGGCGCGTAGGCCGCGATCACCGCCCCGGAGGCCAGCTCGGAGAGCGCGGTCGCCCCCGGGTCGTTCGCGGCGATGAGCGCGCTGGCGATCGCCGACGGCACGAACGGCCCGGGCGCCGCGCTGTAACCGAACTCGGCCAGCACGATCGCCAACTCGAGGATGCCGAACCCCTGGCCGCCCACCGACTCGGCCAGGTGCACGCCGGGCAGGCCCTGGTCGGCCGCCGCCTGCCAGTACGTCGGGGGGTTCTCGATCGGGGCCGCCGGGGTCGTCTCCATGGCCGCGTGCAGCACCTCCGACGGCACAAAGCGCGCCACCAGGGAGCGCACCGAATCGGCCAGGGCGTGGTGCTCGTCGATGATCGCGATCGGCATTGGTTGCCTTCCCGTGCTGTCGGGGCTCTCGGGTTTCCGTCGGCCAGCGTCCTCCAAACTAACAACCAGTAGGTTGGTTGACCACATGGGCCGATGGGGCACACTATCGGGACATGCGCGCTCCGGGCATCGACGACGGCTTGATGGGCATCGCGCTGCTGGCGGGGCCGGCCAACGTCATCATGCAGTTGGCGCGGCCCGGTGTCGGCTACGGCGTAATGGAGAGCCGGGTCACCAGCGGCCGCGTGGACCTGCACCCGATCAAGCGGGCGCGCACCACCTTCACCTACCTCGCGGTGGCCACCCGCGGCACTCCTGTCCAGAAGGCGGCGTTTCGCCGCGCGGTGAATCGGGCTCACGCGCAGGTGTATTCGACGCCCGAGAGCCCGGTGGCCTACAACGCCTTCGACGTCGACCTGCAACTGTGGGTCGGCGCGTGCCTCTACAAGGGGGCGGTCGACATCTACCGCATCTTCGTCGGCGAGCTCGATGACGAGGACGCCGACCGCCACTACCGCGAAGGCATGGCCCTGGCCACCACGTTGCAGGTGCCCCCGGAGATGTGGCCGGCCGACCGCGCCGCTTTCGACCGGTACTGGCAGGAATCGCTGGCCCAGGTGCACATCGACGACGCCATCCGCGATTACCTGTATCCCATCGCCGCGAGCCGCGTGCGGGGGGTGACGCTGCCCGGCCCCCTGCAGCGGGCGTCCGACGACGTCGGCCTGCTGATCACCACCGGCTTTCTGCCACAGCGGTTTCGCGACGAGATGCGGTTGCCGTGGGACGCCGCCAGGCAGCGGCGCTTCGACCGGCTCATGGTCGCAGTGGGATCGGTGAACCGCGCGATGCCGCGGGTCGTCCGGCAGTTTCCCTTCAACGTGCTGCTGTGGGATGTCGACCGCCGGATCAGGACGGGTCGGCCGCTGGTCTAAGCCGCGGCTCGCGCCTGCGTACCAGTTGCTAACGATAATCATTATCGTTAAGCTGATCGCATCACACTCACGACGCTGAAGAGGCGTTTACCTATGAGGGACGGCTCACGATGACGGCGCCGATCTGGATGGCGTCACCCCCAGAAGTACACTCAATGCTGCTGAGCAGCGGCCCGGGCCCCGGGCCCCTGGTGGCGGCAGCAGAAGCATGGAGCTCGCTGGGTGCCGAGTACGCATCGGCGGCCCACGAGCTCAGCGTGTTGCTGGCGTCGGTTCAGGTCGGCGTGTGGGAGGGGCCGAGCGCCGAGTCGTATGCCGACGCCCATGCGCCCTACCTCGCGTGGCTGATGCAGGCCAGCGTCGACAGCGCGGACATGGCCGCCGAACACGAGACCGCGGCCGCGGCCTACACGACCGCATTGGCGGCCATGCCGACCCTGCTCGAACTCGGCGCCAACCACGTCGCGCACGGCGCTCTGGTGGCCACGAATTTCTTCGGCATCAACACCATCCCGATCGCGCTCAACGAGGCCGACTACGTGCGGATGTGGATTCAGGCCGCCACCACAATGGTCGTGTATCAAGCGGTTTCCGACGCGACGGTGACATCCACTCCGCAAACCTCGCCGGCGCCGCAGATCGTGAGATCCGATGCCTCAGCTGATCCCGCGTCGAGCACCGACCCGCTGCAGAACTTCCTGCAGCAGATCGCGCAGTTCTACCAAAACCAGCTCAGCAACCCATTGAATTCCGATCCGACCAACCCGGCACATCTTCCGCCGTGGTTCGTGCAGGCCCTGCAGAACTTGGGTATCGGAAATGGCCCTCTCTTACACACACCCCTTCTCGACTACACGGTGGACGAGTGGGTTTCGAATATCCTGCAGTACTTCGGCATAAATTGGGATCCCAGCCTGGGCACGGTGAACGGACTCGCCTATGACGCCTATACGAATCCGGCCACAGCGAGCTGGTGGGTCGTTCGATCCCTCGAATTCTTTCAAGTTTTTGAACAGTTCGGCACCTACCTGGTGCAAAACCCGGTCGAGGCGTTTCGATACTTGATCAGCTGGGCACTGTTCGATTTCCCGCTGCATATCGAAGAAATTGCTTCCGCACTCGGCGGGCCTTTCCAGGCGGTGTACGCCGCTATTCCCGCGTCGGCGGCCTCGCTCGCGTCAGTGGGCGGCCTCAGCGCGCTGGCCGCCATCCCTCAGCCGGTGGCGGCTCTGGCACCCGTTGCCGCTGCGCCCAGCGTGGTACCGACCGTAGGTTTGACCTCGATCGCCGTCCCAACCGCTGCCCCTGTAGCGACGCCGGCACCCCCGCCCGCGCCCAGCTCCCCCACAGCGTCGGCTCCGGCCCCGGCCCCGGCCCCGGCTCCGCCAACGCCGGCGGCCGCGGGCGGGGAGGTCTTTCACCCTCCGTACGCGGTGCCGCCCGGCATCGGGTTCGGCTCGGGGATAGGGGCGAGCGCAAGCTCTCGCGCGACAAGAAAGGCACCGGAGCCCGACGGTGTCGCGGCGGCGGCCGTGGCGGCGTCCGCAAAGGAGGCGGCGCGGGCGCGGCGGCGCCGACGGGCTG
>CAZZHX010000123.1:0-2758 GCA_964653535.1 uncultured Mycobacterium sp. | reverse complement strand
CGGCTCCGCCAACGCCGGCGGCCGCGGGCGCGGCGGCGCCGACGGGCTGCGCTGCGTGGCTACGGCGACGAGTTCGTGGATGCCAATGTCGATGTGGATCCGGACTGGGGGTCGCCGGCCGGTGGGCAGACGTCGGCCTCCGATCAAGGTGTCGGACGGCTGGGGTTCGCCGGCACGGCGGGCACAGCACCGGCCGCCGAGGCGGGGGGTTTAACGACGCTGGCCGGTGACGAGTTCGGCGGCGGTCCGACGAGGCCAATGGTGCCGGGCACGTGGGACATACGGAGGCCATGGCGGAGCTGAGGTCTTCTCCGAAGCTGCGCGTCGGGTCGATGGACGCTCTGGTGGTCGCCTTGGTGGCCTGCGCCGTCTCGGCGACCATGCTGCGGAACTGGGTCTCCGGCAGTTCCATGTGAGCGATGGCGGGCATCGGTCGCCGTCCCGGCCAACCCCTACGCCTACCCGCGTTGACCCGTAACCTGGACGGCATGCGCAGCGACGGTGATTCCTGGGATATCACGACGAGTGTCGGATCGACGGCGTTGTACGTGGCGACCGCGCGGGCGTTGGAGGCGCAGAAGCCCGACCCGCTGTCCGTCGATGAGTATGCGGAGATGTTCTGCCGCGCCGTGGGCGGCTCGGCGGCCGACGTTCTCGACGGCCACGCGCCCGACCACCACCTCAAGACCGCCGACTTCGGTGACCACTTCGTCAATTTCCAGGGCGCCCGCACCAAGTATTTTGACGAGTACTTCCGCCGCGCCGCCGAGGCGGGCGTGCGCCAGGTCGTGATCCTAGCGGCCGGGCTCGATTCGCGTGCCTACCGGCTTGACTGGCCGGCCGGGACGACGATCTTCGAGCTGGACCAACCCCAGGTCCTCGACTTCAAGCGCGAGGCGCTCGCCCGCCACGGTGCCCAACCGCGCGCCGAGCGCCGCGAGCTGGCGGTCGATCTGCGTGAGGACTGGCCGCAGGCGCTGCGGGACAATGGCTTTGACCCGGCGGAGCCGTCGGCGTGGATCGTCGAGGGCCTGTTGATCTACCTGCCGGGTGCCGCACAGGAGCAGCTGTTCACCGGTATCGACTCGCTCGCCGCCCCGGGCAGCTGGGTCGCCATCGAGGACGCCGCCCTGATGGAGCGGGACGACTTCGAGGCGAAACGCGACGAGGAACTCGCCGCCATGGCCGCCGGCACCTGGGATCGCCCCTTCTACCAGTTGATCTACAACGAGCGGTGCGCGCCGGCCACCGAATGGTTCGGCAGCCGGGGCTGGAGCGCGGTCGGGACTCCGCTGGGCGACTTTTTGCGGGACAACGGCCGGCCGGTGCCCCCGCCGGACGCCGAGGCCGGCCCGATGTTCTCCCGCAACGTGATGGTCACCGCCGTCAAGGCCTGAGCGGGGCGCGGTTTCGCGCATCTCGTCGATGATGGAGTGCGCTTCGATGGCGAGCCCGTAGCTCGTCGAGTCGTCGACGGAACTTTGCCGTGCCGGTCGGCGACTACTGAGATGAAACCCGAGCCCAAGGAGTCATCGTCGTGGGTGCCCAATGACCGCGCCGATCTGGATGGCGTCGCCGCCAGAGGTCCATTCCGCGCTGCTCAGCGCCGACCCCGGGTCGGGTAGCCTGCTGGCCGCCGCCGGGTCGTGGAATGCGTTGAGCGCGACGTACGCCGAGGTCGCCGACGAGCTCCGGTCGGTCTTGGCGGCGGTACAGGCCGGGGCGTGGGAAGGCGCCACCGCGGACCGGTACGTGGCCGCGCACCTGCCCTACCTGATGTGGCTGATGCAGGCCGGCGCCGACAGCGCGGCCGTGGCCGCCCAGCAGGAGACCGCAGCCGCTGCTCACGTCGCCGCGCTAGCCTCGATGCCGACCCTGGCGGAGCTGGGCGCCAACCACGCGCTGCGCGTGGCACTGGTGGCGACGAACTTCTTCGGGATCAACACCATCCCGATCGCGCTCACCGAGGCCGACTACGTGGCGATGTGGCTCCGGGCGGCCGCCACGATGGTCCTGTACGAGTTGACCTCCTTCGGTGCGGTGACCTCGGCGCCGCGGACCATGGCGCCCCCACAGATCGCCAAGCCCGCTCATAACAGCGGCGACGAGGCTACGGACAGCGGCGACGAGGCTAAGGCGAGCGACAGCGGCAACGAGGCTACGGCGAGCGACATCAGCGACAGCGACGTCGGCAACCCCTACCAACTAAGTTGGTGGATCAACCGGGTGCTCGAAGTCACCCAAACGCTGCAGCGCGACATCCTGGCGTTTCCGCAAGACCCCGCCGGCGCGCTGGCGCAGCTGCAGGCCGACATCCCCGCCCTGGTCGCTGACGAGGTGAGCCATGTGGTGGAGGTCTATCAGGCGTTCCAACCGGAGATCAACGCGCTCGCGGCCGTGGCGATGGGCGGCACCCCCGGGTTCCTGGGCCTGGTAGGACTGACGGGCATCGACGGCGTGGTGCCCGGCGAGGCCCCCGCTGTGGCGGCCCCGGTCGCCGTGGCGCCCGCCGAAGCGGCGGTGACCGCCACCGCTCCGGCTCCGGGCGCCGCACCGGCCCCCGCACTGGCCCCCGACCTGTTTGTGCACTTTGAACTGATTCCGGACCAACTGCCCGACCGGCTCAAGGCCCTGATCGCGCAGTTTCCGCCCGGCGTGCTGCAGTTCGAGATTGGCATCCAGAGCTTCAACCCCGAGGTGCAGCAACGCATTTCGCGCCGGCAGGACCACGCCGAAACCCTGGCCAACCTGACCTGGC
>CAZZHX010000122.1:0-9378 GCA_964653535.1 uncultured Mycobacterium sp. | reverse complement strand
TCGGGCCGCGGCCCGAAATCTCCCGCCGCCTTAGCCCTTGCGGCCGAACCGGCGCAAGCCGCGACCAGCGAACGCCCGCATCGCCGACAGCGCGAACTGGCCCTGCTTGCGCGACGAGGAGTACCAGAGCATCTCGGACTTCTGGGTGGGCAGCCGCGGAGAAGTGATGGCCTGCTGGCGGCAGAACTTGATCAGCCCCGCCGCACCGCCGCCGCGATAGCCGATGCCCGACTCTTTCCAGCCGCCCATCGGCAAACTCGGGCAGAAGACGTTGGTCATGGCGTCGTTGACGTTGACCGCACCGCAGTCCAGCCGGCGGGCCACCTTCTCACCGCGGGCGGCGTCACCCGTCCACACGGAGGCGGACAGTCCGTAGACGGTGTCGTTGGCCAGCCGGATGGCTTCCTCCTCGTTGGCCACCTTGACCACCGGCAGGGTGGGGCCGAAGGTCTCCTCGGCCATGCAGGTCATGCTCGGGTCCGCATCGACGATCAGGGTGGGTTGGAAGAAGGTGCCAACCCCGGTGGGTTTGCCGCCGGCGAGCACCCGTGCCCCTGCCGCGGTGGCCTCCGCGACGTGCCGCTCGACGATGTCGCGCTGCGCGGTGGTGGCCATCGCGCCGGTGTCGTACTGCAAGCCGGTGGTGGATTCCTGACCCTGCGCGACGGCGCGGACCTTGTCGACCAGCTTGGCGACGAACTCGTCGTAGATGGGCGCCTCGACGAAGACCCGCTCCACCGAGATGCACACCTGACCGGAGTTGAAGGTTCCGCCCCAGGCGATGCCGTTGGCGGCCCGGTCGAGGTCGGCGTCGGCCAGCACAATCGCCGGGTCCTTCCCGCCGAGCTCGAGACTGCAGGGGATCAGACGCTGCGCGCACGCCACCGCGACCTTGCGGCCGGTCGCCGTCGATCCGGTGAAGTGGACGTAGTCGGCGTTCTCGATCACCGCCGCGCCGGTGGCCCCGTAGCCGTTGGCTATCGCCAAGATCGGCGGTGCGCCGACCTCATTCCATCCCCGGACGAGCTCGGCCGCCGCCAGGGGCGTCACCTCGGAGGGCTTCAACAACACGGCGGCGCCGGCCGCCAGCGCGGGCACCAGGTCCAGCGCCAGCATCGCCAGCGGGAAGTTCCAGGGTTCGATCATCCCGACCAGCGGATAGGGGCGGTAGATCGTGGTCAGTTTCTTCACCTTGAACAGCGGGGTGTGCGCCGCGGGATGCTGGTCGGCGAGGAACTGCTGGGCATTACCGGCCCAGTATTTGATGGCGTCGGCGATGGTGATCGGCTCAAGACTGGCGTCGCCGCGAGACTTGCCGGTCTCCGACATCAGCACCTCGGTCAGGTGATCGGCGTTGTCGAGGATCCAGTCCTGCCAGGCCATCATCCACTTCTTGCGCCCACTCGGGCCCATCTCTTCCCAGTCGGGCTGCATCAGGCGCAGTTCGCGCGCCTTGGCGGCGACGGCCTCGGATCCGTCGATGGGCACCGACCCGACGATCCGGCCGTCGGCGGGGTTGCACACCGTGATGGTGTCCTGGTCGGCTAGTGGCTTGACCGCGGTCATGGCGGCTCCTCTCAGCTGTTCTGCTTGTGGACAGAGAGTAATCCGCGCCCGCGGTGAATAACAGACCTACCGAGGATCACCGTCCGAGAAGGCGCTGCTTCTGCTCGGCGAATTCCTCCTCGGTCAACAGCCCCGAGGCCCTTAGCTCACCGAGCCGGCCGAGGACCTCGGCGAACTCGCGGATCTCCGCCGCGATGCCCGCTGGAGGATCGGCCGCTGACCGCGCTGAGCCCTGGGAACCCGGCGATCGCGATGATCGCTTTCCCGACGCCGCGGGGTCACCGGCAGCCGCCGCGCGCTCGCGGGCGCCCGGGACTAGGGGGCCGCTGAGGGCGCGCCCGGCCATGCCGGCCAGGGCCAGCTCGCTGAAGAGGCTGCTCGCGCTGCTCGCGCTGCCCGCCAGGGCCGCCGGGGCGGCGGCGAAGCTCGCGGTTGGCAAGCCAACGGCGGCCAGCCGCATCGCCGGGGCCGCCTCGGTCCAGCCCTGCGGCACCGACAGTCTCCCGACCGAGGCCGCCTCGCCGACCTGCGCCGAGGGCGCGCCGCCCAACTCCGGTGAGACGGTCGACCCGACGGTCCCCAACTGGTCGAACCTCGCCATGATCTCGCGAAGCTGGTTCTTGGCGTTTTCGTGCCACTCAACGGCGGTGTCGTGGATCGCGTAGTCGCTCTTCGACGCGTCTACCCACGCCCCTGACGCCGTCACCAGCCCCGACGTTCCGACGCTGACGTCGCTGACCTCCAAGGTGGTCGACACGACCGTCGCCGGGGTGATGCTGGCGAGGCTGGTCAGCAGCGAGGGGATTCCGGCCGCCGACGTGGGCGAGGCGAGGCCTTGCAGCGCCGCCGGCACCGCCGCGGTGACGTGCGTCAGCATCGTCTGGGTGTTGGTGGCAGCGGTGGCGGCGGCGCTGTGCGCGACGGCGGCCGCTTGGGCGCCGAGCCCGTCGGGGTTGACGCTCTGCGGGGGTGAGGTGAACGGCGTCAGCGTTGTCGCCGCCGCCGACACGCCCGCGTAGCCGTACATCGCCATGGCGTCCTGGGCCCACATCTCGGCGTAGTGGGTCTCGGTGGCGGCGATCGCGGCGGTGTTCTGCCCGAAGATGTTGGTCGCCACCAGGGCTGTCAACTGCGCCCGGTTGGTCGCGACGATCGGCGGGGGCACTGTTGCCGCAAACGTCACCTCGTAGGCGGCCGCCGCCGCCTTGGCCTGGATGGCCGCCTGCTCGGCCTGGGCGGCGGTGACGGTCATCCACTCCACGTAGGGACCGGCCGCGGATGCCATCGACGCCGACGCCGGGCCCAGCCATGACCCGGCCGTCAGCTCCTCGATCACCGATCCGTAGAGGGCCCCCGCCGCCCGTAACTCAGCGGACAACCCGTCCCAGGCGATCGCCGCCGCCACCAGTGGCGGCGACCCGGGACCGGCGTACATCCGCGCTGAATTGACTTCCGGTGGCAAGAGTGCGAAATCCATTGCGGCACAAACTCCTGGCTCATCGTCGATCCACCGACGAAAGTGGCGTGGGCGCCGTGGCTGCACGGCCTGGCTAACTCCCGAACAGTATTACGCGACCCCCAGGATCGCCACTGGACGCCGACGGCCAGAGTCGCCTCACGCCTGGCCCGCGGCCAGGGTCCGCATCGCCTGGACTTCGGCCTCCGCGAAGGGCCGACCGTCGAGCCCGAGGAGGTCGTGGAACCACACCTTCGGGACCGCGGGGTAGGGATGGTCCCAGGAATCCCAGGGAAAGTAGGTCTGGGTCTTTCCCGTGACCAGACCCCAGTTGATGGCGCCGACGTTGTGGCGCTTGGCGAGGGGCAGGATCGCCCCCACCGTGCTGCCGCGGGTGCGGGCCATGTACTCGGTGCAGATGATGGGCCGCCCCAGCGGGGCGAGCTCGTTGATCCGGGACTCGAACCCCGCGGGCGCGGCATAGGAGTGGAATGTGATCACGTCTGCGTTGGCCAGTTGAATATCGCTGATCTCGTTGCGGCCCTGCGGGTCTCCCGCATCGCCGTGCCACACCCCGCTGGTGAGCGGCTGGCTGGGGTCAACTGCACGCGCCCACTGGAAAACCTGGGGGAGCAGGTTGACGACGAGCTGCTCCTTGTCGGTGCGCTCGGCGCTCCGGTACTGGCGTGCGGGATTGTCGGGCTCGTTCCACAGGTCCCAGCCCAGGATGCGGGGGTCATTACGGAACTGGGTCAGCACCCCGGTGACGTAGTCGCGCATCACGCTCAGGTACTGCGCGTCGCCCAGGCGTTCGGCGCCGGGGCTCTGCACCCACCCCGAGTTGTGAATCCCCGGCCGCGGCGCGCGTTGCCGGCCTGCTCTGGGCGCGGGGTCCCAACACGAATCGAAGAAGACGAACAGCGGTTTGATGCGGTGCTGGGCCGCGACGCCGACGAACTGTGCGAGACGGGTCTGGAAGCCCTTCTGATCCTGGGCCCATAGCTGATCGTGGAGGAAGACCCGCGCGGTGTTGTGCCCGTAGTAGCGGGCCCACCCGAGTTCGGTGTCTATGCGCCGCAGGTCGAACGTATCGGCCTGGAACATCTCCAACTGGTTGATGGCAGTCGCTGGAATGTAGTTGGATCCGACCAGCCAGCCCTGCGCCTGATACCAGCGGTTGGCGCGGTCGGGGGACCACCGGCCCCCTGTCTCCGCGGCGGCGTGGGGCGCGCGGCCCAGCGCGGCGCCGGCCCCGAGCAGCAGCGGCAGTTTCAGGGCAGAGCGGCGGTGCACGACGCGACCTTGTTTGTCACCGGCGATCCCTTCGGTGTTGCGGGCGAACTCGTTGGGGATGGTGGGGTTGGTGGGGAAAGTGTAGTGCCGCCGCCGCCAGCCGTGATCGAGCCTCGCGGTCACAGGCCGAGCGACGCCCGCGGCGGGACGCTGGTCACCACCAGCGGCAGGGAGATCGTCTCGCCGCCGCCGGTCACCTCGATCGCCCAGCGGCCGTCGTCGGGCAGCATCGCCTGGATGTCGAAAAAGGCGTACCCGGGGAATGCGCCGATCGAGGCCTGCGGCACCTCGAAGCGCGTGCGCAACGGGTCGCCCTGCGTCGGGGGCTTGATCTCGACGTCGACCCACCGGTCCGAGGCGTCAGCTTCGCCGTCGCCGTCGCCGTCGGCGTCGGGTTCGGCGCGGATCAGCACCACGAGCGCGACCCCGACGCGGCGGTCGGGACCTACGCCGTATCGCGCCAGCACGCCGCCCGACACGTTGAGTTTGTTGTCGACGGTCGCGGCGGCCTCCGCCAGAAAGGCCCCTGTAACTATCACATGCAGAAAATACAGCGCCGTCCCAGCCATGGGCCGGGTGGGCGTTGCCCACGGGAGGCCCGCAGCGCAAGATGTGTTCGTGTCCGATCGCAACGTGCTGGGCGGCCCGCTGGAACCCTGCGGCAGCGAACCCCTCACCGGGTTCTACCGGGACGGCTGCTGTTCGAGCGGACCCGAGGACAGGGGCCTGCACACCATCTGCGCGGTGATGACCGCCGACTTCCTCGACCATCAGCGTTCCATCGGAAACGATCTGGTGACGCCGGCCCCCGCGTACCGGTTCCCGGGCCTGGTCCCCGGGGACCGCTGGTGCGTCACCGCGCGGAACTGGCTCCGCGCTCACGAGGACAGTCGCGCGGCGCCGGTGGTTCTGGCGTCGACGCACGAACGCACCCTCGAGGTGGTGCCACTGGAGGCGTTGCTGGAACACAAGGTCGACGTTCCCGACGACCTCGCGAGCATGTAGGAGCTACACGGCCAACGTCACGCGGGTGCGACCGACTCGGGGATGCGGCTGGCGTCCAGCGGACCTTTTCGCGATGCGGGGGGTTTGGTGGGTAGGAACGCTGCGGGCAGATAGGTCAGCAGGATCAGGATCACGGCCACGATGAACACCGCGGTGTAGGCGTGCGCCATGTCTTGCAGCACCGCATGGGCGAATCCGGGGGCCGAGGCGCGCGGCGGTAGCGCCGACAGATCCGGTGGTACGCCCCGTTTGGCCGCCTGCTCCTTCAGAATCGCGATGTGCCGCGCCGTGCGGATGTTGTCGCTGTGCCGGAATTCCCGGGTCAAGACCACCGACATCACGGCGGTTCCCAGCGACATGGCAACCTGCTGGTTGACGTGGTAGAGCGCCGAGCCGCGCGAGATCTGCCGGGGGGCCATGGCCTGCACCGACGCCGCCGCCAGCGGCATCGTCGTGCACCCCAGGCCCAGGCCCATGATCGCCAACCCGGCCAGCAGGGTGGGCAGATACGCCGACTGCGTCCACACGCCGTAGCCGAAAATGCCCAACCCCGCGCCGATCAGCGTCACGCCGACCACCACCACCTTGCCCGGGCCGCGCCTGTCCAGGAGAATCCCGGCGATCGGCATGGTGAGCATCGGGGCCAGTCGCAGTGGCATCAGGTGAACGCCGGACTGCAGCGGCGATTCACGAAGCAGTTGTTGCAGACAGCTGGGCAGCAGCAATGCCACGCCGAAGAGCGCGGCCGTGGACAAGAACATCGTCGCGTTGGCGGCGCTGGTTGTCCGGTTCGTGAGCAGGCGCAGGTCGAGCAACGGGTTGTCGGCGCGGTGCAGGGCGTGGAACACGAACCCGCCTATCAGCGCCAGGCCGATCGCGGCCGGGAGCCAGACGTGCGGGTCGGTGGGCGTGCCGTACCCCGCGACGGAGGAAATTCCGTAGAGCAGCGCCGCCAGTCCGGGGGAGAGCAGCAGCATGCCGACGACGTCGAAGGTGTCCGACGGTGCCGCGCGGTCCTTGGCGAAGACGATCCCCGCCGCGATCAGGGTGAGCACGCCCATCGGCACGTTGATCCGGAAGATCCACGGCCAGCCGTAGCTATCGATCAGCCACCCGCTGAGCACCGGACCGGCCACCGGGGCGAGCATGATCGGGATACCGAGCAGCGCCATCAGACGCCCGATCCGCTGCGGGCCCGCCTCCCGGGCCAGGATGGTCAACGCCAGCGGCGACAGCATGCCGCCGCCGATGCCCTGCGCGATCCGGAACACGATCAGCAGCGTGATGGTCGGCGCCATCGAGCACAGCAGCGAGCCCGCGGTGAACGCGACCACCGCGACCATGAACAGCCGTTTGGTGCCGAACCGGTCTGCGGCCCAGCCGGCCACCGGGATCACGGCGGCCAGCGTGAGCGTGTAGGCGGTCATGGTCCAGGCGACGACGGCTTGGCTGGAGGCGAATTCGAGGACGAATGTGCGCTGCGCCACGGCGACGACGGTGGTGTCCAAGACCGCCATCATCACTGCCAGGACGCACACCCCGGCGATCCGGATCAGTCTCGCATCGAGCCGGTCCGGGTAGGTCTGCTCGCTAGCATCGGCGTGGCCAGAAATCACGGCCCCAGTGTAGCGACGACGAATTAGATTGGTACCGGGCCGACTTTGCGGTCGGATTCAGCTGACGGACACACGACGTTCACGCGGACGTGGTCCCGTTCCCACTCCGTCATAGCTGTACGTCACGTCGCGGCGAGGCCCGGCGCAGGGCGGCCGGCGAACAGCGGCAGGTCCAGGTAGGTCTTGATGCCGGGTTCGGCGCCGCAGACGTCGGGGATCGCGTTGATGCAGTGGTTGGCGGTGGCCACGACCCCCGGATTGCGTTGCAGCCCTTCGGCGATGGTGGGCGGTTGCAGGCCCTTGAAGGTGAGGCTGACGGTGGGGTCGCCGGTGATCTCGACTTCGAAGCGTTCACCGAGCCCACCGAAATTCCAGTCCGGCTCCAGGTTCTCCTCACCCATCAGCCAGTTGACCGCCGCGGTGATCACCGGCTCGCCGTCGACCAGTGCCTGCCAGCGGAACCGGCGCGCCGCGACGGCCCCGGCGGTGATCGGGAACGGGTCGTAGTCGATGTCGGCGGTCGCCACGGCGATATCCTGAACGGTTCTGATGGCCGGATCGATGCGGAATCCCATGCGGTCGGCGATCATTCGCACCGACTGCTTGAAACCCGCCGCGAGCAGGCCGGCCATGGGCCCGTTCATCGCTTCCTCCGGGGTGCCGCCGAAGCCCATGATGTGGCGAACGACGTCCGGGGCATTGTAGGTGCGGATGTCGGAGAACTCCTCGGCGCGCACATGGGTCACGGCCGAGGACAGCGACGACACCATGAGCGGAAACCGCTCGGTGATGCCGCCGGGGTGGATCCCCGACCCGTGCAGCGTCACGCCGCCATCGCGGGCGGCGTCGGCGATCGCTTTCACGGCGGGGCTGTCCATGTCCGGGTAGACCCACCCGACCGGGGTGACCACGTTCTTACCGGACCGCAGAATCGCCACGACCTCTTTGTCGTTGGGGACCAACGGGCTGTACATCACGCAGTCGGCGTCCAGGGCCAGGATGTCGTCGATGTTGGTGGTGGCGGTGACGCCCAGTGTGCCGGTGCCGAGGATCTCCCCGACGTCGCGGCCGCTCTTGTCCGCGGAGTGGACCCAGCAGCCGACGAGATCGAGCTGCGGGTGGTTGAGCACGCACTCGATGGCGGCCCGGCCGACACCCCCGGTGGCCCACTGGACGACGCGGTAGATGGGCGGGCTACTCATGGGTGACCTCCGGAAATGGACGGCGTTACGGGCGCCTTTACACGCCGACGGCTGTGATGGCACAGTATGTCCGATCGGCAGCACCTGGCAATGCTGACCGTGCTGACCGTGCCAACTGTCGAGTGGCCCAGTTCTGAAAGTGTCGGGGAATGCGTGAATTCAGCGTCAAGGCGGGATTTGCGGTCGGCGACCGCGACAGCGTGGTCGACAGCGTGTACACCCACGAACGCGACGACCCCAATCATGTGATCTTCCAGCGCCTCGTCGACGGCGTCTGGACGGATGTGACCTGCGCGCAGGCCGCCCAGCAGATCCGACAGGCTGCGCTGGGGCTGATCGCCCACGGCGTCAACGCCGGGGACCGGGTGGCGATCCTGTCGGGCACCCGCTACGAATGGGTGATCCTGGACTACGCGATCCTGTCGGTGGGTGCGGTCACCGTCCCGATCTACGACACGTCGTCGGCCGATCAGGTGCGCTGGGTGCTGGAGGATTCCGGCGCGGTCCTGGTGATCACCGAGACCGAGGCGCATACCCAGATGGTCAAGGAATTGGCCGACGCGCTGCCGAGCCTGCGCATCACCCTGCACCTCGATGCCGGCGAACCGATGGCGCTCGACGTCCTCGCCGAGGCCGGCAGGTCGGTGGAGGTCGGCCGCCTCGACGAGCGGCTGGCCGGGTTGCGGGCGGCCGACGCGGCCACGTTGATCTACACCTCGGGAACGACGGGCCGCCCGAAGGGCTGCCAACTGACGCACGCCAACCTGATCTTCGAGACGCGCGGGGCGGCGGAATGCCTCCCGACGCTGCTGCGCAAAGGCGAACGGTTGCTCGTCTTCCTGCCGCTGGCGCACGTGCTGGCGCGCGCGCTGTCCATGTCGGCGTTCGCCAACAAGGGCACCATCGGCTACACCGGCGACATCAAGACCCTGGTGCCCACGCTCGGCGTGTTCAAGCCCACGATCGTGGTGTCGGTGCCCCGGGTGTTCGAAAAGGTCTACAACACAGCCGAATTGAACGCCCGCGACGGCGGGAAGGGTTGGATCTTCGAGCGCGCTGCGCGCACGGCGATCGAGTGGAGCACTGCTCTGGACTCCGGCGGCCCCGGCGTGCTGCTGCGGGCCCGGCACGCTGTATTCGATCGACTGGTGTACGGCAAGCTGCGTGCGGCGCTGGGCGGCGACTGCCGCGCCGCGATGTCCGGTGGTGCCCCGCTGGGCACGCGGTTGTGCCACTTCTA
>CAZZHX010000121.1:0-9397 GCA_964653535.1 uncultured Mycobacterium sp. | reverse complement strand
GTAAAACCGTCTTCGTCTTCCCCGGCCAAGGCTCGCAATGGCTCGGCATGGGCATGGAGCTGCACGCCGGCTACCCGGTGTTCGCTGAGGCGTTCGACGCGGTCGTCGGTGAACTCGACCGGCACCTGCTGCGCCCGCTGCGCGAGGTGATGTGGGGCGACGACGAAAGCCTCGCGAACACCACAGAGTTCGCGCAGCCGGCCCTGTTCGCGATCGGAGTGGCGCTGTTCCGGCTGCTCGAATCCTTTGGTGTGCAACCCGATCTGGTGATGGGCCATTCGGTCGGCGAACTGGCGGCCGCCCACGTCGCCGGTGTGCTGTCGCTGGCAAACGCGGCGGTGCTGGTGGTCGCCCGCGGCCGGTTCATGCAGGATCTGCCGCCGGGTGGGGCCATGATGGCCGTGGCGGCCACCGAAGACGAGGTGGCACCGCTGCTGGGCGCCGAGGTCGGTATCGCGGCGGTCAACGGGCCGGCGTCGGTGGTGATTTCGGGCGCCGAGGACGCAGTGGCGGTAGTGGCCGATCAACTCCGCGCCGAGGGCCGCCGGGTTCACCGACTGGCCGTGTCCCACGCGTTCCACTCGCCGCTGATGGAACCGATGATCGACGACTTCGGCACGGTCGCCGCCGGTCTCCCGGTCGGGCTACCGGCGATCCCGATCATCTCCAACGTGACCGGGCAGTTGGCGGGGCCTGACTTCGCCTCGCCCGCCTACTGGAAGCGGCACATCCGCGACGCGGTGCGCTTCGCCGACAGCATCCGCTTCGCGCACTCCGCCGGGGCGACACGGTTCCTCGAAATCGGGCCCAGCAGCGGCCTGACGGTCGCGATCGAAGAACTGCTGCCCCCCGAGCCGGGCACGATCCCGGTGATCGCGATGTCCGCCCTGCGCAAGGCGCATCCCGAGCCGGTCACACTCACCGACGCCGTCGCGCAGGGATTCGTCACCGGCATGGATGTGAACTGGCGCGGCGTAGTCGGCGGGGCCAACCGTGTAGCCAATGTCGTGGGATTGCCCACGTATGCCTTTGAACGACGGCGGTTCTGGCTGTCGAACAACGGCGTTGCGGCCGACGCCACCGGGCTTGGACTGGGCGCGAGCGATCATCCGCTCCTGGGTGCGGTGGTGGAGCTGCCGGACAGCGGTGGGGTGGTGCTCACGGGTCGGTTGTCGCCGGGCGTGCAGGGCTGGCTCGCCGACCACACAGTCGGGGGCGTCGTGTTGTTCCCCGGCGCGGGCTTCGTCGAGCTGGCGATCCGCGCCGGCGACGAGGTGGGCTGCCCGGTCGTCGACGAGTTGAATCTGGCCGCGCCCCTGGTGCTGCCCGCATCCGGGTCGGTGGCCCTTCAGGTTGTCGTCGGGGGGCCCCTGACAGCCGCACCCGGGGGAGGGGCAGAGTCCGGCACGCGCGCGGTGTCGGTGTTTTCGCGCGCCGCGACCGGATCCGGCTGGGTGCTGCACGCCGAGGGCGTGCTGAGCGCGGGATCGGTGGCGCCGGGAGCGGATTTGTCGATGTGGCCGCCGGCGGGAGCGGTCGGCCTGGATGTCGACGACGGATACGCGCGATTGGCCGAACGCGGCTACTCCTACGGGCCGGCGTTTCGCGGCCTGACGTCGATGTGGCTCCGCGGGGATGAGGTGTTCGCGGAGGTGACGCTGCCCAGCGACGCGGGACTGTCGGTGACCGGATTCGGCGTTCATCCGGTCCTGCTCGACGCGGCGCTGCACGCGGTGATTCTGGCCGCCGACAGCGGCGAATTGGCCGACGGATCAGTCCTGGTTCCGTTCTCGTGGCAGGGCGTGTCCCTGCACGCAGCGGGGGCTACGGCCGTGCGCGCCCGGATCGCGCCGACGGGCGGAACGTCGGCGGTGTCGATCGAGTTGGCCGACGCGCTGGGGCTGCCGGTGCTGTCGGTGTCCTCGATGGTGGCGCGACCCGTCCACGATCAGCAACTGCTGGCAGCGGTGTCCAACGCGGGCCCGGACCGGCTCTTCGAGGTGCTCTGGTCGGCGCAGCCATCGGCCGACGTGCAGCCGGTGGCCGTACTCCAGTGGGATGCACCGGAACCGGACGGCGCCGAGCCGGAATTCCGAACCTACCTGTTCGAGTCGCGGCCGTCGCGGCTCGACGTGGTGACGCAGGTCCATGCGGCCGCGCGGGGGGCGCTCGTGGCGCTGCACGCATGGCTGGACCGCGACCGGCCGGGAACGCTGGTGGTGTCAACCCGGGGAGCCGTCGCGCTGCCGGGCGAGGACGTCACCGATCTGGCGGGCGCCGCGGTCTGGGGCCTGGTGCGGGCGGCGCAGACCGAGCACCCCGGTCGGATCGTGCTCGTGGACAGCGACACGCCCCTCGATGACGCTTCGGCCGCCGCGGCCGTGGCTGCCCGCGAGCCGCAGGTGGTGCTGCGCCGCGGCACCGTACACACCGCGCGTGTTCGCGGCAGCCGCGCGGTGAGCGGTCTTCTGGTGCCGCCACTAGACGGGGCGTGGCGGCTGGGGATGAGCAGTCGGGGGACGTTCGAGAACCTGCTGTTGGAGCGCCTGCCCGACGCCGACGCGCCGTTGGCTCCCGGGCATGTGCGGGTGGCCGTGTCGGCCATGGCCGCCAACTTCCGCGACGTGATGATCGCCCTTGGCCTATACCCCGACCCGGCGGCGGCGATGGGCGTGGAGGCCTCCGGAGTTGTCGTGGAGACCAATGCGGACACGGCGGGCTTCGCAGTCGGTGACCGGGTCGTGGGTTTGTTCCCCGAGGGCACCGGAACCGTCGCGGTGACCGACCATCGGCTGCTGGTCAAGGTGCCGGCCGGTTGGTCGCATACTGCCGCCGCGACCACGTCGGTGGTGTTTGCGACCGCCTACTACGCGCTGCGGGACCTCGCGTCGGTCGAGGCGGGACAGCGGGTACTGGTGCACGCCGCCACCGGTGGCGTGGGCATGGCCGCCGTGCAGCTCGCCCGGCACTGGGGGCTCGAGGTGTTCGCCACCGCGAGCCGCGGTAAGTGGGACACGTTGCGGGCCATGGGGTTCGACGACGATCACATCGCGGACTCGCGGAGCCTGGACTTCGAGGACAAGTTCCGTGCGGTGACGGGCGGCCGCGGTGTCGATGTGGTGCTGGACGCCCTGGCCGGCGAGTTCGTCGACGCGTCGCTGCGGCTCGTCGCCCGCGGCGGCATCTTCCTGGAGATGGGCAAGACCGACATTCGCGACCCCGATGCCGTCGCCCGGGAACACGCGAGCGTCCGCTACCGGGCATTCGACCTCTTCGAGGCGGGACCGGACCGCATCCACCAGATGCTCACCGCACTGGCCGCCCTGTTCGGCGACGAGGTGTTGCGGCCGTTGCCAGTCACCACGTTCGACATCCGGCGCGCGCCCGCCGCGCTGCGATACCTGAGTCAAGCCCGCCATGTCGGCAAGGTCGTGCTGATGATGCCCGACGCATGGGCGTCGGGCACCGTGCTGATCACTGGCGGCACCGGCATGGCCGGTTCGGCGCTGGCGCGCCACCTCGTGACCCACAGTCGCGCCCGTCACCTGGTGCTGGTGAGTCGGCGCGGCGCGGACGCCCCGGGCGCCGCCGACCTGGTTGCCGAACTCGAAGCCGCGGGCGCCCAGATCACGGTGGCGGCGTGCGACGCCGCAGACCGCACGGCGCTGGCCAAGGTCATCGCCGATATCCCGATCCAGCAGAAGCTTTCGGCCGTCATCCACGCGGCCGGGGCCCTCGATGACGCCATGCTGATGTCGCTGACTCCTGAGCGGCTGGCCGTCGCGCTGCGGGCCAAGGTCGACGCCGCGTGGAATCTGCACGAGCTGACCCGCGACCTGGACCTGTCGGCGTTTGTGCTGTTCTCGTCGATGGCGGGGCTGGTGGGTTCATCGGGGCAGGCCAACTACGCGGCCGCCAACTCCTTCCTGGACGCGCTGGCCATCCACCGGCAAGCCCACGGCCTGCCGGGGATCTCGCTGGGCTGGGGCCTGTGGGACCAGACCAGCGCCATGACCCGGGAACTGGGCACCGTCAATTACGCGCGCTTCGCCCGCGACGGGGTCGAGGCCATGTCGTCGGACGAAGCGTTGCAACTCTTCGATACCGCACTCATCGTCGACGAACCGTTCGTGTTGCCGGCCCACATCGACCTCGCGGCACTTCGGGCCACGTTCGACGAGGGCAGGCTGCCGCCGATGTTCGTCGACCTCATCAACGCTCCCACTCGGCGGCAGGTCGGCGATTCGCTGATCGCCGCGAAGTCGAAGACGGCGTTGCTGCAGCGCCTCGACGGCCTACCCGACGACGAACAGCACGCACTGCTGTTGGACCTGGTGCGCTCCAGTATTGCCACCGTGCTGGGCAATGCCAGCCCCGAGGCGATCGATCCGGACCAGGCGTTCCAGGAGTTGGGCTTCGATTCGCTGACCGCCGTCGAGATGCGGAACCGGCTCAAAACCGCGACCGGCCTGGCACTGTCACCCACGTTGATCTTCGACTACCCGAACGCCGCCGCGCTGGCCGGCTACATCCGCCGCGAACTCGTCGGCAGTTCCGGAGAGGGAGCCGGTCCGGCGGCGGTGCCCGCGGACGCCGACATCCAGCGCGTGGTGGCGTCGATCCCGGTCAAGCGCCTGCGCCAGGCCGGGGTTCTCGAACTGTTGATGGCGTTGGCCAACGAGTCCGACAGCACCGCAGTTCCGGGGCAACCTGCGCCGGCGGCAGTGACCATGGAAGACAACATCGCGGACATGAATCTCGACGACCTCCTCAATGCTGCGCTGATGAACGACGATGACTAGCTCCGGAAGAAAAATGTCAGGACCCGACACGCCACGCGGGGCGCTTCTGCAACGCCTCGGGGGAATTCCTGAGCACGAGCAACACGCGATCCTGGTGGATCTGGTGTGTGCGACCATCGCCACCGTCCTGCGGTCCGTCCGCCCCGAGGAGATCGACCCGGACCGGGCGGTCCAGGAGTTGTTGGGTTTTGATTCGCTGGCGGCTGTCGCGATGAGCAACCAACTCACATCCGCGACAGGCCTGGCATTGGCGACCACAGTGATCTTCGACTACCCCCAGCCCGCGGTGCTGGCCGGTTACCTGCACGGCGAGCTGATGGAACCACCCGCGCACGGGAACGGCCGATCGACCGCCATCGCGGCACCCACGGAGAAAAGCCTCGCCGACATGGACCTCGACGACCTCGTCAATACGGCGTTGCACGGCGACGACACATGAGTGAATCCAGTCAGTGAGAATTGCGATCACCGGAGCCAGCGGAGTGCTCGGTCGCGGGCTGGCCGCACGATTGCTCAGCGAGGGTCATGACGTCGTCGGGCTGGCCCGCCACCGACCCGAAAGCTGGTCGAGCACCGCAGACTTCGTCGTAGGCGACATCCGCGACCCCGACGTCGTGCGGCGCTGTGTGGCGGGCGCCGAGGCCGTCGCGCATTGCGCGTGGGCGAAAACCCCCGGACCGTGGGCGCGGATCAGCGAGCAAGTCAACATCGGGGGCACCCGCAACGTCGTCGACGCGATGGCCGCACACGGATCCGGTCGGATCGTTTTTCCGTCGTCGGCGCACGTCTACGGACCGGCGGGGAGCGCGCACACCGAACACGACGCGACGGCCCCGGTGTCCGTTGACGGGGTCGCACAGGCCCGTGTCGAAGAGATGCTGTCGGCGGCCGAGGTCGAGTCGGTCGTGATCCGCTCGGCGCTCATCGTCGGTCGCAGCGTCGACAATTGGGTGCGCCGCCTGTTCGCGCTGCCGGTGTTTCCCGACGGGTCCGCCGACCGCCCCGTGCAAGTCGTTCACCTCGACGATGCGATCCGGTTGTTGAGGTGCGCGATCGAGGGCGCCCACACAGCCAGAGGGCCGGTGAATGTTGCTGCCGGGGGGACACCGACGTTGCGCCAGATCGCCGCCGCTCTCAGGCGGCCGGTGGTGCCGCTCGGCGCGTCACTGCGATGCCGCCTGACCTCATTGGCCGAACTGGAGTTGGTGCAGAGCGCGCCATTGATGGATACCGCACGCCTGCGGGACGAGTGGGGATTCCACCCCGCGTGGAACGCCGGCGAGTGCATCGAGGATCTGGCGATGGGGGTGCGCGGCCGAATCACCCTGGGCAGGCGGGTGATCCCCCTGCCGTGGCGGCTGGCCGTCATCGATGACCTGCCCGCCGTCGACACACCCGCCGACGATGGGGTGATTCCCAGGCCGGCGGGTCCGGACGGGCTCAACGGTGAATTCGACACCCTCATCGACCCCCGCTTCCCGACATTCCTGGCCACCAACCTGTCCGAGGCACTGCCGGGCCCGTTCTCGCCGTCGTCGGCGTCGGTGACGGTGCGGGGCCTGCGCGCCGGTGGGGTGGGTATCGCCGAGCGGCTACGGCCCGGCGGAATCGTCGAGGACGAGATCGCCCGGCGCACGGTCGGGGTGTTCGGCCATCGGTTTTACGGGGCGATCACCACTGCGCATTTCATGGCCGAATCCGTGCCGTTCGTCACGCCGGCAACGGTGGTGGGTCACAGCGGGTTCTTCGGCCCCAGCATGGCTTCCCTGCCGATCCTCGGTGAAGAGCTTCCGGTTGCGGAACGAAGCTGGGGGAAAAGGCAACTGCGCACCGTGCGCAACATCGGAGTGTGCGGCGTCAATCTCGTCGGACTGAGCGCCGGTTCGCCGCGCGACACCCGCGACTTCGTCGCCGACGTCGACCGTCTGGAGCGCCTGGCGGGGGATGACCTCACCCGCCTGGACGACCGCCGGTTGCGCAGCCTGATTCTGTTGGCGCGCGATCTGGTCGTGCACGGATGGGTACTGGCCTCGGGATCGTTCATTCTCTGCGCCATCTTCAATCTGCTTCTTCGTGGTGTGGCCGGGCGGGACACGGCCCCAGCGGTAGGCCCGGATCTGGCCAGTGCACGGTCTGTGGAGGCGGTGCAGCGGTTGGTGGCGGCGGCAGAACACAACGCGGACGTCGTGCGCCTGCTGCGGGGCGAACCGGGGGATCGCCTCGGGAAGCTGGCGGTCGAGGCCCCGGAGTTTCACGCCGCGGTGCGCAACGAGTTGGCGTTGATCGGGCACCGTGGCCCGGCCGAGCTCGAGATGCTGTCGACCAGCTACGCCGACGATCCGGAGTTGCTGGTGCGGATGGTGGCCAGGGCGATCGGCGCGCCCGGTGTGCCGCAGCCGCGGCATCCGCGAATCCCAGTGCGGGCGCGGCCCGTTGCATGGCTGTTCACGCGGCAACTCCGCGACCGTGAGGTCCGCCGCGACAAGGTCGTGCGCGCGAACTGGGTGCTGCGGGGCCTGCTGCGCGAATACGGGCGCCGGCTGGCCGATTCCGGCGTCTTGACCGCCGCGAGCGACGTGTTCTACCTCTTGGTCGACGAACTCGACCCGCTCCCGGCCGACGTGTCGGGGGTGGTGGCGCGTCGCCGCGCCGAGCAACGCAGGCTGACCGCGATCGTTCCGCCGGCGTTCTTCAGCGGACGCTGGGAGCCAGTCGTCACGGCGTCGCCGGCCCTGGCCGGCGGGGACACCCTGCGCGGGGTCGGCGTCTGCGGTGGGCGGGTACACGGCCGGGTGCGAATCGTGCGGCCCGACACGATTGACGAGTTGCAGCCCGGTGAGATACTCGTCGCGGAGGTCACCGATGTCGGCTACACAGCCGCCTTCTGCTACGCCGCCGCGGTGGTCACCGAATTGGGCGGACCGATGTCCCATGCGGCCATGGTGGCCCGGGAGTTCGGGTTCCCGTGCGTGGTGGACGCGGCGGGCGCGACGCGGCGGTTGCCGGCGGGCGCGCTGGTCGAAGTCGACGGCAGCACGGGGGAGATCCGCGTGCTCGACGCAGCACCTTCGGGTACTGACGGGAAAATTGCCGGGGAAATTGACGGGAAGTGAGGGCGAGATCGTGAGGCCACCATCGTCGGAGCTACCGGTCATCCCCGCTGAGCGGGCCGCCACCTGCCCGCTGCAGCCGCCACCGGAGTTCGTGAACTGGCGGGCGGACCCCGGGCTGCGCCGGGTGATGTACCACGGCAAGCCGGCGTGGGCGTTGAGCCGCTACCGGGATATCCGGGCGGGACTGCTGGACCCGCGCCTGTCTGCCGACACCATGCCGGGTGTGATGAAGCAGGCCGGCGCGGAAAACTCCGCGCCGGTGATCTTCGCCCGGGTCGACGACCCCGAGCACAATCGCCTGCGGCGCATGGTGACTGGCGCGTTCACGTTCCGGCGGTGCGAGGCCATGCGGACCCCGATTCAGGACCTGGTTGACCGCTACCTCGACGAGATGATCGCCGGCGGAGCGCCGGCCGACCTGGTACGCGACTTCGCCGTGCCGGTGCCGTCCATGGTGATCGCGCTGCTGCTGGGGGTGCCGCCCGACGATCTGGGGATCTTTCAGCAACACACCGCGGTGAGTCTGGACACCCACTCCACCGACGAGCAGCGGGCGAACGGAGCGGCGGCCCTGTTCGCCTACATCCAGGAATTGGTGGAGCGCAAAGAGAGCGATCCGGGCGACGACATGATCAGCCGTCTGGTCACCGACTACGTGGCGACCGGCCAGCTCACCCGTGAGACCGCCACGATGACCGCCCTCATCATGCTGATCGCCGGTCACGAGACCACGGCGAACATGCTGTCGCTGGGAACCGTCGCATTGCTGGAGCGCCGCGACGTTTTCGAACTCCTCGGCCAGACCGAGGACCCTGCGGTGATCGCCAATATCGTCGAAGAGCTGATGCGCTACCTCAGCATCGTGCACAGTCAGGTCGACCGGGTGGCGACCGAGGACCTCACTCTCGGCGGTCAAGAGATCCGCGCCGGGGAGTTCGTCGTGATGAACCTGCCGGCCGGAAACTGGGACAACGAATTCGTCGACAACCCAGAGATCTTCGACATCAACCGAAACACCAGGGGGCACGTCGGTTTCGGCTACGGAGTGCACCAATGTATCGGGGCGAACCTCGCCCGGGTCGAAATGCAGGTTGGATTCGCGACGTTGGCCCGCCGCCTCCCCGGCCTGGAGCTGGCGGTGGCTCCGGAGGAGCTGACGTTCAAGGAAGCCGACATCTACGGCATGAAGGAACTGCCGGTTCGCTGGTGACGAGCGTGTCCCGCTCGGCAGCCGAACGCTCAGCAGCCGAAAGCGATACCGACGCCGTCGGGCGGTGGCACCGACCGTAGGCAGCCGAACGGCTGGATGCCCTCGGACGCGAACCGGGCCGCCGACTGGTGTGGGTAGTTCGCACAGAACAGCCCGCTGCGGTCGGCGCGGCACCGGTAGTCGCCCAGCGACAGGGTGTTCCCGTCGGCCAGTTGGGGTCCGTTGCCGCGGAGGAACGGACCGGGGTCGGCGCGGGCCGCCCCGATCTGGAG
>CAZZHX010000120.1:0-9431 GCA_964653535.1 uncultured Mycobacterium sp. | reverse complement strand
ACACCGGACAACCACGCGTGAATACCTTCCACCACCCCGAAAAAATCCTCGCCGAAGACGACGGCGAGGACAACGAGGACAACGAGGACAACGCAGACAACGAGCCCGCCGAGCCCGCCGAGCCCGCCGAGCCAACCGAGGATGCCGGCGCGGCCTAACCCGGCTTGCGTGCCGCCGACCCGACTGCGTCGGCCAATGAGGCGAACCCGCCGGCGCGCAGCCGGCGGGCGATGCCGTCGTGAATATCCCTGGGCCACAGGCCACCGCCGTAGACGAAGCCGGTGTAACCCTGCAGCAAAGATGCCCCTGCGGTGATTCGCTCCCACGCGTCGTCGGCGGTCTCGATGCCGCCGACGCTGATCAGCACCAGACGATCACCCACCCGATCGTGGAGCCGACGCAGCACCTCGACGGCGCGGTGGGCTACCGGCGGCCCGGAGATGCCGCCGGGTCCCATGGCGTCGACCCCCGGGGTGCGCAGGCCCTCGCGCGACACCGTGGTATTCGTGGCGACGATGCCCGCCAGGCCGAGTTCGACTGCCAGGTCGGCGATGTCGTCGATGTCGGAGTCGGACAGGTCCGGCGCGATCTTCACCAAGACCGGCGTCAACGATGCCGACACCTCTGTGAGCACGCCCGCCAGGATGGGCCGCAGCGACTCGACCGCCTGCAGGTCGCGTAACCCCGGTGTGTTCGGGGAGCTGACGTTGACCACCAGATACGCCGCGAGCGGTCCGACGAGCCGGGCGCTGGCCCGATAGTCGGCCACCGCCTCGGCGGCCGTGGCGCTCTTGGTCTTGCCGATGTTGACCCCGATCGGCACCCCGGGTCGACGACGCGCCAGCCGGATCGCCAGCGCGCCCGCGCCGAGGTTGTTGAACCCCAGCCGGTTCAGCAGGGCGCGGTCGGCGGGCAGCCGGAACATGCGCGGCGGCGGGTTGCCGGGCTGCGGCCGCGCCGTGACGGTGCCGACCTCGGCGTACCCGAAACCCAGCGCGCCCCAGGTGTGCAGCCCGAGGCCGTCCTTGTCGAAGCCCGCCGCGAGCCCGAGCGGCCCCGGGAAGCGCTCCCCGAACACCGTGCTGGCCAGTAGGGGGTCGGTCGGACCGAGCAGTCGCTGCAGCACCCGCCGCGCCGGTGGAATGGCGGTGACGCCGCGCAGCGCGGCGAACACCAGCGTGTGGATGCGCTCAGGTGCCACCACAAAGAGCAGGCGTCGCACCAGGCCGTAGGCCCGACGGTCGCGCGGTGGGCCAGGCGTCACAGTTCCGGTTGTTCGGTCGGCCGACCGTCCCGGCGAGTCTTTCTGCGGCGCAATAACACCCGCCGGCTGCCGTCGGTGTACAGCCGCACCCGGGTCAACTCCCAGCCGCGATATTCCGCTTCGATCGACAACCGGGTTGAGGCGCTCAGGCGGGTCACGTCCGGTGGTAGGCGCAGTGGCGCCCACTCGTAGTCATCCGACATCTCCGAATCCCACCCCGCGGGCAGTCGGCTCTGCCGCGGCGCCGGGGGCCTTGTCACGGGCTGCCCGCCGCGTGCTCGATGACCTGAACTCCCGCACCAGACCCCGACACGACGTACAACGTGCCCATCGTGTCGTCGAAGGCCAGTGAGTTCGGTTGCTGCACGGTCGGGTAGCGCACCTTTTCGACGGGAATGCCGGTGGACAGATCGTAACCAATGACCATATTCGATGTGGTTTGGGTGACCCAGGCCAACGCGCGGGAGCCGGCCAGGCCGTACGGCGCCTGCCCCACCGGGTAAGCCTGACGCAACATCAGCGGGTCGACGCCGTACACCAGCAGTTGCCCCCCGCGGGTGTCGGCGGCCAGTACGACGCCGATCGGATCGGCGGCCAGTGTGGTTGCACCTTCCCCGGCGCGCAGCGCCTGCTCGGCACGGCCGCTGGCGTCGATGGTCGTGACCGAGGTCTGCCCCCGGTCGAGGACCACCGTCGTGTTTCTTTGTGTGACAAGGGCATCGACGCGAGAGAAGAGTGCGAGCCGGGTGGCGATCGCCGCGGTGCCGCTGACGTCCGGCGCCGGAGTGGCGAGAAGGTAGACGGCCCCGTCGGCCCCGCCGAGCACCAGCGCGCCGTCGGCTCGCCGGGCGATGGCGGTGAACTCGACCTGCTGGGCCTGCGTGACGCCCACCGTTGCGGTGCGGCCGGTGGACAGGTCGGCGACGAAGTAGCCGCCGTGCGTAGCGAGGTAGACCGTGCCCCGGCCGTCGCCCGTCAACGCGGTGGCTGGACCGGGTAGGGCGATCACCCGCGGCGGGTGCTGCGGGAGCCCGAAAACCGCGACGCTGCCGGGCGCCCCATCGGCACCGGACACCAGGACGGCCAACTGGTGGGTGCCGTTGTCGAAGACCGCCGCCCCGGCCCCCGTCGCGAGCGGAAGCACCGCACCGGCCGGCATCCGCGACACCGGCGGGGACACGGCCGGCTGGGCCGGCGCGATGGTGGGCGGTGCGCTGTCGAGGGGAGTGGACGAACACCCCGCGCCCAGCGCCGGCACCACCCCAACTATCAGGAGCAGTAGTGCCTGCGTCGCGTGCCGGGACAGCAATGGTCGTCCTTTATCTACCGCGGGAGCGGTATTGTCGAATGATGACCGTCATCGACGACCGGCGTGGCATGACCGACGAGTTTGCCGTCGAAGACCTCTCGACAGGAATCTTCGCCAGCGGGTACGGCCGAGCTGAGGGCGGGCGCAGTTTTTCCTTCCACATCGAGCACGGATCGCTCGTCGTCGAAGTTTACCGGCCGCGGGTGTCCAGCCCGGTTCCCCAGACCGAGGACATCATCGGCACGGCCGTGCGCGGCATCGCGGACATCGACCTCACCGACGTACGCAGCCTCACCGCGGCGGTGCGCGACTGTGTTGCGCACGCCGTAGCCGCAGCACGCTAGCGCCGCGCCATGACCGTGATCCTGCTGCGGCACGGCCGCTCGACCTCGAACACCGCGGGGACCCTGGCCGGTCGCTCCGAGGGGGTCGACCTCGACGACAAGGGCCGCGAACAGGCCGACGGGCTGATCGACCGGATCGGCGATCTGCCGATCCGCGCGCTGGTCAGCTCCCCCCTGTTGCGATGCCGCCGTACCCTCGAACCGCTCGCCGACGCGCTCTGCCTTGAGCCGCTCATCGAGGCGAGGTTCGCCGAAGTCGACTACGGCGAGTGGACGGGCCGCAAGATCGGCGAGCTCACGGGCGAGCCGCTGTGGAGGGTCGTGCAGGCGCACCCGAGCGCGGCGGTGTTCCCGGGCGGCGAGGGCCTGACGCAGGTGCAGGTCCGCGCGGTGGCCGCCGTCCGTGACCACGACCGGCGGCTGGCGTCCGAGCACGGCGGCGACGCCCTGTGGGTAGCCTGCACGCACGGCGACGTGATCAAGGCGGTGCTGGCCGATGCGTACGGCATGCACTTGGACGGTTTCCAGCGCGTCGTGGCCGACCCGTCGTCGGTGAGTGTGATCCGCTACACCGAAATCCGGCCTTTCGTCCTGCACGTCAATCACACCGGGGCGCGGTTGTCCGCCCCGCTGCGGGCTGGGCCTCCAGACGAGCAGAAGCACGAGCAGACAGACGATGCGGCACCGGTGGCGTCGAGCGATGCCGTGGTCGGCGGATCCACGGATTAACGCCGGGCGCGCGGCACTACGAACAGCCGGTATTTTAGAAGGGCCATGGCCCGCGCAATCCACGTCTTCCGCACTCCCGACCGCTTCGTGGCCGGGACCGTCGGGCAGCCCGGAAGCCGCACGTTCTACCTGCAAGCGGTGCACGATGCCCGGGTGGTGTCGGTGCTGTTGGAGAAGCAGCAGGTCGCTGTGCTCGCAGAGCGCATCAGCGCGCTGCTCCTCGAGGTCAACCGTCGGTTCGGCACGCCGGTGCCGCCCGAGCCCGAGGCGATCGACGATCTCAAGCCGCTGATCATGCCGGTGGACGCCGAGTTCCGGGTCGGCACGATGGGCCTGGGCTGGGATTCCGAGGCGCAGTCCGTCGTGGTCGAACTGCTGGCGGTCACTGATACCGAGTTCGACGCATCGGTGGTGCTGGACGACACTGACGAGGGCCCCGACGCGCTCCGGGTGTTCCTGTCGCCGGAATCAGCGCGGCAGTTCGCCACGCGTTCCGATCGCGTCATCTCGGCGGGACGCCCGCCGTGCCCGCTGTGCGATGAACCGCTGGACGCGGAAGGCCACATCTGCGCGCGCACCAACGGCTACCGGCGCGGCTCGCTGCTCGGGCCGATCGAAGAACCCGACGCCGAACCCGACGCCGAACCCGACGCCGAACCCGACGCCGAACCCGACCAGGATCGCGACGATGAACCCCGAGGGTGACCGGCGCGAGGTGCTGCGTGACGGCGAGCTGACGATCCTGGGCCGGATCCGTTCGGCCAGCAACGCCACCTTCCTGTGCGAATCCACGCTCGGCGAGTCCACCGTGCACTGCGTCTACAAGCCGGTCGCCGGGGAGCAGCCGCTGTGGGATTTCCCCGACGGAACCCTGGCCGGTCGCGAAGTCTGCGCCTACCTGGTGTCGGCGCAGCTGGGGTGGAACGTTGTGCCGTACACAATGATTCGAGAGGGCCCCGCCGGCCCGGGCATGCTGCAGCTGTGGGTCGAGCAGCCGGGCGACACCGACGACACTGGCGACCCTGAAACCCGGCCCAACCTGGTGGACCTGTTCCCCGTCGGCGCACCGCGGGAGGGCTACCTGCCGGTGCTGCGCGCCTACGACCACGTCGGCGACGAGGTTATCCTGATGCACGCCGACGACGTCGCGCTGCGCCGGATGGCGGTGTTCGACGTGCTGGTCAACAACGCCGACCGCAAGGGCGGCCACATCCTGTCGGGAGTCGACGGGCGGGTGTACGGGGTGGACCACGGGGTGTGTTTGCACGTGGAGAACAAGTTGCGCACGGTGCTGTGGGGCTGGGCCGGCAAGCCCGTCGACGACGAGACGCTGGAGGCGGTAGCCGGACTCGCCGACGCCCTCTCCGGCTCGTTGCGCGATGAGCTGGACACCCAGATCACCCGGGCGGAGATCGGTGCGTTGCGCGCCCGCACGTCCGCGCTGCTGGACACACCGGTGATGCCCGCCCCGGATCGGCACCGTCCGATTCCGTGGCCGGCGTTCTGAGGCGCGTGCGGTCGTCGGCGATACTGAAGCGGTGATGACCGACGCCGCGCTGGCCGCCGAGCTAGCCGCGGAGGCGGGGGAGTTGCTGCTCACAGTGCGCGAGGAGATGGGTTTCGGCCATCCCTGGGCGTTGGGCGACGCGGGCGACAGCCTGGCAAACGCACTGATCCTGCAGCGGCTGTACGCCGAGCGGCCCGGCGATGCGGTGCTCAGCGAAGAGGCGTTCGACGATCTGGTGCGCCTGCGGCACGACAGGGTGTGGATCATCGATCCGCTGGACGGCACGCGCGAATTCTCCACGCAGGGGCGAGACGACTGGGCAGTCCACATCGCGCTCTGGCAGCGTCCCGCCGGCGACCCGGCCGGCACCCACACCGGTGCGGGCTGCGAGATCACCGACGCGGCGGTGTCGTTGCCGGCCCGCGGGAACATGGTCTACCGCAGCGACACTGTGACCGCCGACGCCGCCCGCGTCGGGGTTCTGAGCCCCATCCGGATCGCCGTCAGCGCCAACCGGCCGCCGCCGGTGGTGTTCTTCATGCGGCAGACGCTGGCGATTCAGCTCGTGGGAATCGGCTCGGCCGGCGCCAAGGCGATGGCGTTGATCGACGGGGACGTCGACGCCTACGTGCACTCGGGGGGCCAGTGGGAGTGGGATTCGGCGGCCCCGGCCGGGGTGGTGATGGCCGCCGGCATGCACGCCTCGCGGCTCGACGGGTCGCCGCTGCGCTACAACCAGGCCGACCCGTACCTGCCGGACTTCGTGATGTGCCGCGCCGACCTGGCGCCCATCCTGCTCGGCGCCATCGACGCCGCCTACCGCTGAGCTCGATACCCGGGCTACCCGCCTAAAGTCGTGGGCATGCAGTCCTGGGCGTCTCCGCCGGTTCCGGTGCTGCCGGGCCGCGGTCCGGAGCTGCGGCTCTACGACACCGCCGACCGGCAGGTGCGTCCGGTCGCGGCTGGCGATGTGGCGACCATGTACGTCTGCGGGATCACGCCATATGACGCCACCCACCTGGGTCACGCGGCCACCTACCTGACGTTCGACCTGATCTACCGCCAGTGGCTGGACCTCGGCCACGACGTGCACTACGTGCAAAACGTCACCGACGTCGACGATCCGTTGCTGGAGCGTGCCGAGCGCGACTGTATCGACTGGCGCGATCTGGCGGCGCGCGAGGTCGCCCTGTTCGGCGAGGACATGACCGCGCTGCGCGTGTTGGCGCCCCGCGACTACATCGGGGCCACCGAGGCGATCCCCGAGGTGATCGAGCTGGTCGAGAAAATGCTGGCGGCGGGGGCGGCCTACGTCATCGACCCGGACGTCGGCGAACACCCCGACGTCTACTACCGGGCGGACGCGACGCCGCAGTTCGGCTACGAGTCCGGGTACGACCGCGACACCATGCTGCGGCTGTTCGAGGAGCGCGGCGGCGACCCGGACCGGCCGGGCAAGGCCGACGCGCTCGACGCCCTGCTGTGGCGGGCCGCGCGGCCGGGCGAACCCAGTTGGCCGTCACCGTTCGGCGCCGGCCGGCCCGGCTGGCACATCGAGTGCGCGGCGATTGCGCTGAGTCGAATCGGCATCGGCCTGGATATTCAGGGCGGCGGCGCGGACCTGATCTTCCCGCACCACGAGTTCACCGCCGCGCACGCCGAATGTGTCCACGGCGAGCGGCGGTTCGCCCGGCAGTACGTGCATGCCGGCATGATCGGGTGGGACGGGCACAAGATGTCCAAGAGCCGCGGCAACCTGGTCCTGGTGTCGGAGCTGCGCGCCCAGGGTGTCGAAGCGCCGGCCGTCCGGTTGGGCCTGCTGGCCGGGCACTACCGCGCAGACCGGTCCTGGAGCAGCCAGGTGCTCGACGAGGCCATCGGGCGACTGCGGCGATGGCGCGAGGCGGCTGCGCTGCCCGCCGGCCCGGATGCCGCCGACATCGTTGCCCGCCTGCGCGGCTACCTGGCCGACGACCTCAACACTCCCAAAGCGATTGCCGCCGTCGATGGTTGGGTGACCGATGCCCTCGAGTACGGGGGTCACGACACGGCGGCTCCGGCGCTGGTGGCCACGGCCGTCGACGCGCTCCTCGGGGTGAACGTCTAACCTTGGCGGCCATGACATCACTGCAGGGCAAGGTCGTGTTCATCACCGGCGGCGCGCGGGGGATCGGTGCCGAGGTGGCCCATCGGCTGCGCACCAGGGGCGCCAAGCTGGTCCTCACCGATATCGGCGAGGCCGAACTGGCGGCGCTGGCCGCCGAACTGGGCGAGGAGCACGTGCTGGCCGTCGTCGCCGACGTGCGCGACCTGCCCGCCATGCACTCCGCCGCGGCGCAGGCCGTGGAACGTTTCGGTGGCATCGACATCGTGGTGGCCAATGCCGGCATCGCGAGCTACGGGTCGCTGCTGCAGGTCGATCCCGAGGCGTTCGCACGGGTGCAGGACATCAATGTGCTTGGCGTGTTCAACACGGTGCGGGCCACGTTGCCCGCGGTGATCGACAGGCGCGGCTATGTGCTGATCGTCTCGTCGCTGGCGGCGTTCGCGGCGGCTCCGGGGCTCGCCCCGTACAACGCGTCGAAGGCCGGCGTGGAGGCCCTCGCCAACGCCCTGCGATTGGAAGTCACCCATCTCGGCGTCGGCGTCGGGTCGGCCCACATGTCCTGGATCGACACCGCTCTGCTGCGCGATGTCAAGGCCGACCTGTCCGCGTTCGCCGAACTGCTGACCAGGCTACCGTGGCCGTTGAACAAGACCACCACGGTCGATGCCTGCGCGGACGCCTTCGTCACGGGGATCGAGGGCCGCGCCCGCCGCATTTACTGCCCCGACTGGGTGCGTGCGATGCGCTGGCTGAAGCCGTTGCTGTCCACCAGGATCGGCGAATTTCTGATCCTGCGGCTCGCGGCCGAGTTGATGCCGCGAATGGATGCCGAAGTGGCCGCACTCGGTCGCTCCACCAGCGCCTACAACGTGGGTCTGGAGAAGCCCTAGAGATGCCCTAGATAAGCCCGAGCAGGGCCGGACTAGCGCCCCAGCCCCGGGTGGCGCCGGCGCAGGTAACGCTCGAACTCGGCGGCGAGCGCATCGCCGTCGATGTTGCCTAGGGTCTCGTTCACGTCCACATCGGCGTCGCCGCGCTCCTCCAGCGCCGTCACGTACTCGGCCAGCTCCTCGTCCTCGGCGGCCATCTCGGTGATCGACTGTTCCCACTCCTCGGCCTGCGTCGGCAGGTCGGCCAGCGGAACCTCGACGTCCAGCACGTCCTCGACCCGGCGCAGCAGCGCGACCGTCGCCTTGGGGTTCGGCGGCTGCGACACGTAGTGCGGCACCGCCGCCCAGAACGTCACCGCCGGAATGCCCGCCGCCACGCAGGCGTCCTGCAACACCCCGGCGATCCCGGTGGGACCCTCGTAGCGGGTTTCCTCCAGACCGAAACGTTTGGCGGACTCGGGGGAGTACGCCGCACCCGAGACCGGAACCGGTCGGGTGTGGGGTGTGTCCGCCAGCAGGGAGCCGAGGATCACAACGGTTTCGGCGTTGAGTTTGTTGGCGATCGCCAACAGTTCGGTGCAAAACGTCCGCCAGCGCATATTGGGCTCGACGCCGTGCATCAACACGACGTCGCGGTCGCTGCCCGGGGGTCGGCAGTGCGAAATCCGCATCGCCGGCCACACCAGTTCGCGCGTTACGCCGTCGACCTGCCGGATGACCGGGCGGTTCACCTGGTAGTCGTAATACGCCTCGTCGTCGATCTCCACGATCAGTTCGGCGTCCCAGATGCTCGCTAGGTGCTCAAGCGCGTCGCTGGCCGCGTCGCCGGCGTCGTTCCAGCCCTCGAACGCCGCCACGACGACGGTGTTGCGCAATTCGGGCAGTGGGGCATTGCCATCCGGCGGGGTCACAGAACCAGGTTACGGCCTGGGCCGGCCCGCCTGTGCAGATGGCTGGGGCGCCGTAAGCGCCGGACTGTTTGTATAGAACGACTATTCTTGCGGGGTGGCCGCCCCTCACGAACACCGCTACCACGCCGGCAACGGCGCACTGGCGATCGCGACGCGGGTCGGGTCGACCTGGGCGTCGAGACGTCGGAGCGACGACGTAAACTTAGCCGGTCGAGAGGCGTTGCAACGGTTCCGGGTTTCTGCCGGTATCCGCCACGCTCGGCAGATCGAAGGACGCCTTCCGCTGTGGAAGGAATGCACGTGACCGTCGCCGATTCGACAACCTCCGGGTCGACAACCTCCGGGTCGACAACCTCCGGGTCGACAACCT
>CAZZHX010000119.1:3696-9508 GCA_964653535.1 uncultured Mycobacterium sp. | reverse complement strand
CCGGCGATCGCGTCGCTGGAGGGCGAGTACGAGTCGATGTGGGCGGCCGACGTGGCGGCGCTGTCGGGGTATCACGCCGGGGCATCGGCGGCGGCGACGACGGTGGCCGACGACTTGTCCATGATGTACCTAACGACGGTATCGACGTTGCAGAACCTTGGTGGCGGCAATATCGGTGGCGGCAACATCGGCAATGGCAACATCGGGTTCGGCAACATCGGGTTCGGCAACACGGGGAACCTGAACCTGGGTAGCGGTAACACCGGCGACCCCGTGACCGGAACCTTGAGCGGAAATGGGTACACCGGGGTCGGGTGCGTGTGCGGGAACGTGGGTAACGGTAACTTCGGCATGTTCAACGTCGGCAGTGGCAACACCGGTAGTTACAACCTGGGGGGTGGGAATACCAACACCAGCTCTGTCCAGTCGGGCTTCAACAATGGGTGGGGCAACCTCGGTAACAACAACACCGGGGTCGGTAACTACGGGGAGGGAAACTCCGGTGGCGGCAATAACGGCACCGGGAACGTCGGTTTCGGTAACACCGGTAGCTACAACCTCGGTTTCGGGTTGAGCGGTAACCACTTGGTCGGGTTCGGCGACAACTACTACAACCTCGCCAACGGCCAGTTCACGATCACGGGCAACCCGAACTCGGGCACCGGCAACGTCGGGTTCGGCAACTCCGGCACCGGTAACTCCGGGTTCTTCAACTCCGGAGTGAGAAACATCGGGTTCAACAACTCCGGGACGAACCCATTAGGCGGCGTGAACAGCGTCGGGTTCGGCAACTCCGGGTTCGGGGACATCGGTGCCTACAACTCGGGCACCGCAGACTGGGGTCTGGGCAACTCGGGATCGTTCAACACCGGGTGGCACAACTCGGGCAACTTCAACACCTTCGACGGCAACTCCGGTTCCGTCAACACCGGCTGGAACAACTCGGGTGGCTTCAACACCGGTGTGGGTAACGCAGGTACCTTCAACACCGGCTTCGGCAACGCAGGTACCTTCAACACCGGCTACTTGGGCGTCGGTACACCGTTCGACCTCGCTGTCGCCGGGCTGACCAACCAGGCCAACTCGGGCTACAGCAATATCGGCAACTTTGTTTCCGGTTACGGAAACCAGGTCACGGGACGCTTTGACGGGATTCCCCCATTCGCCCTTGGCGTCTCGGGCTTCTCCAACACGGCCCTCGACGGGACCTTAGCCAACGGGACAATCTCGGGCCTCAACAACACCAGCACTTTGGCAACGAGCGGCAGGTTTCCTGGCATTAGCGGCCTCATCTCGGGGGTGAACAACTACGGCTCCGACCAGTTCGGTTGGTTCTCGCTGGTGTCGAGGTTGCAGGCTCTCCTGTAAGGAATTCATCTCACGCGGCGACGCCGGTCAACTCGTCCGGACGGGCCCGGCCGACCCTCCGACGCGAAGTCCGCCCGCCGGCCACGGTTCGCACCGGGCGTCCCCGGTACGACGCGGCCGGGGATCGCCGGCGTGGGTACTCACACTTCGATTTCTGCGAACCCACCGCGGAGGATGTCCCCTAGTTCTGCGGGACTGTGTCACTAGCGACACGTTTTCCTGTCGGCCCAAACAACGTCGTGGCTATGGCGGTGGCGGAGGGATTTGAACCCTCGGACGGTGTTAGCCGTCACACGCTTTCGAGGCGTGCTCCTTAGGCCGCTCGGACACGCCACCGCCACGCAGCCTACAGAACCACCCGCCGCTCACCCCAATCGCCGGTCGGCGAAGAACGCCTCCAACACCGCGCCGCACTCGCCGGCCAGCACCCCACCCCGCACCTGCGGGCGGTGATTCAGCCGACGATCGCGCACCACGTCCCACAGCGAGCCGACGGCCCCGGTCTTGGGTTCCCACGCGCCGAACACCACCCGCCCCACGCGGGCAGCCACCAACGCGCCCGCGCACATCGTGCACGGCTCCAGCGTCACCGCCAGCGTCGTCCCCTCGAGCCGCCAGCCGTCGCCCAACACGGTGGCGGCCGCCCGCAAAGCCAGGATCTCCGCGTGCGCGGTCGGGTCCCCCAGCGCCACGCGGGCGTTGCACGCCCGGGCCAACTCGGTGCCGTCGGGGCCGACAACAACCGCACCGACCGGCACGTCGCGCGGGTCGGCCGTCGCCGCGACCGCCAGGGCCGCACGGATCAGGTCGTCGTCGATACTCACCGACCGGAGCGGCCCATCAGCGACCGAGGCGGTCGATCACCGCCGACAGCTCGTCGGCGAAGCCCATCTCGCGGGCGATCCGGCCCAGTTGCTCGTCGGCGTACAGGTCGTTCTCGTCGAGGATGACGCCCAGCACCGCCTCGGGCAGTCCGATGTCGGACAGCAACCCCAGGTCGCCCTCCTCGAACGGGTCGGCCTCCTCGAGGTCGTCGGGGCCGATGTCGGCGTCCAGCTTCTCGAGCACCTCGGCGGCGATGTCGTAGTCCAGGGCGGCGGTCGCGTCCGACAGCAGCAGCCGGGTCCCCGACGGGCCCGGGCGCAGGATGACGAAGAACTCGTCGTCGACGTCGAGCAGGCCGAACACCGCGCCGGCGCTGCGCAGTTCACGCAACTCCGTTTCAGCGGCGCTCAGGCTGGTCAGCGCCTGGGGAGCCATCGGCGAGCAGTGCCATTTGCCCTCCTCGCGCACCACCGCGACCCCGAACCCGTCGGCGGCGTCCGCCGAGGCGCCCGCGGCTGACGCCCGCTGTGCTCCCATGAGCGTTCACGGTAGTCGCTGCACAGGCCCTGTGACCAGACACAGCGTCGACGAACGCGATCGGCGACGGCCCGGGACGTACCACCGCCGGTCGAATTGTGCCAACCTTGGACTGTGGCCGGCTCCCAACCAAGACCACCGGTATGCGTGCTCGGGCTCGGGCTCATCGGTGGCTCGATCCTGCGCGCGGCGGCGGCGTCGGGCCGCGAGGCGTTCGGCTACAACCGCTCGGTGGCCGGCGCCCGCGCGGCCACGGCCGACGGCTTTGACGCCGGCACCGACCTCACCGCCACCCTGACCCGGGCCGCCGACACCGGTGCGCTGATCGTGCTGGCCGTGCCGATGCCGGCCCTGCCCAGCCTGCTCTCCCACGTCGGCGAGTTGGCCCCGGGCTGCCCGCTCACCGACGTCACCAGCGTCAAAACCGCGGTGCTCGACGCGGTCACCGCGGCCGGCCTGCAGGCTCGCTTCGTCGGCGGGCACCCGATGACCGGCACCGCCGACTCCGGCTGGGCCGCCGGGAACGCCGGGCTTTTCACCGAGACGCCGTGGGTGGTCAGCGTCGACGACCACGTCGACCCGGTGGTGTGGTCTACGGTGACGGCGCTGGCGTTGGACTGCGGCGCGATGGTGGTGCCGGCGCGCTCCGACGAGCACGACGCCGCGGCGGCCGCCATCTCCCACCTGCCGCACCTGCTCGCCGAGGCGCTCGCCGTCGCCGCCGCGGACGTGCCGCTGGCGTTCGCGTTGGCCGCCGGGTCGTTTCGCGACGGCACCCGGGTGGCGGCCACGGCCCCGGACCTGGTGCGCGCCATGTGCGAGGGCAACGCGGCTGAGCTGCTGACCGCGACCGACCGGGTGCTGGCGTTGCTGAGCCGCACCCGGGAGTCGCTGGCCCAGCGCCACTCGGTGGGCGAGCTCGTCGAGGCGGGCCACGCCGCGCGGATCAGCTACGACAGCTTCCCGCGTGAGGAGATCGTGCATGTCGTCGTCGGTTCCCCGGACTGGCGCGACGAACTGGCCGCCGCGGGCCGCTCGGGCGGGGTGATCAGATCCGCTCTGCCAACCCGGGATAGTCCAGGATGAATCCCTCGTCGTCGACGGCCACCACGGTGTCGGCGACCGGGGAGCGCAACTTGATCCCGTCGGGGCGGCCCTCACTGGTGTAGCTCACCGTGGCCGCGGTGACCGCCATGTCGGGCACGTTCACGTACACCACCGGCACCGCGAACGATCCGGCCTGCTCGTGGATGCCGAGGCGCCGGATCGGCAGGGCGTTGAAGAAGGGGCTGAACACCACGTCGACGTCCAGGGCCCCGTCATAGGATTCGCGCCGCTCCCCCTGGTGGTCGGTGGTCATCCACATGTTCTCCTCGTCGCGGGAGATCGCGAGCTGACGTTCCCGCTCGGCCAGTGTGACGGTCAACCCGAACCGTGTGGTGGCGCCGGACTCGTCGGTCTGCAGTTCGTAGTACGCGCCGAAGGCCGGGTTGGTGTCGGTGGCCGCGGCGACGATGCGGCCGTTGGCCCTGATCCGCTTGCCCGACACCTGCACCCGCACCGACTCCATCCGCGAGATGTCCGGCGCGCGCCAGGTCAGCATCGCATCCCAGCCACGCCGGTTCGAGTCGGAAGACGCTGAAGTCACTCCCCCACCGTAGAACGCCGCCGCGCGCTGCGGCTGCATTTAGCGGTAAGTGTGATGACTGTCCCCGCGTAGCCGTCCGGTTCCGGGGGCCGACGCCCACACAGCCGCCGCCAGGACTCCGTCGAGGGCGAGCGCCAGCGCGGCGACGGCCAGCGCGCCGACGAGGGCGAGGTGGAACTGCCGCTCCTTGATGCCATCGATGAGATAGCGCCCCAGGCCGCCGAGGCTGGCGTAGGCGGCCACCGTCGCGGTGGCGACCACTTGCAAGGTCGCGTTGCGCAGCCCACCCAGGATCGCCGGGAGCGCGGTCGGCACCTCGACACGCATCAGCACCTGGGTCTCGGTCATGCCGACCGCGCGGGCGGCGTCGACGACGGCCGGCTCGACGCCGGCGATGCCCGCGTAGGTGCCGGCCAGTAGCGACGGCACGCCCAGCAGCATCAGCGCGAACAGCGGCGGCACCGGGCCCAGCCCGAACAGCAGCACCCCCAGCAGCAGCACGCCGACCGTCGGGAGCGAGCGCAGCGCGTTGACCGCGCCTACCGCCAGGAAGGTGCCGCGGCGGGTATGCCCGATGATCAGCCCGATGGGTACGGCGATGAGCGCCGCCGCGCCGACGGCGATCGCGGTGTACTCGAGGTGTTCGGCGATGCGCGCCGCGAGCCCGACGGGGCCGGTCCAGTTGTGAGCGGTCAGCAGGTAGGCGATCGCCTGGTGGACGAAGTTCATCGCATCGCCCGCGTCCACGGGGTGGCCACTCGACCGACGAGCACGATCAGCCCGTCGATGACGACCGCGATCGCGGACAGCACCAGGATGCCGGCAACGATCTGGTCGCTCTTGTCGGTGTCGTAGCCCTCGGTGAACCAGGCGCCCAGGCCGCCGATGCCGATCACCGAGCCGACGGACACCATGGCGATGTTGGTGACGACGACGACGCGCAGCCCGGCAATGAGGTTCGGGATCGACAGCGGCAGTTCGACTTTCATGATCCGGGTGAGCGGTGAGTAGCCGAGTGCGGTGGCCGCTTGGCTTACTTGCGCGGGCACCGAGTCGAGCGCTTCGAGCACCGCGCGCACCAGCAGGGCGGCGGTGTAGGACGTCAGGGCGACGATCACGTTGGCCTCGTCGAGGAGCCGGGTACCGAGGATCACCGGCAGGGCCACGAACAGCGCCAGCGACGGGATGGTGAACACGATGCTGGCCGTGGCCGTGGTCAGGCCGCGGGCCAGCGGGGCGCGGTGCACGGCGACACCGAGGGGCACGGCGATCGCCAGGCCGAGCAGCACCGGCAGCAACGCCAGCCGCAGGTGCACCTGGGTGAGCGCGCGGGCGGCGTCGAGATGGGTGAGCAGGTAGTGCATGTCAGCCCCGCCGTCGGGCGTCGACAGCGGCCAGCACGTCGGCCGCCAGGACACCGCCGACGAACCTACC
>CAZZHX010000119.1:0-3686 GCA_964653535.1 uncultured Mycobacterium sp. | reverse complement strand
GAACCTACCCGCGTCGTCCACAGCGACCCCGATCCCCGACGGCGACGACAGCGCCGACTCCAGCGCCTGGCTGAGGGTGCCGTTGGGTGGCAGTAACAACCCGAGCCCGCCGTGTGTGCCGTCGGCGTGGATCCAGCCCTGGGGTGCGCCGGCGCCGTCGACGATCAGCGCCCAGTCTTGCGGTCGTGCGTCGGACAGTGTGTCCGCATTCACGGTGTCGACGTCGCGGCGCGGCAGGCCCGCCGCGTCGATGAGCCTCAGCCACCGGTACCCGCGGCCCGTGCCGATGAATCCGGCGACGAAGTCGTTGGCCGGGTGCGACAGGAGTCTCTCGGGCGGGTCGTACTGCTGCAGGGTTCCACCCTGGAAGACGGCGACTGTGTCGGCGAGCGTGAGGGCCTCGTCGATGTCGTGGGTGACGAACACGATGGTTTTGTGCAATGTGGCTTGCAGGCGCAGGATTTCGTCCTGCAGCTCGTGGCGGACGGGTTGGTCGACAGCGGAGAACGGCTCGTCCATCAGCAGGATCGGCGGGTCGGCCGCCAGGGCGCGCGCGACGCCGACGCGTTGCTGTTCGCCGCCGGAGAGTTGAGCGGGGTAGCGGGTGGCGAGTTTCGCGTCGAGGCCGACGCGCTCGAGCACCGCGTAGGCGGCCGCGCGGGCCGCCCTGCGGGACTGGCCCTTGAGCACCGGGACGGTGGCCACGTTGTCGATCACCCGCTGATGCGGCATGAGTCCCGCGTTCTGCAGGACGTAGCCGATGCCGAGACGCAGCGCGACCGGGTCGAGGGCTGCGACGTCCGCCCCGCCGACGGTGACGGTGCCCGCGGTGGGCTCGACCATCCGGTTGATCATCCGCAGGGCGGTGGTTTTGCCGCTGCCCGAGGAGCCGACGAACACCGTCAGCTGGCCGGCGGGGACCGCGAGGGTGAGGTGGTCGACGGCGGCGGTGCCGTCTGGGAAGACTTTGCTGACGTTGTTGAAGACGATGGCGCCGGGGGCGGTCATGGCTGCCCGATCGGGTGGTTGAACCCGTGCTCGCGCACCCATTGGCGGGCGGCCTGGGCGGGGTCGATACCGGAGTTTCCCGACACCGATGCGTTGAGTGCGGCGACCCCGGAGGTGGTCATTTGCGCCGAAACTTTATTCAGGACGTCGGCGAGCAGCGGGGATTTTTTCTGCGAATTCACCAGGGGCACAATGTTTCCGGCCAGGAAGTTGTTCGCGGGATCGGCGAGGGTCACCAGGTGGTTCTGCGGGATCGCCGGGGAGGTGCTGAAGATGTCGGCGGCGGTCACCCTGCTCTCCAGCAGTGCGCGCACGGTCACCGAGCCGCCGCCGTCCTCGATGGGGACGAAGTTCTGCGGGCTGATGTCGAGCCCGTATTTCCGTGCCAGGCCGGGCAGCCCGGACGGCCTGGTCTGAAACGACGCCGAGGCGCCGAACGTCACGTTGGCCGAATGGGGGGCCAAGTCGGCGATGGTCGCCAGGTGCCCCGAGTCGGCGGTCCAGCTGGTGACGGTGACGGTGTCGGTGTCGGAGGCCGGCGCCGGCGTCAGCATCGACAGGTCGCTGGGCAGTCGCCGGGTGAGTTCGGCCTGCACGGCGTCGAGCCCGGTCGCCGTGGAGTCGGGGGCCATGTAGAGCAGCAGGTTCCCGATGTACTCCGGGACCAGGTCGATGGAATGGTCCTTGAGGGCGGGGATGTAGGTCTCGCGGCTGCCGATGCCCAGCCGCAGGCCGACATCGAAGCCGTTGGCCTGCAGGGCGTCGGCGTAGATCTGGGCCACGATCGACGATTCGGGGAAATCGGCGGAGCCGACCACGATGGAGTTGGGGCTGCGGGTCTGCGCTCTCAGTGGATCGGCATTGCTGCACGCCGCGACGGCGCTGATGGCCGTCAGGCATGCCACCGCGTACGTGACCGCGCTGCGCGGCCGCAAGCTCATATCGCCGACAGTAACCCTTGGAACCGGTGGGCCGCGGGTGGTGACGCCTCGGCGACGGGGCTGTTTACTTGGTCTTTTGCGCGGGTCGGGTTGATTTCGGGCGTGTCGGGGCACCAAGATAGAGCCATGAGCAGCCCAGTCGAGTCCAGCGGTCCCACCGACGCGCCGGTCCCCGTGCCCACGACCGACGCACCGCCGCACAAGGACCCCGCGATGGGGTTCACCCGCGCAGGGGCGTTGTGGACGTCGCTGATCTTCGGCTTTCTGATCCTGATCGTGCTGCTGATGTTCATCGCCCAGAACACGGCGCCGACGGACCTTCAGTTCCTGCACCTGCACGCGAGCCTGCCGCTCGGGGTGGCCATCCTGCTCGCGGCCGTGGTGGGAGGCCTTCTCACCGTGCTGGTCGGGTCTGCGCGGATCCTGCAGCTGCGGCGCTCGGCGAAGAAGCACCTCAAGGCCGCGGCCGCGGCGCACCGGTAGACCGGGCGGCTCGCGCACGCGGTATCGCCTCCACAAAACCCGCTCAGGCCCGCCTCCGAGTGACTCCGCCCTTCCGATCCGGCATCGTTGGGTCGCAGAGTGCGGCAGTCTCGATTGAGGAATCCAACGGCCACCGCCAGAGTCGATAATGCAGTAATACGGAATTACGGTAATACTGTTTTGCAGGATGACTGGAACCTATGGAACAATGAGGTATGGCTTTTCACGGTTACCTCGCAGTGCAGTCCCGGGGCGTCGTCGCTCTCCCTGCCGAGGTTCGTCGACGCCTGCATCTCGACGAAAAAGGCGCCCAGGTGGAACTCACTGAGCGCGAGGACGGTGTGCTAGAACTCAGGCCATCACTCCCGATTCCCGCAGATCAGCGATGGTTCTGGGTTGATCGGTGGCAACAACGTGAACGGGAAGTCGACGCTCACGTGGCCGCCGGCGAAGTCACCGTCCATCAGGATGGTGATGCACTCCTGAGTCACCTCGACGAACTGGATGCTAACGCCGCCGGCGGATGAAGTTCGAGACCACCCCGGCTTTCGCCGCTGACTTCCGGCGGCTCAAGCCCGAGCATCGCGTGGCATTCCGTGAGGCCCTCAGGACTAAATTCATCCCAGCGTGTGATGCACTCGCGGCCGACCCGGCTACATCCTGGCCCAAGTCGCTGCGAATCAAAGCCGTTCAGGGCGCTCCCGGCGTACTCGAAATGACCTGGTCGTTCGCAAGCCCCGCCGGCCGCGCTACCTTCGAATTGGTCACCGCCGCCGGGGAGTTGCGGTGTCGATGGCGCCGGGTCGGCGACCACGACGTTTTCAAGGCACCCTGACACAGGCTGGCGAAGGTTCAGCTGGGCAGCTTCGCCAACTCCGCCAACCCGCGGGAGATCAATGGCGCCACCACCTCCGGCGCGTGATCCGTACCGTCGCCGGCGCCGCGCGCCTGATCAGACATCCGCTGGCGGAAGTCGATGCCGGCGGCGATGATCGCGAGCTTGAAGTAGGCCAGCGCCATGTAGAACTCCCAGTGCGCCAGCGGTAACCCAGACACCAGCGAATAGCGGTCGGCCAGCTCGTCGGCCGTCGGCAACAGCGGCGACGTCCACGCCGCCTGCGCGTTGACAATCAGGTCCAGCGCCGGGTCGCGGTACACGCACATCAGGGCCGCATCGCTGAGCGGGTCCCCGAGCGTCGAGAGCTCCCAGTCGACGACGGCGCGCACGACCGTCGGGTCGTCGGCGTCCAGGAT
>CAZZHX010000118.1:0-9609 GCA_964653535.1 uncultured Mycobacterium sp. | reverse complement strand
ACCGCTGGTTTCGAGCAAGCACGGGAGCGACCTGGTGGCGGCCACCGCGAGCGGCCCGTTCGCCGCGATCCTCTCGGCCAGCGCGATCGCCGCGTCCAGCGCCGTCCCCGGCTCGACCAGCACGTTGACCAGGCCGAGTTCGTGGGCACGCGCGGCCGGCAGGCTGTCGCCGGTCAGCGCCAGCTCCATGGCGATGGCGTACGGGATGCGCTCGGGCAGCCGCAGCAGGCCCCCGCCGCCGGCCACCAGGCCGCGCTTGACCTCCGGAATGCCGAACGCCGACTCCGTCGACGCCACGATGAGGTCGGTGGCCAACGCCAACTCCGTGCCACCCGCCAGCGCGAATCCCTCCACCGCGGCGATGAGCGGCTTGGCCGGGGGGCGCTCGGTGAACCCCATGCCGCGGCCCGCGACGACGGGCACCTCGCCGCGCGCGAAGGCCTTGAGATCCATTCCCGCGCAGAACGATCCGCCCGCGCCGGTCAGGATCCCCACCGACAGGCCCGGATCGCCGTCGAGGGTGTCCATGGCGTCGGCCAGGCCTCGGGCGACCGCGGCGTTCACCGCGTTCTTGGCCTTGGGCCGGTTGATGGTGATGATCAGGATGCGATCCCGTCGCTCGACGAGGACCTCGGGCTCGGTCTCTTCGTTCCCAGTACTTGTCGCAGTACTCATGGCGTTGGTCAACTCCTCGCGAGCGGTGGCGGTTATCTGACCGATCGTAACGGCGTCATACTTGGCCGATGCCGAACGTCGATTTTCACCCCGAACTGCGCCGCGTCGCCCGCTTCACCCCCCGACAGGCGGTGAGCCCTGCGACGTTGCCGCTGATTCGCGCGTTGTTCGGGCTCCAGCGCGGTCACGCCGACGCGGACGTCGAGGTGATCACGCTGGGTTCGGGCACCGGTGTGCGGCTGTTCCGGCCCGCCGGCGCAATCGGGCCGGCGCCCGCGCTGGTGTGGATCCACGGCGGCGGGTACGTGATGGGCACCGCCGCCCAGGACGACGCGCTGTGCCGCCGGTTCAGCACGCGCCTCGGAGCCACCGTGGCGTCGGTGGACTACCGGCTCGCTCCCGAACATCGGTATCCGGCGGCGCTGGAGGACTGCTACTCGGCACTCACCTGGTTGGCCGGCCTCAACGCGGTCGATTCGCGGCGCGTGGCCATTGGCGGGGCCAGCGCCGGCGGCGGGTTGGCGGCGGCCCTGGCGCAACTGGCCCATGACCGCGCCGAGGTCACCCCGGCGTTCCAGTTGCTGGTGTATCCCATGCTCGACGACCGCAGTGCGGCGACCCCGACCAACCCGAACTACCGGCTGTGGAACCCGAGCAGCAACCGCTTCGGCTGGGCGGCGTACCTCGGCGATGCCGATCGGCAGGTCGCCGTGCCCGGGCGGCGCGCCGACGTGAGCGGGCTGCCGCCGGCCTGGATCGGCGTCGGCACCAACGACCTCTTCCACGACGAAGACCTGGCCTACGCCCAACGGCTGCGCGACGCCGGCGTGCCGTGCGACGTCGAGGTCGTCCCGGGGGCTTTCCACGGCTTCGACATGTGGACACCGAAAGCCGCGGTGTCTCGGCGCTTCTTCGACGCGCAGTGCGATGCGTTGCGCCCGGCACTCGCCGGGTGAGGAGTCACATCGTGCAGTAGGCGAGTTCGCCGCCGATGACGGTGGCCGCCACCATGCCGGCGTCGAGTTCGGCCAGCGCACTCGCGGGCGGCCGGTCCAGCACGCAGAGGTCCCCCGGCTGCCCGACGGCGACGGTCCGCGCCCGGCCCGGCTCGTGGGGCCCGCCCAGAAACATCGCCAACGCCGTTCGCGCCGAGACACGTTCGCCCGGATTCAGCACGACGCCGCTGGCGGTGGTGCGGTGCACCGCGGCACGCATCGCGGCCCACGGATCGCCGCGGCCGAAGGGCATGTCGGTGGACAGGGCCACCGGCACCCCGGCATCGCGCAGTGCCGCGACCCGCCACAGGTGAGCGTGCTCCGCGGCGGGCACCTCGGCGAGATACTCATCCCCGCGCTCCGCGACGAAGTTCGGCTGCGTCACGACGGTGACCCCGAGCCCGACCAGGTCGGCGACGGCGTCGTCGGGCACCACGGCGGCGTGCTCGATGCGGTCCCGGGGGTGTCCGCCCGCCGCGCGCAGCGCCGCGATCGCGACCACCAGCTGAGCCGCGGTCACGCAGTGCACGGCGACGGCCCGCCCGGCGCCGTGGTGGGCGGCGATCCAGCCCGTGAGCCGATCGAGATCGAGGCGGTCGTCCTGCAGGATCATCTTGGCCGGGGACAGGAACGACAGCCGGGGCCGGAACTCGCCCCGGCGGTGGGCGTCCAGAAGCGATTCACGATCGGCGGCATCCAGCTCGGGGGTGGCGTCGGTGACGCCGGTGACACCGGCTGCGGTGATCCGGTGACTGAGTTCGGCGAGGTCGGATTCGCACCGCGCCACCGCTTCCGGCCAGCCGCGGTCGGCGCTGCGCAGGCGTCCGTCGGGGTGGCCGGCCAGGCCGACGCGGCCCAGTGCCGCCGAGTTGAGAATCCACAGCGCACCGCTGCGGTGCTGGATACGCACCGGCACGTCGGGCACCAGGGCGTCGAGGGCGGCCCGGTCCAGGTCCCCCGCGACCGACTCGTGGTAGCCGATGGCGCGGATCCAACCGTCGGGGCTCGGGGCGGCCCGCGACAGGACCTGAGCCAGCTGCGCGGAGGTGTCCAGCGCGGGCGGGCCGACGGCGAGCGAGTTCAGCGCCGAGGCCGCCGAGCGCACGTGCACGTGATGGTCGTGGAGCCCGGGTAGGACCGTGCCCCCGCCGGCCTCGAGCACGGCCTCCCCGGGGCGAGCGGACAGGCCGCCTCCGATTCGGTCGATCTCGTCGATCCGCGCCCCGACCCGGATGTCGACTACCGATCCGTCGAGCAGCGTCGCCCGGGTGATCAGCATGACCGACGGGCTCTGTCCCCGACGATGCGCCGCACAGCGTCGTTGTCGGCACCCGGTTCGGTCGCCGCCCCGGACACCTGCGGCGGCGCCGGTGGCGGCGCCGGGCAGTCCGAGACCGACGGCGCCGTCGGCAGCGCAGCGTAGGTCGCGGCGACCGCGGCCATAAACACCTCGAGGAGTTCGCCGCCGCCCCGGGCCAGCGACTCGGTGACCGCCGCGGCGGCTTCCAGTCCGCTCAGGGGATCGGCGATGGCGTCCCCGCAGAACACCGGCTCCGCCGCACTGGTGCCCACCAGGCCGCCGGCCACCGCGGCGTCATCGCCGAACGCCGGCCGGGCGCTCTCATATCCGTTGATGCGCAACCAGATCCGGCCGGGCCGTGGTGCGGCGTCGTCCGGCCCGAGCCGGCGCCGCGTCAGCGCCGCGGGGCGTGACCCGTCGATGACGATGTCGGCGACGGCGAGCAACCCGCGCAGCTCTTCGGCGTGCGTGTCGAAATCGACGCAGTAGGAGAGCTTGTCGCCGTTGATCCAGTCGAAGAAGGCGCGGTTGCCCGTGCGGGTGCCGTCCGGGCGGCGGGGGCTTTCGACTTTGACGACGGTCGCGCCGGCGCGCGCCAGGAGCTGCCCGCACAGCGGACCCGCCCACATCGACGACAGGTCAGCTACCACCAGGCCGGCCACCCCGCGCGCCGGCGCCCGCGAGCCGATCAGCCGGATCCGCGGCGGCGCGGCGACGGCTTCACCCAGGCCAGCTGCCGGGATGTCGAGCAGCGCCGCCCGTTCGGTGACTGCGGACACCTCGCGGGCCGCGACCCAGCGGGTCAGTACGGGCCACGGGTCGCCCGGGATGTCGTCGGCCTGCAGCAGGGCGGGGACGGCGGCAACGTCGTCGGGGCGGGCCAGCGTGATCGCGCACCACCCGTCCCGGGCGGCGAGCAACCGGGTGGCACCGCCGGCCGACACCTGGCCACCACGGGTCAGTCCGAGCAGTCCGGCGCGCCCGGTGAGCAGACCGGCCGCGTTGATGGCATCGACGGCCATGCCCAGACGGCCCCCGGTGGCCGCGGCCACGCCCTGCGCGCGGTCCAGGACAGCGGCGCGGGAGAAGTCCGGCGCGCCCTCGGGCCGGCCGGTGAGGTGGGCGAGGCCGCTGCCGCCCCACTCGCCGGCCAGTCCGGGCACCGAATCCGCCCGCTCAGAACGCCAGCGCGTGGAAGCGCCAATCCAGGACCGGACGGTCGGGTGCGCCGGGGGCGGCATCGGAAGCGGCGTAGACCAGCGACCGCAACCCCAGCACCCCGCCGTGGGCGGCTGGCTCGGCGGACTCGACGTGCACGTCGCTGTAGAGGGTGTCGCCCTCGTACACCGGGCCGGTGTGGTCGCAGGACTGCCAGCTCAAGACGGTCGCCACGTTGGGGAGCAGCCTGGTGGCCTGCGCGAGGGCCAGCCCGATCGTGTGACCGCCGTACACCAGCCGGCGTCCGCTAAATCTCGAATCATGATGCGTGGCAGCGATATTCAATGTCAGCCGCGCCAACTCCGGCGCGCTGCTCACCACGTCGCCGGTGCTGCGCAACACCGCACCGGCCAGGCCTGGATCGAAATGCGGGCCGGGTACCCGGGTGCGGAAGACCCGGCCGTCCCAATGTGCGGTCGGGTCGGCGGCGGGCCCGGACACGTCGGCACCGATGGCCGACAGGTCGTCGCCGGGGTCCCCGGAGGGGCTCCAGTCCGGGCTCGCCGGCAGCATCGCGCACCGGTAGAAGTCGAGCACCAGCCGGTCGGCCTGGTCGATGGTGATCATCCGCAGCGCCGCCATGCCGGTCGGCGCGCGGCCCGGTTTGACTGAGTTCTGCCGCAAACCAACGACTTCCGTGCGGGTGTACAGGGTGTCACCGACGACCGGGAACCGGTGAAACACCAGGCCGCGGTAGAACAGGTTGGCCTTGACCCGCTGGGTGGCCAGCGTCGACTGCCCGATCGCGACGTCGCACACCAGCCCCGGGTGCGCCAGCGGTCCCGGTACCCCAGTCACCGCGGTGCACAGCACGGCGTCCAACGCCAGGCGCAGCCGATCCCCCACGATCGCCTGGTGGGCGGCGGCCAACCCGGACGACAACGTCGCCGCCGGCGCGAGGTCGAACACCTGGCCCACCGAGAGGTCATCGAAGTAGGGGCCGCCCTCGCGCAGGCCCGCGTACCCGTTGGTCGTCACAAGGCGACATGCTGGCAGGTCACGGAACGACCCGGTCCACCAGCCCCCACGCCAGCGCCGTCTCGGCGCCGATGGTGCGCCCCGACAGGACCAGATAGGCGGTGCGCCAGCGGCCGATGCGGCGCGTGACGCTGACCGTGCCCCCGGCCCCGGGGATGAGCCCCAGATCCAGTTCCGGCAGCCCGAACACCGCATCGCCGCGCGCCTGCACCCATCCGCAGAACGCCGCCATCTCCAACCCACTGCCCAGCACCCGGCCGTGGACCTCGGCCCGGCAGGAGCGGCCCAGCCGCGCGGTCAGCGCATCGAGCGCCAGCGCCGGGCTGTGGCGGGTGCGGGCTAGGTGCGCGCTCGCCGGGTCGGCGAAGGTACCGAACTCGGCAAGATCGCCACCGCTGCAGAACGAAGGACCGTTGCCGCATAACAGGATTCCCGTCACTGACGGGTCCAGCCGGGCGACGGTCAGTGCCTCCAGCAGCGCGGCGCGCGCGTCGGTGGAGAACGCGTTGTGCCGCTGCGGGCGGTTGAACTCGACGACCACGGTGTCGCCGTCGCGCCGCAGGCGCACCGGGTCTGCGATCTCGGGCATGGTGGCCGGGCCGCGCGCGGCGAGCCACTGCGCGAATTCCGGGCCGGCCTGCAGTGTCGAGTAGGCCAGCGATTCGGTGACCACCCCGGTCAGCGTCGGGCCGGCGGGGTCGACGGCGCGCAGCACATCGTCGCACACCGTGCTGGCGAGCGGCCGGCGTCCGCACCGCTCGCCCAACTCGGCGAGCGCGTCAGGCAGCGACTCGACAGTGACCACCCTGCGGTCGGCGCACGCGTCCTCGGTCAGCGTGACGGTGGCGCGCTCGAGGGCGTAATCGGACGCATCGGCGATAGCGCCCGCGGCCACCACCAGGCCGGGCGGCGCGGCGTCATCGGAGTGATCGGGCTGCGGTGGCGCGCCCATATCGATGACGCGCAGGGTCACGCCGAATACTTCTCGATCAGCCCGTTCTTGTAGAGCTTGCCGGTGTCGGTGCGCGGCAACTGCGCTTCGAACTCGATCGAGCGCGGACACTTGTAGTGCGACAGGCGGTCCCGTAGCCATGCGATGAGTTCGGCGGCGAACTCGTCGGTGGCGTCGGCCGGGTCGACGGTCTGCACGGCCGCCACCACACGCTGCCCCATCTCGTCATCGGAGACACCGAACACCGCGGCGTCCATCACCTTCGGGTGGGTGACGAGTGAGTTCTCGGCTTCCTGCGGGTAGATGTTCACCCCGCCGGAGATGATCATGTGATGCCTGCGGTCGGTCAGGTAGAGGTAGCCCTCGTCGTCGACGTAGCCGATGTCGCCGACCGTCGTCCAGCCGTGTCGGTCGCGCGACGCGGCGGTCTTCGCCTCGTCATTGAGGTATTCGAACGAGGCGCCACCCTCGAAATAGATCTCGCCGGCCTGGCCCGCGGGCACCTCGTCGCCGTTCTCGTCGAGGATGTGCATCTGGCAGTTCATGGGTTTGCCGACCGAACCCGGGTGGGCCAGCCAGTCCTCGGCGGTGATCAACGTCGACCCGATGGCCTCCGACGACGCGTAGTACTCGTCGATGATCGGACCCCACCAGTCCATCATCTGCTTCTTGATCTCCACCGGGCACGGCGCGGCGGCGTGCATCGCCCGCTGCAGGCTGGACACGTCGTACGACGCGCGCACCTTCTCGGGCAGCTTGAGCATGCGGGTGAACATCACCGGCACGAATTGGCCGTGGGTGACGCGGTGGCGGGCGATGGCGTCGAGGCAGCCTTCTGGGTCGAACTTCTCCAGCACCACCGTCGTGATGCCGCCGGCCTGCGCGCTCATCGACCACACCGACGGTGCTGTGTGATAGAGCGGTGCCGGGCTGAGGTACACCGAGTCCGGGTTCATCCAGAACCCGATCAGCGCCGACATCATGCCCGCGGCCTCGCCCGGCGGGACGTGCGGAAGGTCGCGTTTGATGCCCTTGGGCCGGCCCGTCGTCCCCGAGGAGTACTGCAGCAGGTCGCCCTCCCACTCGTCGTCGATCGGCGTATCCGGTTGTCCCGCCACACATTCGGGATAGCTCTGCCAGCCCGCCAGACCGGCCTCCCCCGTGTCGCAAGCGATCAGCCGCAGTTCGGGCAGGCCGCGCGGGAGGTGCTCACCCAAGCCCTCACACGTGGCGCGCAGCGCGGCCGAGCCGATGATCGCCTTGGCGGCGCTGTTATCGACGATGTAGGCGGCCTCCGCGGCGGTGAGGTGGGAGTTGATCGGCACGTAGTACAGGCCGCTGCGGCGCGCCGCCCACATGACGGCGTGGTAGTGCTCGTTGTTCTCCATGAGGATTGCGACGGCGTCGCCCTCGCGCAGGCCGGCACGCCGGAAATAGTGCGCCAGTCGGTTGGCGCTCGCCTCCAGCTCGTCGAACGTGACCACGGTGCCGGCCGGGTGGACGATGACCGCAGGCTTGTCGGCGCCGCAGTGCTGGCGAATCTGCATGCGGCCGACTGTACCGCCGCAGGTGTGTACTGATCAGTCGTGTCGGTAGAATCCCGATCCTGGTGAATAACGACAATTGGCCCTTGGTGCGCCGCGAGCCGGAGTTTGCGGAGGTCCACGCTGCCCTCACCGAGCCAACAGACACTTCCGGCGTCGTGGTCGTCGGCCAGGCCGGAGTCGGAAAGACCACGCTGGCCCGCAACGTCACCGATGCGCTGCCCAGTCGGGTGCGGTGGGTGGCGGGAACGACATCCTCGCGCAGCATTCCCCTAGGCGCGTTCACCTACCTCGTCGGCTCCTCGACCAGTCGCCACCCGGCGGCGTATCTGGCGGCCGCCCACGACGCGCTGACCGCCGAACCGGGCCTGGTGCTCGGAATTGACGACGCGCATCTGCTCGACGACCTCTCCGCCACCCTGGTGCATCAGCTGGCGCTGGAGCGATCGGTGCCCATGGTGGCCAACATCAGGGCCGACCAGCCGGTGCCCGACGCCATCACCTCGCTGTGGAAGGACCGCTATCTTCGGCGCATCGAGCTGCGGCCCTTCACCCAGGAGCAGTGCCTGGAGCTGGTCGAACGGGCGCTCGGTGGGCGGGTCGAAACGCTGAGCGCCGACGTGATGTGGCGGGACTCCGGCGGCAACGCGCTGTTTCTGCGCAATCTGGTCGAGGGGGCGCTGGAATCCGGCACGTTGCGGCAGGTCCGCGGGATCTGGCAACTCCGGGGACCCGCCCCGGTGCGTGACGAACTCGCCGCGTTGGTGGACGAGCGTATCGAAGCGCTGCCCGACGACGTGGTTCATGCGCTGGGGCTGCTGGCATTCTGTGAACCACTCGACCTGGACACGCTGATCGAACTGGCCGGCGCCGCCGCCGTCGAACAGGCCGAGACGCACGGCCTGATCCGCATCACCGACGACCGCGGGGTCAAGGAGGCGCAGTTCACTCAGCTGCTGTTGAGCAATGTGATGCATCGGCGCCTCGGGGTTGCCGCCGCCCGCCGATTGCGCGGTGAACTGGTGCAGGCGTTGTCGGCCACACCGATCCGGGGACCCGGCGAACGGATCCGGCTGGCCGAGTTGATGCTCGACAGCGACACACCCCCCGCCGTGGACGTGCTGGTGTCTGCCGCCGACGATGCGATCGCGCTGACCAACGTGACCCTGGGCGAGCGCCTGGCCCGCGCGGCCGTCGATCGTGGCGCCGGGCTGGCCGCCGGCCAGCTGTTGGCCAGATCGCTGGCGTGGCAGGGCAGACCCCGGGAGGCCGCCCGCCTCCTGACAACCTATGACCCCGAAACGATGTCCGAGGTGGAACTTCTCGGCTGGGGTGTCGCGCGCATCGCCAACCTTCAACTGTCGGCGGGTGACGTCGACGCCGCCGCCCAGGTGCTAGAGCTGCTGCGCCGCCGCGTGCACGATCCCCGGCTCAGGCTGATGGTCGACGGCGTCGAATCGGCGTCGCTGATGATCGCGGGCCGGCTGGATGAGGCCGCTGACCTGTCCCGCCGCGTGCTGGCCGATCCGGCGGCCCCGCCGCGTGCGGTCGGGTGGTCGGTGTTCGCGGGCGGCCTGGCGCTGGCGTCGACCGGGCACGGCGATCAGGTCGCGGCCCTGGCCGAGCGCGGTCGCCACATCGACGGCCAGATCGACGGTGTGGTGCGGCACCTGATGACCTACGCCGAGGTCTGGGCGCTGGTCTTGACCGGAGAGTTCGACGCCGCCGAGCAGCGGTTGCCCCGCGACGTCCAGATCCGCTCGACGCACCAATACCTGGATTGGGGCCTGGACACCATGTCGGCCGGCACCATCGACCTCGCCCGCGGAAACTTCGCGGCGGCGGCGGCGCGTATCGACCAGAGCATCGCCGCGCTGACCACGGAGTCGGCAGCCTGGTGGAGCGTGCCCAGAATCCTTGTGGCCAAGGCCTATTGCGGGCTCGGAC
>CAZZHX010000117.1:0-9722 GCA_964653535.1 uncultured Mycobacterium sp. | reverse complement strand
GTAGACGAACATGGGGCGCAACATCGAACCGGGCACCGGGGTATCGACCCGGTCGATGACTCGTGTGCGGTCACCGCCGGCGTCCTCGAAGTCGTGGGTGTGCCGCCACCGCACCGCGAGGCGTGCCGGCAGGGCGGCCAGCCCGCCTCCGCCGATGGTGTCGACGAACCGCCGCGGGGGGTCGTAGCCCTCCGGCAGGTGCACGGCGACCCACCGCAGCCCCCCGGGCAGCGCGAGCGTGGCGCGCCCGTCCTTGAGCGAGGTGGCCTCGCTCACCAGCCGCATGGGCTGCCATGGCGGCGAGAGCCGGCCGAACGCGCCCGGGCGGGTGTGCCAGGCGAACACGTCGCCGATCGGCGCGTCGACCACGCTGGAAAATTCGAGTCCCATGGGTTTCTCCTCTTGTCACGCCCCAGTTGTCACGCCCCAGTTGTCACGCCCCAGGCGGGTGGAAAGCGGCGTCAGCGGTCCGGCAGGGCGCGCTCCACGATGGGCAGCCGCGGCTGCGGCTGCCGCTCGGCGCGCTTGGCCGCCAGGTATACCTGGGCGGTTTCCCCGGCAACCGTCCGCCAGTCGAAGTCCGACGTGAGCCGTGTACGGGCGGCGCGGGCGCGCCGCTGCGCTGCGTCCGGGTCGTCGAGGACGCTGCGGACTGCCGACGCCAGGCCCGCGACGTCGCGCGGCGTGAACGACACCCCTGTTGTGCCATTGATGACGGCCTCGCCCAGACCGCCGGTGTCCGACGTCACCAGCGGGGTGCCGGCCGCGGCGGCCTCCAGCGCGACGAGCCCGAACGGCTCGTAATGGCTGGGCAGCACCGCCGCGTCGGCGCGGTGCAGGGCCGCCAGCAGGTCGGCGTGGTCGAGGTGACCGACAAAGCGGACCGCTTTGATCACCTTGTTCTGGCGGGCTTGGCCGACCAGCCACTCCTGCTGGGTGCCCTCCCCGGCGACGGTGAGGGTGACACCCGGGTGGGTGCGCCGGATGCGCGGCAGCGCGGCGATGACGTCGTGCACACCCTTCTCGTATTCCAGCCGCCCCAGGTAGAGCAGCTCGGCCGGCCCGGTTCGCGGCCGGCGCGCGGCGAACGGCCAGCGCGCCGCGTCGATACCGTTGCGGATCACGGTGATGCCCGCCAGGCCGGGACCGAAAAGTTCGGTGATCTCGTCGGCCATCGACGCCGAACACGCGATGAGCGAATCGGACTCGCGGACCAGCCATGACTCGACGGCGTGGACCTGCCGGCTGATCGGCCCGCTGACCCAGCCGGAATGCCGGCCGGCTTCGGTGGCGTGGATGGTGGAGACCAGCGGCACGTCGAAGAACCCGGCCAGCGCGATCGCCGGGTGGGCTACCAGCCAGTCGTGGGCGTGCACCACGTCGGGACGCCAGGGGCGGTCGCTGCCGGTCTTCTTCAGCGACAGTCCGGCGCGCACCATGGAGTGCCCCATCGCCAGCGTCCAGGCCATCATGTCGTCGCCGAAGGTGAACTCGTGCGGGTCGTGTGCGGCCGCGATCACCCGCACGCCGTCGCGGATCTCGTCGGTTGGCGGGTGTGTGCTGGGATCGGTGCCCGCGGGACGGCGGGAGAGGACGACGACCTCGTGGCCGGCCGCGGCAAGCGCGGTGGCCAGATGGTGAACGTGGCGGCCGAGTCCGCCGATCACCACCGGCGGGTACTCCCACGACACCATCAGGACCTTCATGCGACGGCCCATCCGTGGCGCGAGCGTGCGCACAATGCCGCCTGCAGCGGCGTGTCGTTGAACAGACACGCACGCTCGCGGGAGCAGGAAGAGGCGCTCACCGGGGCAGCCTACGCGCGTCGAGCGCCCCGAACAGGCCGTCGGCGCGGTTCCAGCCGTCCGCCAGACGCTGCGCGGTCTCCCTGCGGCCCGACGCCAGCGCGGCGGCGATCTCGCGGGTCGCGTGGGCATGCAGGTGCGCCCGATAGCGGGCGTAGTCGGCGGCCGAGTCCTTACTGACCATGAAGGGCCAGTCGCTGGACACGGTCAGCAGCGTCTCGCGCAGGATCTGGTCGGCGACGCGATCGCGGGGAATCGGCGCGTCCAGTGACGCGCTGTGCTCCAGGGCCTTATCGATGGTGCTCAGTGCCGTGTCGACCACCTCGGCGTTGAGCCGGACCAGATCGGCGACCTTGTCGCCGGCCCACACCTGCCAGTCTTTGCCGGAACCCCACGAGCTGGGCGGCAGGTCGACGCGCCGGCCGACGAACCCGTCGGCGATCGCCTCGCTGAGCGTGCCTACCCGCACCCCGGCGGCGGGCAGGGCCCGCAGCACCCGCTCCAGCCACATCGGGCCCTCGTACCACCAGTGGCCGAACAACTCGGTGTCGAAGGCGGCGACGACGTGCGCGGGCCGACCGATGCGCTCGGACTCCGCCTGCAGCCGGGCGCGGACCACAGCGACGAAGTCGGCGACGTGGCCGTCGACGGCGCGCTGCGCGCGATCGGGATCGTAGGGCGCCTTGCCCTCCGACGGCACGGTGCGGCCGGTCACCCGGGCGGGCTTGAGGCCGGTCAGGTGGTCATAGGTGTGGAAGTCCCGATAGGCGGCGTGGCCCGGGTAGCCGGACTTCGGCGACCACACCCGGTAGCTGACCTGCAGGTCGCGCCCGAACGCGACCACCGCGGAGTCCCCCACCGTCCGGCCCAGTGCCGTGTCGCCATGCAGTGAGGGGCCGTCGACCATGAAGTGGGTCACCCCTGCGGCGGCGTAGTCGTCCTCCAGACCCGGGGCGTAGGCGCACTCCGGCGCCCAGATGCCGGTCGGTCCCCGGCCCTGTCGCGCCCCGAGACGCGCGTGCGCGTCGGCCAGCCCCTCGCGCAGCGCGAACTCGCGCAGCCGCGGCGCGAGCAGCGGCTGGAACGGGTGGGCCAGCGGCCCGCCGAGCAGTTCCACGGCGCCGACGTCGAGCAGGCCGCGCAGCAGCGGGCTGCCGCCGTGCCGCCACAGGGTGGCGAAGTCGTCCAGCGCCTGCTGCGCTTCGGCGCACTCGCGGACACCGAACACGCGCAATGCGTCCGGTGTGCACGATTCGTAGTCCGCCGACTTCGACGTGGGCACCCATCGCACGCTGGCGGCCTCCTCGGCACGCAGCCGCCAGTTGGCTAGCCAGTGGTGCATACCGTCGAGGCAATACGGATCGTCGAGCTGCGCGTTGACCACCGGGGTGACGCCGAGCGTGATCAGGCCCCGGCGATCCTCGTCGGCCAGCGTGCGCAGCACTCGCAGCAGCGGCAGGTAGGACGCCGCCCAGGACTGGTAGAGCCATTCCTCGCCGACCGGCCAGCGGCCGTGATGGGCCAGCCACGGCAGGTGCGTGTGCAGCACCAAAGTGAACATGCCCGGCACGCGGTCCCCGCTCGGACTCCCCGTGCTCACGGCGCGATCGCGATCGCGATCAGGTCCAGGCTCGTGTCCGGGTCGCGGTCCTCCGCCGACACCAGCTCGAAGTCGTCGGCGGTGACGGCGGCGACGTCGGCCGCCAGCGCCGGCGGCCACGGCGCGTCGGCCAGCGCACGGGCGATCTGCGCGCCGATGATCGAGCCGCCGTGGCGGGCGTCCATCTCGCGCAGCCGGGGGCCGTGGAACAGCCCACTGACCGACACCGCGCCGAATCCCCCGTCGACCAGCAGCGCGGTCAGTTCGCTCGCGTTCAGCTCGCGGGTGTGAAAGGGGTTGATCGGGGTGTCACGGCCCGGGGAGAAGGTGATGCGGTTGGGGGTCGACACGATGAGCAGGCCCGACGGACGCAGCACCCGGGCGCACTCGGCCACGAACCGGGCCTGATCCCACAGGTGCTCGACGACCTGCAGGTTCACCACCACGTCCACCGAGTCGTCGGGCAGCGGCAGCTCGGTGAGGTTGGCCCGGACCACCTCCACCGCGGGGTAGCGGGAGCGGACGTGGGCCACCGCGGCCTCGTCGTAGTCGACCGCGATGACGTGCCGGGCGCACCGAGCGATCAGATTGGCGCCGTACCCCTCGCCGCAGCCGGCCTCGAGCACGTCGAGGCCCGCGCAGCGCGGCGCCAGCCCCTGGTAGACCACCTCGTGGCGCCGAAACCAGTAATTCTCGATGTCCACGTCGGGGATGGTGCGCTCGCCCGTCAGCGTCAACACCGGGTCGGCCGCCGGCGGGGCGTTGCCGGGGCGTGGAACCTCGGGCACGAATGAGCTCATGGCATAGGCAGGCTAACGCGAAGCGCCCGATTCGCGAACCGCGCGGTAGGCATCTGACGTCACCTGCGCTGCCACCCGCTACTGTGATGTGGCAGACAAGAGCCGTCTCGGTGCGGGTAGCGCGCTTGCCCGGCGGTATAACTGTCATGTATCCCGAAGAGGTAGCGCGGTCCCGCGGTCGAGGGTCTTTCAAGGAGGGCGAACCACACTCATGACGAACATCGTGGTCCTGATCAAGCAGGTCCCAGACACCTGGTCGGAGCGCAAGCTGACCGACGGCGATTACACCCTGGACCGCGACGCCGCCGACGCGGTACTCGACGAGATCAACGAGAAGGCCGTCGAAGAGGCGCTGCAGATCCGTGAGCGTGAGGCCGCCAACGGTGTCGAGGGATCGGTGACGTTGTTGACCGCGGGTCCCGAGAAGGCCGCCGACGCGATCCGCAAGGCCCTGTCGATGGGCGCCGACAAGGCCGTCCACCTCAATGACCCCGGTATGCAGGGCTCCTGCGTCGTGCAGACCGGGTGGGCGCTGGCGCGCGCGCTGGGCACCATCGAGGGCACCGAGCTGGTGATCGCGGGCAACGAATCCACCGACGGTGGCGGCGGCGCGGTGCCGGCGATCATCGCCGAATACCTCGGCCTGCCGCAGCTAACCCACGTGCGCAACCTGACGCTTGCAGACGGCAAGGTGACCGGCGAACGTGAGACCGACGAGGGTGTGTTCGCCCTCGAGGCGACCCTGCCCGCGGTAGTGAGCGTGGCCGAGAAGATCAACGAGCCGCGGTTCCCCTCCTTCAAAGGCATCATGGCCGCGAAGAAGAAAGAGGTGACGGTGCTGACTCTGGCCGAGATCGGGGTCGAGCTCGGCGAGGTCGGGCTGGCGAACGCGGGCTCGACCGTACTGTCGTCGACACCGAAGCCGGCCAAGACCGCTGGCGAGAAACTCTCCGACGATGGTGAGGGCGGCACGCACGTCGCGCAGTACCTCGTCGCCCAGAAGATCATCTAGGAAGAGTGGAGCACACCATGGCTGAAGTACTGATTCTCGTCGAGCACTCCGAGGGAGCGCTGAAGAAGGTCACGTCCGAACTGATCACCGCCGCCCGCGTCCTCGGCGAACCGTCCGCCGTCGTGATCGGCAAGCCCGGCACGGCCGCACCGCTGATCGCCGGACTGAAGGAGGCGGGCGCCGAGAAGATCTACGTCGCGGAGTCCGACGACGCCGAAAACTATCTGGTGACACCGTTTGTTGACGTGCTGGCCGCGCTGGTCGAGGCCAACAAGCCCGCCGCGGTGTTGGTGGCTGCCAACATCGACGGCAAGGAGATCGGCGGCCGGCTCGCGGCCCGGACCGGCGCGGGACTGTTGGTCAACGTAGTCGGGATCAAGGAGGGCAACACGGCGGTGCACTCTATCTTCGGTGGCGCGTTCACCGTCGAGGCGCACGCCAACGGCGCCACCCCCGTCATCAGCGTGCGGGCTGGCGCCGTCGAGCCCGAGCCGCGGGCCGGCGCGGGGGAGCAGGTCAGCGTGGAAGTTCCCGCGCCCGCCGAGAACGCCACCAAGATCACCTCCCGCGAGCCCGCCGTCGCCGGCGACCGCCCCGAACTCGCCGAGGCCGCGGTCGTGGTGTCCGGCGGCCGCGGCGTGGGCAGCGCGGAGAACTTCGTCGTGGTCGAGGCGCTCGCCGACTCGCTGGGTGCCGCTGTCGGCGCGTCGCGCGCGGCCGTCGACTCCGGCTACTACCCGGGCCAGTTCCAGGTGGGTCAGACCGGCAAGACGGTGTCGCCGCAGCTGTACATCGCGCTGGGAATCTCCGGGGCGATCCAGCACCGCGCAGGCATGCAGACGTCCAAGACCATCGTCGCGGTCAACAAGGACGAAGAGGCGCCCATCTTCGAGATCGCCGACTACGGCATTGTCGGTGACCTGTTCAAGGTCGCCCCCCAACTCACCGATGCGGTGAAGGCCCGCAAGGGCTGACGCGCCCAGCCGGCGCCGCTTGCCGCCCTACCCGGTCAGCATCGCCTCGATGCGCCGCAAGGCGACCGAGCACACCGCCGCGTAGGGCGCCGACCACCACGGAACGGCCATGCCGATCCGCACGCCGTCACCCTGCGGCGCGACCCAGTGCCGGGTCGCGGGAACGCCGGCCACCGCCCAGGACCAGAGCCGCCCCGGCTCGAATTCGGTGACGACGAACGGCAACGAGACACCCAGCGACGTCTGCACCGTCCCGGTGGCGCCCAACGCCAGTTCGGTGTGCGGCGGGTCAAGCCGGGCGCCCCGCACCGACGGGCCCCACGTCGCCCACGCGTCGAGATCGACCAGCAGCCGCCAGGCCGCCGACGGTGGCGCCGCGATGTCGCGTTCGACGGTGAAGATGATGCCTCCCGGAGGTTCTTCTAGGGCGCCGACGGACCGAGTCGGCGCTGCTGATCGACCACCGCCTCGAGATCGGACAGCCGTCGTAGCCCCGCCAGCGGCTGGGCCATGCGGTGGTTGCCCGCCAGATTTTCGGCGTTGCGGCTTAAAAACCACCAGTAGCCGCCGGTGAACGGGCAGGCCCGCTCGCCCACCCGCTCGCCCGGGCGATACCGGCAGGACCCGCAGTAGTCGCTCATGCGGTTGATGTACGCCCCGCCCGAGGCATACGGCTTGGTCGCCATCAGCCCGCCGTCGGCGTGCTGGGACATGCCGACCACGTTGGCGACCATCACCCAGTCGTAGCCGTCGACGAAGCAGCGGTGGAACCAGTCGGTGACAGCGGCCGGATCCCACCCGCGTTGCAGCGCATAGTTGGACAACACCATCAGCCTCGGGATGTGGTGCACCCAGCCGTGGTCGCGGACCTGGGCCAGCACATCGCGCAGGCAGTGCGCGTCCACCGCATCGGCGTCGAGATCGGCGAACCAGCCGGGAAGGGGGGCATGCGCCCCGAGCGCGTTGCGCTGGCGATAGTCCGGCCCGAAGTGCCAGTAGACATGCCAGACGTAGTCGCGCCAGCCGATCAGCTGCCGGATGTAGCCTTCGACGCCGGCCAGCGGGGCGCGCCCCGCCCGGTAGGCGTCCTCGGCGGCGTAGGCGCAGTCGAGGGGACTCAGCAGGCCCAGATTCATCGGCGCCGACAACAGGCTGTGCGCCATGACCCGATCGCTCGCGAGCATGGCGTCCTCGTGAGGTCCGAAGTGCGGCAGGCGATCCCGCACGAACACCGCGAGGGCGGCTCGGGCTTCGGCCGCCGTGACAGGGAATTCGCGGGGCCCGTCGCGGCCCACGAAGGCGACCTGCCCGTCGCGCTCCCAGCGGTCGAGGTCGGCGCGCACCTGCTCGTCGATCTCGTCCTCTGTGGGTTTCCACGGCGGGGCTAAGTCGAGGGTGTCGGCGAGGGTGTCGGCGTTCTTCGGCGCCGGTTCGCGGTTGTCGGCGTCGAAATTCCAGCGGCCTCCGGCGGGCTCGGTGCCGTCCATCAGCAGGTCGAAGCGGCGTCGCGCGTCGCGGTAGAAATTCTCCATCTTCAGGGTCCGCTGCCGCTGCGCCCACTCGCCGAACTCCTCGCGGCTGGTGCAGAACCCGCGGGCGGGCAACACCTCGATGTCGAAAATCGGCGCCACCGACCGCACGAACCGGTCGGCGGCCCACGATGTGGGCTGACTCACACTGATCCGGTCGGGGACCGCCTCGAGGGCCTCACGGTAGGTGCGGGTCCGCAGAAACGTGCATTGATCGCCGAGTTCGGCGGCGCGATGGCGCAGTGCCGACAGCACCAAATGTGCCTTGCGGCGGTGGAATTGGCGGCGTTCGAACACCGCGCGTGACTCGATCAGCAGTACCGGCTGGTCGGGATGGTCCAGGAAATGGGGGCCGAGCTGGTCGGCGAAACACCACCGACGGACTCCTGAACCAGTCACTGACCACCACATTTCGTCATCTACCGTGCACCGACACGTCACAGCGCCGATGCCGATTAGCTCATCGGTTGCGCCACGTTGACCTTATGAGCATTGCCTCTGTTCTGATAGCCAGCGACAAACCGGACAACCCCGCGGCCGACTCCTCGGCCGGACCTCGCTACTCCTTGCTGCTGTCGACCGACCCCGCCATGATCGACGCGGCGCAGCGGCTGCGCTACGACGTGTTTACCAGCACCCCAGGCTTCACCCTGCCGGCGGCCGACGGCGAACGACGCGACGGAGCCCGACGCGACGTTGACCGGTTCGACGAGTATTGCGACCACCTGCTGGTCCGCGATGACAACTCCGGTGATCTGGTGGGCTGTTACCGCATGCTGGCGCCGGCGGGGGCCATCGCGGCGGGCGGGCTGTACACCGAGACCGAATTCGACCTGGGCGCGTTCGACCCGCTGCGGCCATCACTGGTGGAGATGGGGCGCGCCGTGGTGCGCGATGGCCACCGCAACGGCAGCGTGGTGCTGCTGATGTGGGCGGGCATCCTGGCCTACCTGGACCACTGCGGCTACGACTATGTGACCGGGTGTGTGTCGGTGCCGATCGGCGGCGAGCCCGGCGCTGACCTCCCAGGCAGCCTGCTGCGCGGCGTCCGCGACATCGTCCTCGCCCGCCATGGTGCGCCCCCTGAGTTGCGGGTGCGGCCCTACCGGCCGGTGTGCATCGACGGGCGGGCCCTCGACGACATCGCCGCCCCGGCGCGGACCGTCCTCCCCCCGCTGATGCGCGGCTACCTGCGCTTGGGCGCGCAGGTGTGCGGTGAACCCGCGCACGACCCGGACTTCGGCGTAGGCGACTTCTGCGCGCTCCTTGACAAGCGGCGCGCCGATACCCGGTATCTGCGGCGGCTGCGGTCGGTGGCCGCGGCCGCCGAGATGGTCGGCGGCGGCACACCGTGAGCGTCCCCGTCGTCGGCCACGCCTGGCTGCCCCGCGCGACCTGCGACGCCCTCTGCGTCAGCGCCGGGACTCCCGCACGGTCGAGCCGGCAGATGGTGCTGCGGGTGACGGTTCGCGTCGTGCTGGCGATGTTGTTGGCGCCCGGGCTGCCGCTGATCGCGATGCCGGTGCCCGGCCGCGCCCGGGTGCAGCGCGTCTACTGCCGACTAGTGCTGCGCTGCTTCGGCGTGCGGATCACCGAGTTGGGCAACCCGATTCGGAACCTGAGTGGTGTCCTGGTGGTCAGCGGGCACGTGTCATGGCTGGACGTTTTCGTCATCGGTGCAGTGTTGCCCGGGTCGTTCGTCGCTCGCGCCGACATGTTCAGTGGCGGCCCGGCGATAGGCATCGTCGCGCGGATCCTGAAGGTCATCCCCATCGAGCGGGCCAGCCTGCGCCGGCTGCCCGGGGTGGTCGATGCCGTAGCCCGACGGCTGCGCGCCGGACAAACGGTGGTGGCGTTCCCCGAGGGCACCACCTGGTGCGGCGCCCCCGGAGGCGACTCCGGCCAGGCCCACCGGGGACGCGGGTCCTTCTATCCGGCGATGTTCCAGGCCGCGATCGACGCCGGCCGCCCGGTTCAGCCGGTTCGGCTCAGTTACCACCAC
>CAZZHX010000116.1:2200-9729 GCA_964653535.1 uncultured Mycobacterium sp. | reverse complement strand
GAGAGCGCCCGCCCCACCGCGTCGTCGACCCCGGCGGCGTCGACGTGCTCGACCGACCGCAGGATCTCCTCCGTCGCGGGGTTGACGATCACTGATCCGGTCATCGGCTGCCCGCATAGGACCGCGCCGCGTCGACGATCGCCGCAAAGAGCCGCAGATCGTCCAGGCGTTCCTCGGGATGCCACTGCACTGCGAGCGCGAAACCCTCGCCTGGCACTTCGAGGGCCTCCACCACCCCGTCGGCGTCCGACGCGGCGACCACCAGCCCGTCGCCGACCCGGTCGACCGCTTGGTGGTGGTAGCACCTCGCCTCGACCGATTCCCCGAGCAATCCGGCCAGCCGCGTCCCGGCGACCGTGCGCACCGGTAGCGACGCGAACACGGCGTCGCGCACGCGGTGCCCGCCGTGCCCGAGGACGTCGGGCAGGTGCTGGTGCAGCGTTCCGCCGAATGCGACGTTGAGCACCTGCGCGCCGCGGCAGATACCCAGCAACGGCAGCCCCCGCCGCAGCGCCCCGCGCAGCAGCGCGAACTCCCAGTCGTCGCGCACGCGGCTGGGCTCGTCGGTGTCGGGGTGCGGCGCCTTCCCGTAGGCGGCGGGGTCGATGTCGCGGCCGCCGGTGATCACCAGTCCGTCGAGTCGGTCGAGCACCGCGTCGGCGATGCCATCGTCAACGGGCTGCGGGGGCAACAGCACCGCGACGCCGCCGGCCGCGGTAACGCCCTGAAAGTAGCTCGCCGGCAGCACCCCGGCGCAGACGTCCCAGACGCCCATGCGCGCTCGGTCCAGGTAGGTGGTCAGACCGACCACCGGCCCCCGGCTAGAGGCGTTCAAAACCGCGCACCCTCTCCCAGTCGGTAACCGCCGAGTTGAACGCCGCCACCTCCACGCGCGCATTGTTGACATAGTGCGCGACGACGTCGTCGCCGAACACCTCCCGCGCAAGCGCCGACCCCTCGAACAACGCCGCCGCCTCGGCCAGCGTCGCAGGCAGCCGCTGCACCCCCGTCGCCTCATAGGCGTTGCCCACGAAGGGTTCCGGTGGCGCCAGCTGCGCGTCGATGCCGTGCAGGCCGCCGGCGATCAGGGCCGCCACCGCCAGGTAGGGGTTAACGTCACCGCCAGGCACCCGGCACTCGACCCGAATGTTGCGCCCGTGGCCGACCACGCGCAGCGCGCAGGTGCGATTGTCCAGCCCCCACGCCACGGCCGTGGGCGCAAAGCTGCCGTCGGCGAATCGCTTGTAGGAATTGATGTTCGGCGCATGGAACAGCGTCAGTTCCCGCAGGGTGGCCAGTAGGCCGGCAACGAACCCGCCGAAGGTCGCCGACATGGCGTGCGGGCGGGTGTCGTCGTGAAACACCGCGGCACCGTCCGCGGTACGGAGCGAGAGGTGGATGTGGCAGCTGTTGCCTTCGCGCTCATCGTATTTCGCCATGAAGGTCAGGCTTTTGCCGTGCTCATCGGCGATCTCCTTGGCGCCGTTCTTGTAGATGGCGTGGTTGTCGCACGTCACCTGGGCCTCGTCGTAGCGGAAACCGATCTCCTGCTGGCCCCTGTTGCACTCACCCTTGACGGCCTCGAACCGCAGGCCCGCACCCTCCATACCCTGCCGGATGTCGCGCAACAGCGGTTCCATCCGCGACGACGCCAGCAGTGCGTAGTCGATGTTGTAGTCGCTGGCGGGGGTCAGCTCCCGGTAGCCGCCGGCCCAGGCCTGCCGATACGTGTCGTCGAAGACCAGGAACTCCAGCTCGGTGGCCACGTCGGCGGCCCACCCGCGCCCGGCGAGCCGGTCGAGCTGGCGGCGCAGGACGGTGCGGGGCGCCGCCGTCACCGGGCTGCCATCGGGCAAGTCGAGGTCGGCGATCACCAGGGCGGTGCCGGGCAGCCACGGGATGCGCCGCAGGGTGGACAGGTCCGGGGTCATCACCATGTCGCCGTATCCGGTGTCCCACCCTGACATGGCGTAGCCGGCCACGGTGTTCATCTCGACGTCGACGGCCAGCAGGTAGGTGCAGCACTCGGCGCCGTGGGCGGCGATCTCCGCGACGAAGAGCCCGGCGGCCACCCGCTTGCCGACGAGCCGGCCCTGCATGTCGGCGAACGCCACGATGACGGTGTCGACCTCGCCCGCGCCCACCAGTTGGTGGAGTTCCGCCATCGACAGCGGGGGCGTGGCGCCTCCCCTGCCGCCCGTGCCTCCCGCGTTTCCCGGGTCTGTTATGCGAGCCATGACGGCAAGTCAACCAGGCGCCGCTACCAGGCGCTGGTGCGCAGCACGATCTCGGCGGCCAGCTGCGCGGTCGACTCCTCGCCATGTCGCCGGACGAGGTCCACCAGGCGGCAGTCGGAATGAACGAAACGCCGGCTGCGGAGGGCGGCCTCGCGCGCGGCCGGGGAACTGGCCAGCACGGTGGTGTCGACCCGGACCGGGGGGAAGTCGGCGTCGTCGGCGTCGGCGTCGGCAGCGCTAGCCTGGGAGTCCGCCACGCGCGGATGCCCCCGGTCGATCACCACCAACCCGACGAACCGGCCCGCCGTGGTCGCCGCCAGCTCCCACGCCAGATCGCCACCTGCGCCGTCGCCGACCAGCGCGGCCCACCGGATCCCCAGCCCGTCGACGAGGCTGAGCACCGAGGCACGGGTCAGCCTCGCGTCGAATCCGATCACGACGGTCCGCAGAGCCGCGATGTGCAACCGCTCGCACAGCGCGTCGTACGTCAGCGGCGCCCGGTTGCTGTCGCCGAGGATGACGACGACGATCCCCTCCTCGGGACCAGCGACGGCGACCGGGACCGCGAAACCGTGGAGCGTGGGCACCATCGAGGACACCCAGGCACGGTACCGCCGAAAGGTGATCCCGTCACGGGCGCAGATCGGTGGCCACGCAGGGACGTCGCGGCGGGGGCCCGTCGAGCAGGTCCAGGACGGCGGCGACGTCGAGGTGGGCCGCCAGCAGGTCGGCGATCGCATCCAGCTGCGCGTCGCGTCGCACCGCGACGTCGGTGTCGGCGGCGACGGTGAAGCCGGCGCGCCCGGCCTGCTCGGCGACGCCGGTCAGCCAGGCGCGCCGGAACGTGTCGTTGTCCAGCAGCCCATGCCCGTGGGTGCCGTAGACGGCGCCGCGGGCAATCCCCTGCGGTTCGCGGTCCACCTCGAACCAGGTGTCCTCGGCGCACCGCGACACGCGACCGTAATGGATCTCGTACCCGGTCAGCGGACCCTGCCAGCGGCGCAGCGTCTTGTCGTCGTCGAAGGTGATGTCGGCGTCCAGCAGCCCCAGCCCGGCGACTCCCCCGGCCCCGGATTCCACCGCGTCGTCGATGTGGCGGCACAGCATCTGGAAGCCCCCGCAGATGCCCAACACCGGGCCACCGGCCCGAGCGTGATCGACGATCGCGCCGGCCAAGCCGCGCTCGTGCAGCCAGGACAGATCGGCGACGGTGGCCTTACTACCCGGAACGACGACGAGGTCGGTGCCGAGAAGGTCCGCGGGGTCGGTCACCCAGCGCACCGACACCCCGGGCTCGCAGGCCAGCGCCTCGACGTCGGTGGAGTTGGAGATCCGCGGCAACCGGATGGCGGCGACCCGCAGCCACTGGCTACCCCGCGGCGGCGCCGGTCGGCCGACGACGCGGTGGGCGAGCACCGACAGCGAATCCTCGGCGTCGAGCCAGAATTCGTCGGCGTAGGGCAGCACCCCATACGTCGGGCGGCCGGTCAGGGTCTGTAGCTGGTCCAGTCCGGGTGCCAGCAGCGCCGGATCACCACGGAACTTGTTCACCACGAAGCCGGCGATGAGCGCCTGGTCGTCGGGCTCGAGCACCGCGACCGTCCCGAACAGGTGCGCGAGCAGGCCGCCGCGGTCGATGTCGCCGACGAGGATCACCGGCAGGTTTGCGGCCCTGGCCAAACCCATGTTAGCCAAATCGGTTGCTCGCAAGTTGATTTCGGCCGGCGAACCGGCGCCCTCGCAGATCACCGCGTCGAACTCGGCGCGTAGGCCGGCCAGGTCGTCGGCGACAATACCGGCCAGGCGATCGCGGTGCTGAATGTAATTTGCGGCGGTGACCGAGCCTGCGACGTGGCCGCGGATCACCAGCTGTGAGGTCCGGTCGCTGCCGGGTTTGAGCAGGATCGGGTTGAACCGGACGCTGGGCTCCAGCCCGGCCGCGCGGGCCTGGATCGCTTGGGCCCGGCCGATTTCACCGCCGTCGACGGTGACCACGGAGTTGTTGGACATGTTCTGGGCCTTGAACGGCGCGACACGGGTGCCGGCGCGGGCCAGCAGCCGGCACAGTCCGGCGACCACCACGGATTTCCCGGCATCGGAGCTGGTGCCGGCGACCAGCAGGGCCCCGCTCACCTGTTTCCGGCGAGCGTCACGCCAACGTGAGAATCTCGACGCCGGTGTCGGTGACCAGCAGCGTGTGCTCGAACTGGGCGGTCCACCGGCGGTCTTTGGTAACCACCGTCCAACCGTCGTCCCAGATCTCGTAGTCCAGGCTGCCGAGGTTGATCATCGGCTCGATAGTGAACGTCATACCCGGCTCGATGACCGTCGACACCGACGGCTGGTCGTAGTGGAACACGACCAGGCCGTTGTGGAAGGTAGTCCCGATGCCGTGGCCGGTGAAGTCGCGAACCACGTTGTAGCCGAAGCGATTTGCGTAGGCCTCAATGACGCGGCCGATCACCGACAGGGCACGTCCCGGTTTGACAGCGTTGATAGCCCGCATGGTCGCCTCGTGGGTCCGCTCCACCAGCAAGCGGTGCTCCTCGGAGACGGCACCGGCCAGGAAGGTGGCGTTGGTGTCGCCGTGCACGCCGTCGAGGTAGGCGGTGACATCGATGTTGACGATGTCGCCGTCTTCGATCACCGTCGAGTCAGGGATGCCGTGGCAGATCACCTCGTTGAGCGACGTACAGCACGACTTCGGGAACCCCTTGTAATCCAGCGTCGACGGGTAGGCGCCGTGGTCGAGCATGTACTGGTGGGCGATGCGGTCCAGCTCGTCGGTTGTCACCCCCGGCGCAACGGCTTTGCCGGCCTCAGCGAGCGCGCCGGCCGCGATCCGCCCGGCGACGCGCATCTTCTCGATCACCTCGGGCGTCTGCACCCAGGGTTCGGTACCCTCCCGGGCGGTCGGCTTGCCGACGTACTCCGGGCGGCTGATGCGGCCGGGCACCGGCAGTGTGGGGGATACCACTCCGGGGGACAGCGCGGTGCGGGTGGACATGCCGTCAGTTTAAAGGGCGCGCGCCGGATCTCACCGTGAGCCGGCGTGAGCCGGCTGGGTTCACGCCAGGAAGTCCGGCGGCAACGACTCGAACATCACCTTGGTCATCCGGACCGCGTACTCCGAACTGCCGCCCCCGACGATCAGCGACGCGAACGCCAGATCGCCGCGATACCCGGCGAACCAGGAATGCGACCCGCCCGGGAACTCGGCCTCGCCGGTCTTGCCGTACACCTCGCCGCAGCTGCCGATGTCCTTGGCTGTCCCGTTGGTCACCACCAGCCGCATCATCGGCCGCAGCGCGTCGAGCATCTTCGGCGAGATCGGGGGGGCGTCACGGTCGACCGCAGTCGGCCGCCCGGCGATGAGCTGCGGCACCGGGGTCTTGCCCGCGGCGACGGTCGCCGCCACCAGGGCCATGCCGAACGGACTCGCCAGCACCTTGCCCTGGCCGAAGCCGTCCTCGGTCCGTTCGGCCAGGTCCACCGTCGGCGGCACCGACCCGGTCACCGTGGTGATGCCCTCCACCTGGTAGTCGACCCCGAGCCCATACTGATTGGCCGCCTGCGACAGCCCCCGCGGCGGCATCTTGCTGCTCAACTCGGCGAACGTGGTGTTGCAGGAACTGGCGAAGGCGCGCGACATCGGCACTACACCGAGGTCGAAGCCGCCGTAGTTGGGGATGGTGCGGTGCCCGATGTCGATGCGGCCCGGGCAGCCCAGCATCGTGTTGGGGGTGGCCATGTCACGGTCGATGGCGGCGCCGGCGGTGACCATCTTGAATGTCGACCCTGGCGGGAACAGCCCGGTGGTGGCGAGCAGGCCGTCGACGTCGGCGCCGGCGTTCTGCGCGACGGCCAGGATCTCCCCCGTCGACGGTTTGATCACCACGACCATCGCCTTGCCGCCCCGGGTGTTCACCGCATGCTGGGCGGCGTTCTGCACGAGCCGGTCCAGGGTGATGGTGACCGACGGCGCCGGCGAGCCCTCGGTCTCGTGAAGCACGGCGACGTCGACGCCGTTCTGGTTGACGCTGACCACCCGCCAGCCGGCTTGGCCGTCGAGCCGGTCCATCACGGACGTCTTCACCCCGGCGATGACGGCGGGCGCGAAATGCGGGTCGGTCGGCAGCATGTCGGGCTGGGGCGTGACGACAATGCCGGGCAGCCTGCCGAGCGCCGGGAAGACCTTGTCGTTGTCGTCGGAACTCAGCATCACCAGATCAACCGGTTCGGTGGTGGAGCTGGCCTGTTCGGCCAGCAGTTGCGGATCGCCCAGGGCGTTGGTGAACGGATGCAGGGTGTCCACCGCCGCGTGCACCGTCGCGCTCAGCGCGGGTCCGGCCGCGGCGGCATCCAGCGTGTAGTGATACCGGTAGCCCGGGGACAGGACGTCGCTGCCGCCGAGTTCGTTCACCGACGCCCGCCGGGGCGGGTCGGACCGCAACGCGAACGTCTGGTGCTCCCCCAGCTTGGGGTGCAGCCCATTGGCGGCCCACCGCACCTCCCAGCGGCCCTCGTTGCGCGCCATGCGCAGCTGGCCGTCGTAGATCCACATCCGGTCCTTGGGCAGGTGCCAGGTGAAGCGATAGTGGATGGTCCCGGTGTCCTCGGCGTACTGGGCGTTGAGGATCTGCGCATCCAGGTGCTTGGACTGCAGTCCCGCCCAAGCCGCGTTGAGGGCCTCGCGGGCCTCATTGGGGTTGTCGCTGAGCTGAGCGGCCGTCGCGGTGTCCCCGATCGACAAGGCGCCGAAGAACTTCTCGGCCGCCGGGCCCGGGCCGTCCGGCCGCGGGGTGCAGCCCGCCAGGCCCAGCGCTCCCGTGACCAGCAGGATCGAGGCCAGTGAGACAAAAGAGGCTAGAGGGGCTGGTGATGCTTTAGTGACCATTGGTGCTCATGGTAGGAACCGCGAGGTGAACTCGAGCTCCGACACACCGTGACTCGAGCTCGTGATGCGCCCGCGTGCGTAACGCCACGGCGGGAATCGGGGCCCAGGATCGCCGCTGCGTTACGCCCGCGGGACCCGGCCCCTCTCAGTCGAGCAGGATCGTGGCGAACGTTCCGATCTCGGCGAAGCCGACCCGGGCGTAGGCCGCGCGGGCGACAGCGTTGAAGCCGTTGACGTAGAGGCTCGCGGTGCGACCGCTGCCGACGATCACGGCGGCAACCGTCGCGGTGCCGCCGGTGCCCAGGCCCTGGCCGCGCCGCTCCGGATGCACCCAGACGCCCTGGATCTGACCGACCCCCGGCGACTGCGAACCCACCTCGGCCTTGAAGATGACC
>CAZZHX010000116.1:0-2190 GCA_964653535.1 uncultured Mycobacterium sp. | reverse complement strand
GCGACGGTGGGCGCGGCCGGCCGCGATCAGGCTGGCCACCCGCCGGCGGTAGCCGCGCCCACCGTCGCCGAGCCGCGGATCGACGCCCACTTCGCCGATGAACATGTCGACGGCCGCCACCAGGTACGCGTCGAGCTCGTCGGGACGCACCTGGCGCACGCCGGGGTCGATGTCGCAGTTCGGGTGCCGCGACAGCGCCATCAGCGGTTGGGTGTCGCGGACGTCGCGCGCCGGGCCCCAGGCCGCCTCGAGGCGCTCCCACATCGGCATTACCAGTTCGGTCCTGCCGACCAGCGACGAACAGCGCCGCCGCACGCTCATCGCCTCGTCGGCGAAGGCGTTGAGATCCTCCCGGGCGCCGCGCAGCGGGATGAGGTTCGCTCCGGCGAAGCACAGCGATTCGTGCGCACCGCGGCGGGTCCACAGTTCCCCGCCCATCGCGGCGGGGTCGATGCCGTAGTCGGCGACCCGAGCCGCGACCATGCAGGAGCCCACCGGGTCGTCACCGAACACCCGCCACACCGCGGGCGCGTCGCGCACCACCGACACCCGCCGGTCGCCGGCGAGGCGGAACAGGGGTGGAGCCGACATCGGACGAACTCTCCGTGGTGCGAACCGGGGAAACCGGTTGATGACAGGGCGCTGGCGCCTCTTTAGCTTACGGTCACCGTGGGCGATCCGCTCGCTTCTGTGCGCATGTCCTCGGCCAGCCGCAGGGCCTCCTCGATGAGCGTCTCGACGATCTTCGATTCGGGCACGGTCTTGATCACCTCGCCGCGAACAAAGATCTGCCCCTTGCCGTTTCCGGACGCGACACCGAGATCGGCCTCGCGGGCCTCGCCCGGGCCGTTGACGACGCAGCCCATCACCGCGACCCGCAGCGGCACGTCGAGCCCTTCGAGGCCGGCGGAGACCTCGTTGGCCAGGGTGTAGACGTCGACCTGGGCGCGCCCACACGACGGGCACGACACGATCTCCAGCGTGCGCGGCCGCAGGTTCAGCGACGCCAGGATCTGGTTGCCGACCTTGACCTCCTCGACGGGCGGCGCCGACAGCGACACGCGGATGGTGTCGCCGATGCCCTTGGACAGCAGCGCGCCGAAGGCCACCGCGGACTTGATGGTGCCCTGGAATGCCGGCCCGGCCTCGGTCACCCCGAGGTGCAGCGGGTAGTCGCAGCGGGCCGCCAGCATCTCGTAGGCGGCGACCATCACCACGGGGTCGTTGTGCTTGACGCTAATTTTGATGTTGCCGAACCCGTGTTCCTCGAACAGCGACGCCTCCCACAGCGCCGACTCGACGAGCGCCTCGGGGGTGGCCTTGCCGTACTTCTCCAGGAACCGGGCGTCCAGCGATCCGGCGTTGACGCCGATGCGGATCGGGATGCCGGCCGCGGCGGCCGCCTTGGCGACCTCGCCCACCCGGCCGTCGAACTCCTTGATGTTGCCCGGGTTCACCCGCACCGCCGCGCAGCCGGCGTCGATGGCCGCGAAGATGTAGCGCGGCTGGAAGTGGATGTCGGCGATCACCGGGATCTGGCTCTTCGAAGCGATCGTGGCCAGCGCGTCGGCGTCTTCCTGACGCGGACAAGCCACCCGCACGATGTCGCAGCCCGACGCGGTCAGCTCGGCGATCTGCTGCAACGTTGCGTTGACGTCGTGAGTCTTGGTGGTGCACATCGACTGCACCGAGATCGGGTAATCGCTGCCGACGCCCACGTCGCGGACCATGAGCTGGCGCGTGACGCGCCGGGGGGCGAGCGTGGCCGCCGGAGGTTCCGGCATGCCCAGGCCAACAGACACCGTCATCGATTCCTTCGGTTGGTCGTTCGCTGAGTTGTCACTGGAAGAGCCGGATCGGGTTGACCAGGTCCGCGGTCACGGTCAGCAGCATGTAGCCGACCACCAGGGCCAGCACCAGATAGGTCGGGCGCATCAGCTTCTCGTAGTCGACGGGCGCCGCCGCGACCTTCCCGCGGGTCGAGCGGACGAGGTTGCGGATCTTCTCGAACACCGCGACGGCGATGTGGCCGCCGTCGAAGGGCAGCAGTGGCACCAGGTTGATCGCACCCAGAACTAGGTTCAGCTGGGCGAGGAAGAACCAAAACGCCACCCACAGGCCGTGCTCGACAGTGTCGCCGCCGACGATGCTGGCCCCCACGACGCTCATCGGTGTCTGCGGATCGCGCTC
>CAZZHX010000115.1:0-9757 GCA_964653535.1 uncultured Mycobacterium sp. | reverse complement strand
ATCAGTCACCTGGCGCCACCGTGACGAGTTCGGCTCTCGGAATCTCGTTTTCACGGTCACCGATCCATCGGACGATCGTGTCGACCGCGATGTCGCGGGGTACGCCATTGATCTGCGAACGGTCACCGAATCGAAAACTGACCGCGCCGGCCAGCACGTCGCGGTCGCCGGCCAGCAGCATGAACGGCACCTTCTGCGCGGTATGGTTAACGATCTTCTTAGCCATCCTGTCGTCGCTGGAGTCCACCTCGACGCGTATACCGAGCGATTTAAGCTGCTCGGCAACGCTTTCCAGGTAGGCCACGTGCTCGTCGGCGACCGGGATGCCGACCACTTGGACGGGGGCGAGCCACGCCGGGAACGCCCCTGCATAGTGTTCGGTCAGGATTCCGAAGAACCGCTCGATCGACCCGAACAGCGCACGGTGGATCAGCACCGGCCGCTGCCGCGAACCGTCGCCGGCCGTGTACTCCAGATCGAACCGCTGCGGCATGTTGAAGTCGAGCTGGATGGTCGACATCTGCCAACTGCGGCCGAGTGCGTCCTTGACCTGTACAGAGATCTTCGGACCGTAGAACGCCGCACCGCATGGGTCGGGAACCAGTTGCAGACCGGAACTTTCGGCGACCTCGCGCAGTACCTCGGTCGCTTCCTCCCACGCCTCGTCGGAGCCCACGTACTTGTCGGGATCTTTTGTGGACAGCTCCAGGTAGAAATCGTTGAGCCCGTAGTCGGCCAGCAGGTCGAGCACGAACTGCAACAGCGAGGCCAGTTCGTCTCGCATCTGCTCAGGCGCGCAGTAGATGTGCGCGTCGTCCTGTGTCATGCCGCGCACCCGGGTCAGCCCGTGCACCACGCCCGACTTCTCATACCGGTAGACGCTGCCGAACTCGAAGAGCCGCAGGGGGAGTTCCCGATACGAGCGGCCGCGGGACCGGTAGATCAAGTGGTGCATCGGGCAGTTCATGGGCTTGAGGTAGTAGTCCTGCCCGGGCTTGCGGACCGTGCCGTCGTCGTTGTACTCCGCATCGATGTGCATCGGCGGGAACATCCCGTCGGCGTACCATTCGAGGTGGCCCGAGGTGATGTACAACTGCTCCTTGGTGATGTGCGGGGTGTTGACGAACTGGTATCCGGCCGCGGCGTGCTTGCGCCGCGAATAGTCCTCCAGTTCGGCGCGCACGATTCCACCCTTCGGATGGAAAACCGGCAAGCCGGAACCGATTTCGTCGGGGAAGCTGAACAGGTCCAGCTCGACGCCCAACCTGCGGTGGTCGCGGCGCTGGGCCTCCTCGATCAGCTCGAGGTGGCGGTCGAGCGCCTCCTGCGACTCCCACGCGGTGCCGTATATGCGTTGCAGGCTGGCGTTCTTCTGGTCACCGCGCCAGTAAGCCGCCGAGCTTCGGGTCAGCTTGAACGCCGGGATGTGCCGGGTGGTGGGGATGTGCGGCCCCCGGCACAGGTCACCCCAGAGCCGTTCGTGGGTGCGGGGGTTGAGGTTGTCGTACGCGGTCAGTTCGTCCCCGCCGACCTCCATGATTTCGGTGAGGTCCGCGGTCGAGCCGGACTTGTCGTCGACGAGTTCGAGCTTGTAGGGCTCGTCCGCGAGTTCGGCGCGCGCCTGGTCCTGGGATTCGTAGACGCGGCGATCGAAGAGCTGCCCGTCCTTGACGATCTGGCGCATCCGTTTCTCCAGCGCCGACAGGTCCTCCGGAGTGAACGGCTCGGGCACGTCGAAGTCGTAGTAAAAGCCGTCGGTAATGGGCGGCCCGATGCCCAACTTGGCGTGCGGGAAAAGACCCTGGACCGCCTGAGCCAACACGTGCGCGGCCGAGTGGCGGATGACGCTGCGGCCCTCATCGGTATTGGCCGCCACCGGGAGCACCTCGGCGTCGGCGGCGGGAGCCCAGCTCAGATCGCGCAGCGCGCCCCCGCCATCGCGCACCACCACGACCGCGTCCGGCGAACCCCGCCGCGGCAGCCCCGCCTCACCCACGGCGGCGGCCGCGGTCGTGCCGGCAGGAACCCGGATCGGGTCGGGGGCGCTCATCGGGTGGTACTCCAACGCTTGGGCAACTAGCTGACCGCTGCCATGGTATCGGGGTGGGCCCGCTTCAGGGCTGGCCAGGCTTGAGCCGCACGAACAACGCGTCGGCCTCGGCGAGCAGGGTGTCGCCGTCACTCAGCCGGCCCGACACGAAGATCTTGCGCCCGTCCACACGGTCGACCCCGGCGTCGAACTGCAGTTCGGTGTCGATCGGGACGACGTGGCGGTAGTCGATCTTGAGGTAGGCGGTGCGCTGGTAGGGGCCGCCGGTGAGCACCGCGGACGTCAGCCCGAGCACCGAATCGAACAGCATGCCCAGGCAGCCGCCGTGAACGGCGCCGTTGCGTCCCAGATGGAACCGGGCGAACCGCGCCCACCCGTGGATGCGGCCGTCGTCACCCTTGCGGGCCGACATCGGGATCGTGAGGATGTTGCCGCGCTGCGGCAGGTCCATGCGGCGCCCCGATGGCGACTCCCACTCGTTGGCGTCGAACGGGCTCAGCAGCGCTGATGCCTTCTCCAGCAGGTCGGCGGCCTCGGTAATCACCCCGTCCGGAGCGTTCACGGCGCGGGCGTGGTTCTGCAGCGCGCGCACGGCGTCGATGAAGCGGCCGTAGTCGGGACCACCGCCGGTGGTCGGTTCGGGTGGGTTGAACCCGCCGCCCGGGTGTTGCGTCTGGTCGCTGACCACCGGTCAGACCGTCCGCTGGGATCCCGCGATCGAGAGGACCTCGAACTCGTCGTCGCCCAGCGCGATCGCGGCGGCGGCGACGTTCTCCTCCAGGTGCGCGACGCTGGACGTGCCCGGGATCGGCAGCATCACCGGGGAGCGTTTGAGCAGCCAGGCCAGCGCCAGCTGCGACGGCGTCGCCCGGTGGTTGGTTGCGACGAGCTGCAGCGGCCCGTCGGGGGCGGCCAGCGGCCCGGCGGCCAGCGGGAACCACGGGATGAAGCCGATACCCTGGCTGGTCGCCGCCTCCAGCAGCTGCTCGGCCCCGCGGGACGCCAGGTTGTACAGGTTCTGCACCGAGGCGATCTGGGCGGTCTGCTGGGCGGCCGTGAGCTGGTCGACGTCGATCTCGGACAGGCCGATGTGGCGGATCTTGCCCTCGTTCTTGAGTGCCAGCAGCTCCCCCACCTGATCGGCGAGCGGGAAGTTCGGATCGATGCGGTGCAGCTGGAACAGGTCGATGGTCTCCACGCCCAGGCGGCGCAGGCTCATCTCGCACTCCTGGCGCAGGTAGCTCGGGTTGCCCAGCGGCACCCAGACATCCGGCCCGGTGCGCAGCAGCCCAGCCTTCGTCGCGATCACCAGCCCGTCGTAGGGGTGCAGCGCCTCGCGGATGATCTCCTCGGAGACGTAGGGCCCGTAGGAGTCGGCGGTGTCGATGAAGTTCACGCCGAGGTCGACCGCGCGCCGCAGCACCCGAACGCATTCGCCGCGGTCGGCGGGCTCGCCCCACACCCCCTTGCCGGTCAGGCGCATGGCGCCGAACCCGAGCCGGTTGACGGTCAGGTCGCCACCGAGGGTGAACGTTCCCGAGGCGTCAGCAACAGTTTTCGAGTTTCGTGCGGTCACGTGGAAGACCGTACGCCAGACGCGGCCCCGTGCCGCGGCGTGGCAAGCTGGGCGGGTGGACCTGGCAGCGCTCGAGGAACTCCCGCTGACCTATCCGGAGGTGGGGGCGACCGCGTCCGGCCGGCTCCCCGCGGGGTATGGACACCAGCGCGTGGAGCGTCAGATCGGTTCGGGTCGTCAGCGTTTCGAGCGGGCCGCCGACGCGGTGATGCACTGGGGTATGCAGCGCGGCGCGGGCCTGCGAGTGTGGGCCAGCTCGGAGGTCGCCGTCGTCGGCACCGTCGTGATCGTGCGCATCGGCTTCCTACCCGCGCCGTGCCGGGTGGTCTACGTCGTCGACGAGCCCGACATCCGCGGATTCGGTTACGGCACGCTGCCGGGCCACCCCGAGTCCGGCGAGGAACGCTTCATTGTGCGCCGCGATCCCGTCACCGATGCGGTGTTCGCCGAGGTGTCGGCGTTCTCGCGGCCTGCGACGTGGTGGAGCAGAGCCGGCGGGCCGCTGGCGACGGTCGCCCAGCGCGTGATCGCCCGGCGCTACCTGCGCGGGGTGTGACGCTCGACCCTCGGGTCCGGGTCAGCCGGCCAACAGCAGGACTCCCGCCGCCAGCAACGCCGCCACCTTGACGACTTCCAGCCCGACGTAGGCGTAGTGGGCTCGCGAGCGTGGCCCGTCCGCCCCCGCGAGCACCGCGTCGGAGCGGCGCGTCAACCGGGGGCGCACCGCGATCACTTGGACGGCCAGCGCGGCGACGGCGGCGGACACCGCGATGAACACCCACGCGGGTGTCGGAACTGCCAGCATGATCGCCACGAGGAGGATCGCGAAACAGGCCTCCACCGTGTTGAGCGCGCGAAACACCAGGCGTCCGATGCCGAGCCCGATCGGCAGGGTCACATGGGGCGCGCGGAACTTCAGCGGAGCTTCGAGAAACGAGATGGCGAGCACCATGCCCAGCCAAACGAAGGTGACGGCAACGGTGAACGCCGGTCCGGCCTTCACCCGCCGTCCCCGCAGGGCGGCACCTTCACCGGGTCGCCACGCCGGTGAGCTTGTGGGCCTCGATGAGCCGCACCAGGTCGTGTTGCGTCACGATGCCGACCAGTTGCCCGCCCTCGAACACTAGGGCCCGGGCGCGCCGCCGGGCCGCCGACATACGCTGCAGCAGCGCTGTCAGCGGCTCCTGCGGGGCCGCGGTCGCCAGCGTCTTGAGGGGCAGTGCGACGTCGCCGACGCGGGTGGCGGCGCGTCGGCCCGGCGCGATGTCGCGCAGCTGGTTCAGCGTGACCAGGCCCATGATCGAACCGTCCTGGTCGGTGACCGGGTAGGCCGAATGACGGCTACGCAGCACGTATCGCTGGATGAAGTCGTCGACGGTGATCCACCCGGGGGCGATGTGCGGCCGGGTTGTCATCACGTCGGCCACCCGCACCCCTGCGAAGGCCGCCTGGGTGGTGATCCGGTGTTGTTCCTCGCGGCTGGCGGCGAAGATGAACCAGCCGATGAACTCCAGCCAGACACCGCCGATGAGTCTGCCCGCCGCGAACTCGGCCAATCCCGACACGATCACGACAACGGCCAGCACCTGTCCGGTGTGGGCGGCGCCGATACCGGCGCGAACGATGTCGCCGCGCCGACGCCACAGACGGGCCCGCAACGCCCGGCCGCCGTCCAGCGGGGCGCCGGGCAACAGATTGAACAGTCCCATCAGCAGGTTGGTGACTCCCAGCCAGTACACGACGCCAACCACGATCGGGGCGGCCCCGACGATATCTAGCGCCACGAACAGCCCACCGAACGCCGCCGCCAACACCAGATTGGCGACGGGCCCCGCGATTGCGATCCGGAAGGCCGCTTTGGGGGTTGCCGGCTCGCCACCGAGGTTCGTCATGCCGCCGACCAGCCACAGTGTGATGTCCACTACGGCGATTCCTGAGCGGTGGGCGACGACGACGTGCGCGAGCTCATGGGCCAGCAGCGACGCCAACAGCACCAGCGCGCCGCACACCCCGGCCAGCCAGTAGGTCACTGCCGAGTAGCCCTCGACAAGACCGGGCAACGAACTCGCCAGGCTCCATGCGAACAACCACAGGACGACCAGCACGCTCCAGTGGAGACGCACCGGAGATCCAGCGAAGCGCCCCACCGAGATGGCGTCGCGCACGTCACACCTCCTTCGGCCCCCCGATCCCCGAGGCGATGTGTCCGGCACTTGACTAGGGCCGAAGGTAGATCGGCTCCGCCAACGGCGCTAGGGCCGTTGGGCCTTCCGCGACCCGCAACCTGAACAGCGGCTTCATGGATGGTCCTCCGGGCACTCAGGCCGGGCGTTCGCTGGGCGGCGAGGCCCCCTCCAACAGCCCGGACTGCGCCAGCGCGGCCTCGACGAACCGCTGCACCGGCCGGGCGCGGAAGAATCCGGTGTGCCCACCGGAATACCAGACGATTTCGGGCTTGCCCCAGTGCTGCCACAGGCGGATCACCTGTTGGCGGGGATGCACGACGCGGTCGGCGACGCCGGCGTAAATGAAACGGCCCCGCTTCGCGACCAGCGGCGCAAGCGACAGCGGCGAGGTCATCCGCCCGATCGGCTCGGCCAATTCCATGGTGTGCATGCGGGGATCGTCGTGCCCGAGCCCGGAGTGCCGGCCCAGTAGCCCTACCAGGTCGGCGACCGGGACACCGAGAATGGCGCAGGCGAGACCGCGTTCGAGGCTCGCGACCAGCGCGGTGATGTACCCGCCCAGCGACAGGCCGTATAACCCGATCTGCGACTCCGGTTCCTGAGCCCGTATCCACGACAAGAGCCGCCGGACGTCCCACACCGCCTGCGCGGTGGCGTGCACGTCGTCCAGCACGTCCTCGCCCGGGAATACCGCGCCCTTCGGCAGGCCGCGGGCGCGCGGGCCGTGCATCGGCAGCACCGGCATCACGACGTTGAGGCCCAGGTCCTCGTGCAGATGCCACGCGCGGAAAATGGCGAGATCCATTGCAGCACGGCCCATTTCCGTCCCGTGCACACACACCAGCCAGGGCCGCGGCTCCGGATGGCGCAGCAACAAGGCGTACTCGTGATCGTTGGCGGAGTACCCCATCCACCGCTGCGCGCCGGGCTCGCCCGGCCGCGGCTGGTACCCGCTGTCAAAGACGATGCGATGCAGGGAGTGCTTATTTCCCTTGACTTTGTGGACCGTGACGTCCGACAGCGGCGGCGGCGCGGCGAAGAACCGCTTCGGGCTGTCGAGCCATCCCTTCTCGCCGTAGAACCGAAGTCCGGCGGTCACCTCGGCGGTGATGCGCTCGAACACTTGAGGTCGGCTGACCGGGCGGCGCGCCCTCAGACCCATCAAGACGACCTCGTCGCGGAAAGCCTGTGCCGCCAGGGCCACGGTGGGCCGGGCCAGCGGGAGCCCCCCCGGCTCGTTGTCGCGGTATTCCCGCCACGACTTAGCCACGTAGCGACCGGTGCTCGTGAACGGTTTGACGGCGTTGCCAAGGCCGAGGACGTCCGGCGGGCTCGGCAGCCAGATCCGGCGACCCTGCGGCTCGTCGTCCGGCGGTGGAGCCATGCTGGAAAACTACCAACACCCGGGCCGGGCCCGTCAGAGGCTTACGTCACGGCGCCTGTTGCCGTGGTGACGAGCCCTGTCGGTCGTCGATCTGCTGATCTGCGGCACCACCGCGTCAGCCGAACGCGTGGATCACCTGGTGCGCGACCCGTTCGATCTGCCGGCGCACCCCCTGCGGAACCGACAGATCCCCAGCCTCGGGCACCTCCCACGATGTAGTGACCACGCCCGGCTCGTCACGCTCCCACTGGAGATCCATTTTGTCCCCCAACGCGCGAGCGCCCGGATTTTCGGCGAGCACCCGGGCGTGGAACCGTCCGACGCCGTCCACGCGGGCCGCCACCGCCAACGCGTCGAGTAACAAGGTCCCGATTCCCCGACCCTGATAGGCGTCTGCGACGGTGAGCGCGACCTCGGCCGAGGCGGGGTCATCCCGGTCGCGGATGAAGCGCGCGTCGGCGACCACCGGACCGTCCGGGCCGGCAACGGCGACCCACACGAAGTGGTCGACGTAGTCGACCTCGAACAGGTAGACCAGCCCCGCGGCCGACGGGGTGGCGCCCTGGTAGCGGCGGTACAGCGTCTCGCGGGAGAAGGACCCGCTGCCGGTGAACCGCTCGGCGTCACCGGGCAGGACAGGTCGCAGCAACAATTCAGCGCCGTCGCTGGTCTGCACCGGTATGGGGGTGAGGAAGGTGGCCAACCGCTGGCGCGCGGTGCGGAGCATCCGGTCGGCGACGGCCGGGATGGCCAGCATGCGGTCGAACGCCGCGGTGCCGCCACGGTAGCCCAGTACGGCGTCTGTGGCGATCACGGTCGCGGTGCGGGGCGAGCGCCGCAGCAACGCGATTTCACCGACGACCATCCCCGCGGCCAACTCGACGGTCGCGACCTCACCGTCCGGCCCGACGTGCTGGATCTGGACCGCGCCGGAGGCGATGACGGCGAACGACTCCGCCTGCTCGCCCTGCCGCGTCAGGACCTCGCCGGCCGCGGCGCGCATTGGCTCCAGGCCGGCGGCCAGCGTGGCGAGATCACGTGCGGAAATCTCCGCGAACAGCGGCAACGCCGCGAGATCCGACGCGCTGACGGCGCTCATCCGCGCTACGGTACGCCAGCGGTGAGCCGCACCCGGCGACCGTGACCGCAGATGAGAAGCGGCGGTCCCGGACGGGGGGTGAGTCTCCGGGACCGCCGCAGCTTGGGGGTGAGGCGTCGTACAACCTGATGTTACCGGCGCGTAGTGACAATCAGGGCCTTTTGTTCTTACAGCATCGCTTTGTGGTCCGCAACTACAGGGGACATTGAGTTCTTGCGTCTCAAACTGCAGTTTTTGACGACACTGCGGACACCGAAGCCACCCCCCGGCCTCATCCGAACACCTCTTTGAGGGTGACGGTTTGCAGCGCGCGGCTCCGGATGAGATCGAGCAAATGGCCGTAGCAATGCGTGATGGGCGCCTGGTTGGCATGCATCAGGACGATCCGGCCGGGCTGAAACGAGGACGTCGCGCGAGACATGAGCTTCGCCGCGGTTTCTGGCAGCGAATCGCCGACGTCCCCGCTCCACATGGCGATCGCGCGATAGCCGTGGTCGGCGGCGATCCGGTCAGTATCGGCGTTGTGCACACCATACGGGGGGCGGAAGAACGGGCGGCCGTCCGTGCCGTAGGTCTTCCTGAGGAACTCGGCATTGCGGTGAATCTGATCGGCGACCGCGCGGTGGCTGATGCGGTTGAGGTAGGGGTGCGACCACGTGTGGTTCGCCATTTGAACCTGGCCCGAATCGACCATCGGGCGCAGCACCGGTGCGTTGGCCGACCAGGAGTTGTTGGCGCCGTTGACGAAAAAAGTGAGCCGGGTGCCGCTGTCCTTGGCGAACTGCGCGAAGGCCGCCACGACGGAGGTGCTCGCACCGTCGTCGACGGTGAGCGCGATCCGGTTGCCATCCCCGGGCAGTCGGGTCAGGACGCCGACACCCGGCACCAGCGGCCGGTGAAGGCGCGAGCCGACCACGCCCGGTGCCAGCGGCACCACGGGCATGCTCCGGTGGACGGGTGGCCCGGCGGTCTCCGGCCCCCGCGTCAGCGCCGCCAGCACTCCCCCGGCGACGACGCACAACATGGTGCGCCGATCGAGAATGGGCATGCGCGGACTCTACTGCCTTCGCCGGCGCGCCCTCCGTAACGACGCCGACCATGTGGCGCACCCTCACCGCTCGTCGGGCATCCTTGACACATGGACGTGGAGGCGCTGCTGCAGTCGATCCCCCCGCTCGCGGTGTACCTGGTGGTCGGTGGTGTCGTCGGCGTCGAGAGCCTGGGTGTTCCCCTTCCCGGCGAGATCGTTCTGGTCACTGCGGCGTTGATGTCCTCGCAGCACGACCTGCCCGTTAATCCGATCGGGGTGGGCGTCGCAGCGGTGATCGGCGCCGTGGTCGGCGACTCCATCGGCTACACGATCGGGCGCCGGTTCGGCATGCAGCTGTTCGACCGGCTCGGGCGGCGATTTCCCAAGCACTTCGGTCCGGGACACGTCGCGCTCGCCGAACGGCTGTTCAAC
>CAZZHX010000114.1:0-9760 GCA_964653535.1 uncultured Mycobacterium sp. | reverse complement strand
GCTGACGGTGGCGCGGGCGTCGGATGTCCACCAGATCAGCGCCGCGGCCAGGGCGACGACGACCGCGATAGCCGCGGCGCCCAGAACATCGCCTCTGGTCCGGCGCTCGGGTTTGACCATCCGTCGGCGCGTGCGCCTTAGTCGGCGGGCGTGGCGGCGGGCGTGGCGATCGCCCCCACCGACGCCGCCGGGGACTCCGATGGATTGCGGCGCCGCCGGCGGCGCCGGCTGGACCCGGGGTTGCCGGACGAGGCGCCGGCGGGCGCCTCCGCGGCGGAGTCGTTGGATGTGGCCGCGTTACCGTCGGGGTGTCCGCTGGCGGGCTGGCCGCCACGGGTGCGGCGACGCCCCGAACGTGCCGAGTTCCGCGGTGCGCCCGACCCCGAAGAACCCGAAGAACCCGAAGAACCCGAAGAACCCGAAGAACCCGAAGACCCCGAAGACCCCGTGTCGCCGCGGGATTCGCGGCGCTTGACCGGCGACGTACGGGGCGAGCCGATGGTGCCTCGGGCCTCGGCGGGAATGCCGAGCTCCTCGTAGAGGTGTGGCGAATTGGAGTAGGTTTCGGCCGGATGGGGGGAGTCCAAGCCGAGCGCCTTGTCGATCATCGTCCACCGGGGCAGCTCGTCCCAGTCCACCAGCGTCACCGCGACACCGGTCTTGCCGGCGCGCCCGGTCCGGCCGATCCGGTGGACGTAGGCCATCTCGTCCTCGGGGATCTGGTAGTTGATGACGTGGGTGACGTCGTCGATGTCGATGCCGCGGGCGGCCACGTCGGTGGCGACCAGGACGTCCACGTCGCCGGTGCGGAACGCCGCGAGGGCCTTCTCGCGCGCGATCTGCCCCAGGTCGCCGTGCACGGCGCCGACCTTGAAGCCGCGCTCGGCCAGGTCGTCGGCGACCTTCTGCGCGGTGCGCTTGGTGCGGGTGAAGATCATGGTGGCGCCCCGGCCCGCGGCCTGCAGCACGCGGCTGACCAGCTCCACCTTGTCCAGCGCGTGCGCCCGGTAGACGAACTGCTCGGTGGTGTCGTGCGTGGCGGCCGAGTGCGGCGCCTCCGCCCGGATGTGCGTGGGCTGGTTCATGAAGGTGCGCGCGAGCGTGATGATCGGACCCGGCATGGTCGCCGAGAAGAGCATGGACTGCCGGGTCTCGGGGATCTGCCGAAGGATGCGCTCGATGTCGGGCAGGAAGCCGAGATCCAGCATCTCGTCGGCCTCGTCGAGCACCAGGACCGACAGCCCACCCAGCTGCAGGTGGCGCTGCTGGGCCAGGTCGAGCAGGCGGCCGGGGGTGCCCACCACCACGTCGGCGCCGGCCTGCAGCGCCTCGATCTGGGGCTCGTAGGGGCGCCCGCCGTAGATCGCGACGACGGACAGGGGCCGCGCTTCTCCGGGACCACCGTCGGCAATCAGGTACTTCGCCGCGGCCGCGAGGTCCTCGGTGACCTGAAGGCACAGCTCGCGGGTGGGCACCACGACCAGGGCGCGGGGGGCGCCGTTGAGCTCTGGCACCCCGACTCCGGAGGTGATGCGGTTCAGCAACGGCGCACCGAAAGCGAGGGTCTTACCCATGCCGGTGCGGGCCTGACCTATGACGTCGTCGCCGGTCAACGCCAGCGGCATGGTCAGTTCCTGGATGGCGAAGGGGCTCTTGATGCCCTGTTCGGCCAGGGCGCGCACGATTTCGTCGCGGATGCCGAGGTCGGCGAACGACATGGGTGGGCCGGGGTGAGTGGCCTCGGTGGCCTCGGTGGCCTCGATGATCTCGGTGGGCTCAGTGGGGTCGGTGGTGCTTGTCGGTGCGGTCATACGCGGTGCTGCAGCCTTTCGGTGACGGTATTCGGTGTGTCGTTGGTGTTCTGTCGCGTCACGCGCGCACGAGTTCCGACTCCGAATACGTCGCCGAGCAGCGGGCCCAGCAGGTGCACGCACATTTCACGGGTACCGGCCATGCGCCTGTACCGACCCCCAGCATAGCTGGCCGACAGCCGACCCCCATGCACGGCTGGCTGTGCCGCCCTAGAGTATTGGCATGACCCGGCCCACCTGCGAGCCCTCCTCCGGCGACCGGGTGGAGCAGTCACCGGCCCCACGGCTGTCGGCCGATCACCCGGGCGTCAACGAATTGTTCGCGGTGCTGGCCTACGGCGAGATCGCCGCGTTCTACCGGCTCACGGACGAGGCGCGGATGGCGCCCGACCTGCGTGGCCGTATCTCGATGGCGAATATGGCCGCCGCCGAGATGGGCCACTACGCCCTGCTGCGCGACGCCCTGGACCGCCGCGGTGTCGACGTGGTGGCGGCCATGTCGAAGTACGTGTCCGTGCTCGAGAACTACCACCGGCTGACGATGCCGAGCACCTGGCTGGAGGCCCTGGTGAAGACATACGTTGCCGACGCCCTGGCCGCTGACCTATACCTGGAGATCGCCGACGGACTGCCCGACGAGGTCGCTGACGTGGTGCGGGCGGCGCTGGCGGAAACCGGGCATTCCCAGTTCGTCGTCGCCGAAGTGCGCGCCGCGGTGACCGCCAGCGGCAAGCAGCGCAGCCGCCTGGCGCTGTGGTCGCGTCGCCTACTGGGTGAGGCGATCACCCAAACCCAGTACGTGCTGGCCGACCACGACGAGCTTGTCGATCTGCTCGTGTGGGGTGCCGGCGGGCTGGGTCACCTCACGGCGTTCTTCGACCGGGTGCAGCAGACTCACGACCGACGCATGCACGAACTCGGGCTGGCCTGAGCCGATCAGCGCGTGCAGGTCGCCTGGTTGGTGTTAGTGGTGGACGCCACTACGGTCTGACCTGCGGCATTGACCACCGAGCAGTTGAGTCGGGCGTAGAAACTGTTCGCGACCACCGACACGGATTGCACGTTGGGATTCAGCACGATCACCCGCGACCACGGCAGCGAGACGTTGAAATCGGTCGCGGTGTAGCCCCGCGCGTCGGTGTAGGTGACGTTCACCAGGTCCAGCATTTGCTTGGATCCGGCCACCGAGTAGAAGACGGTGCGCGGATTGAGCGGGGGCGCCGGCGCAGCGGCGCCGGGGGGCGCGAGCGCCGGCGCGGCATTGGGCGTGGTGACCCTGGAGAACGTCTCGACCGGCAACTGGGGTGCGAGCCGGGCCGAGCTGGATGGGTTCGACGGGCTCGGCGACGCGTCGGGCGCGTGGGTCGCCGTCGGCGTCGCGGTCATGGACGTCGCCGTCCGAGGAGCGGGAGCGCCGACCGTAGCCTTGGTCGACGCGCTGTCGCCGCTGTTGATGATCACGGCGGTCGCGATCGCCCCCAGGGCCACCACGGCACCCATGACCGCGGTGGCAGGCCGCCAGCGTCGGTCCTTGGGCCAGGCGAGGTCGTCGTACTCGTAGTCGTCGTCGTACTCGTCTCCGTGGCCGTAGCCGTAGCCGTAGCCGTAGCCAGCCCCGGTGGCGTCGGTTTCGGACCAAGCCCTCCCGTAGCTCTGTTCGCCGCGATCGTGGCGGGCCCCGTCGAGGGGGCGCAGCGTGGTACCCATGGTGCCGAGGTTATGCGTGTGACAACACGGCGCGCGCGACGAGCGCGGGGGGAAATCCAGCCGGAAGCGAATCGTTATGCTGCCGCAACCGCCGTCAGCCCGGGGCCGACGGAAGTGTGCGGCCGCCGCGTCCACTAGCCTGCTCGTGACAGGTCACGCAGGTCGGCACGCGCCAATGGGGCCAATGGGAAGGGGTGACCGTGGAGGTCAAGATCGGGATCACGCACAGTCCGCGCGAGCTGGTCATCGCCAGTGCGCAAACACCGGCTGAAGTCGAGAAACTCGTGACCACGGCGCTCGGCCAGGGCTCCGGCCTGCTGAGCCTCAGCGACGATAAGGGCCGTCGCTTCCATGTCGATACCGCCAAGATCGCCTACGTCGAGATCGGTGCCCCCGACTCACGCAAGGTCGGCTTCGGCGTCGGCGCGGAAGAGGCGCGGGCCGCAGGGAAGGCGGCTAAGGGCGGGTAAGCGGGACGTGTGACAGCCCGCCCCAGGCGAATTGCACGGTGCCCTCGACGGCGTCTGCCTTGGAGATCGGCCGGTCGGAGTCCAGCCAAAACCGGGCGCAGTCGACGCTGATCCCGACCAGGCCGACCGCGACCATCCGGGCGCGGTGGGGATCCAACCCGGAGTCCGCGCTGATCAGGTCGAACACCGCATCGGTGCACGATTCGGTGGCGACTCGCACCTGCGCGGCGACCTCGGGCTCGGTCACGTAGTCGTTCTCGAAGATCAGCCGGTAGCCCTGGCTGTCGTGCTCGATGAAGTCGAAGAATGCCTGCACCGCCGCGTGCAGCCGGCGGCGGTTGTCGGTGGTGGCGCTCAATGCCTGCTGCACGCCCGAGACCAGGTTTTCCCCATGCCGGGCCAGCACCGCCAAGTACAGGTCCAGCTTGCTGGAAAAGTGTTGATACAGAACGGGTTTGCTCACACCGGCCCGCTCAGCGATCTCGTCCATGCCGGCCGCGTGGTAGCCGCGTTCGACAAAGACGTCGCTGGCGACGACGAGCAACTGGCCTCGGCGCTCATCCCGGGGGAGTCGATTGCCGCGCCGGTTCTTGGCCTCCGCAGAGTTTTCCGGCCGAGCGCGGTCGGCCGATCTGACGGCGCGCCGTGCCGCCGTCTTGGCCAGGTCGCTCATCGATTCCCGTCTGTGTCATGGTCGCGTGTGTCGCCGCGCTCGTGCTCGCGCTGGCCGCAACGACATTACTACTCGCGGCTGTCCCTGACCGCTCGGCGCGTCTGGGCGCGCCAGGAGCGGTGGCCGCGCAAGCTATGCCATCCTGGGCGAATGACGTCGGAGCCGCCTGTGCGCGACGACGGTCGGATGCTGATGCCGCATGACCCGTCGCGTGAGCCGTTGCGCGCCCTGCGCGACCCGATCGGGGGAGATTCGGGGCGGATCCGGGCCAACCGGAACCGGCCCCGCCGGTCGCGCAAGCAGACGCGGGTCGGTCGGTTCCTCTCCACGTACGGGTGGCGCGCGTATGCGTTGCCCTTCCTGGTGGCGCTCACCGTGGTGGTGGTCTACCAGACCGTGACCGGCACCGGTTTCCGGTCGCCGTCGGGCGGCGACTCCATGGGGGCCCCGCCGTACGCCGGCGCGCCGGGCACCGCGATCATCGACGCCCCGCCGCGTGGGCTCGCCGCGTTCGACGCGAACCTGCCGGCTGGGACGCTTCCGGACGGCGGCCCCTTCACCGAGGCGGGTGACAAGACGTGGCACGTCGTGCCCGGCACCACCCCGCAGTTCGGCAAGGGCTCCTCCCGGGTGTTCCACTACACCGTCGAGGTCGAAAACGGTCTCGACCCCGCGATGTTCGGCGGCGACAACGCCTTCGCCGAGATGGTCGACCAGACGCTCGCCAACCCCAAGGGCTGGACCCACAATCCGCAGTTCGCGTTCATCCGTGTCGACGCGGACAACGGGGGGAAGCCCGACTTCCGGATCTCGCTGGCGTCCCCGGTGACGGTGCGTGAGGGGTGCGGCTACGAGTTCCGGCTGGAGACGTCCTGCTACAACCCGGTGTACGGGGCGGACCGGCAGGCTCGGGTGTTCATCAACGAGGCGCGCTGGGTGCGCGGGGCCGTCCCGTTCGAAGGCGATATCGGTTCCTACCGGCAGTACCTGGTCAATCACGAGGTGGGGCACGCCATCGGATACGTGCGCCATGAGGCCTGCGATCAGCAGGGAGGCCTCGCGCCGGTGATGATGCAGCAGACGTTCTCCACGTCCAACGACGACGCCGCCAAGTTCGAGCCCGACGTCATAAAGGCCGACGGGAAGACCTGCCGGTTCAACCCCTGGCCGTATCCGATCGCCTGACGCGGCCCCGAGGAAGCGAGAATTCGGTGTCCCCGCCCCAGACGTCACTCCCGCCACTGGTCGAGCCGGCAGCCGGGCTGACCCGCGACGAGGTGACCCGCTACAGCCGCCACCTGACCCTCCCCGAGGTGGGTCCCGACGGCCAGAGGCGGCTCAAGAACGCCCGGGTCTTGGTGATCGGAGCGGGCGGCCTCGGGTCGCCGGCGCTGCTGTACCTCGCCGCGGCGGGCGTCGGCACGATCGGCATCGTCGACTTCGACGTGGTCGAGGAATCCAACCTGCAGCGGCAGATCATCCATGGAGTCGGCGATGTCGGACGTTCGAAAGTTCGGTCGGCGCGCGACTCGATCGCGGCGATCAATCCGCTGGTCGATGTGCGATCGCACGAGTTCCGGCTCGACGCCGACAACGCCGTCGAGCTGTTCGGGCATTACGACCTCGTCATCGACGGCAGCGACAACTTCGCCACCCGGTATCTCGTCAACGACGCCGCGACGCTGGCGGGAAAGCCCTGCGTGTGGGGGTCGATCTACCGGTTCGAGGGCCAAGTCTCGGTGTTCTGGGAGGACGCCCCCGGCGGCCGCGGCCTCAACTACCGCGACCTGTACCCGGAGCCGCCCCCGTCCGGCTCGGTGCCGTCGTGCGCCGAGGCCGGGGTGCTGGGGATTGTCTGCGCCTCCATCGCCTCAGTGATGGGCACCGAGGCGATCAAGCTCATCACCGGGATCGGCGAACCCCTGCTCGGCCGGCTGATGATCTACGACGCGCTGCAGATGACCTACCGCACGATCGCGATCCGCAAGGACCCTTCCAGCCCACGGGTCACCGAGCTGGTCGACTACGGGCAACTCTGCGGCGTCGGGCCCGATGACGCGGCGCGGGCGTCCGGTGGCCCCACCATCAGCCCTCGGGAGCTGCGCGCGTTGCTGGACTCCGGCGAGAAGCTTGCGCTGATCGACGTTCGCGAGCCCGTGGAATTCGACATCGTCCACATCGACGGCGCCCGGCTCATCCCGATGCCGCTCATCAACTCAGGTGAGGGTTTGGCGCAGCTGCCCCATGACCGGATGCTGGTGCTGTACTGCAAGACCGGAGTGCGCTCGGCCCGGGCGCTGGAGGCGGTGAGGCAGGCCGGATTTCCCAATGCCGTGCATGTGCTCGGCGGGATCGTCGCCTGGGCCGAACAGGTGCAGCCCGACATGGTGATCTACTGACCCGATTCGGCCCTTGCGCTCCACTACGCTACGCATGTGAACGTCGAGCCACCGCCTGAGCATGTGCGAACGGCGTTCGGCATCACCGGCGTGGAGCCCGTGGCGTTGGGTCCGGGCTGGGAGGGCGGCTGGCGCTGCGGGGAAGTCGTGTTGTCGGCTGTGGCCGACCACGCGCGCGCGGCCTGGTCCGCCAAGGTGCGTGAGACGCTCTTCGTGGACGGCGTCCGGCTGGCCCGCCCGGTGCGCTCGACCGACGGGCGCTACGTGGCTTCCGGGTGGCGGGCGGATACCTTCGTCGCCGGCGTTCCGGAGCCCAGGTACGACGAAGTCGTCTCGGCGGCGGTGCGGCTGCACGAGGCGACGGGCCAGCTGGAGAGGCCCCGGTTCCTCACCCAGGGGCCCTCCCCGGCCTGGGGGGAGGTCGACGTCTTCATCGCCGCCGACCGCGCCGCGTGGGAGGAACGGCCGTTTTACTCGGTACCGCCGGGCGTGCAGACCGCTCCGTCATCGGCTGAGGGTGCGCGCTCGGTCGAGCTCGTCAACCAGCTCGCCGGGTTGCGCACGCCGACCAGGAGCGCCAGTCAGTTGGTGCACGGGGATCTGTGCGGCACCGTCCTTTTCGTGGGTAGCGCAGCGCCAGGCATCACCGACATCACGCCCTACTGGCGGCCCGCGTCGTGGGCCGCGGGTGTGGTCGTCGTGGATGCCCTGTCATGGGGTGAGGCCGACGACGGGCTGCTCGAACGCTGGAGCGCGCTGCCGGAATGGCCCCAGATGATCCTGCGCGCATTGATTTTTCGTCTTTCGGTCCACGCGCTACACCCGCGTTCGACCGCCGATTCCTTCCCGGGGCTGGCGCGCACGGCCGCTCTGGTCCGGCTGATCCTTTAGCTGCGGTTCGCGAACTCGTAGCGGATCTCGCCCAGCGCCACCTTGCCGGCGAGCACAAGAACGCCCTCGGCGCGCAGCAACTCCAACTGCCGTGCGGTGAGGTGTCGCGCGGGCCGCCCGGATGCCGTGATCACGCGGTGCCAGGGCAGGTCCGAGGAGTCCGTTCGCATGATCCAACCGACGATCCGGGGGCTGGAAAGCTCTGCTGCAGAGGCGATGTCGCCATAGGTGGCGACTCGGCCCGGCGGGATCGCAGCGACCAGGGAACGCACCCGCTCGACCTGGTCGTCGGTCACCGCAGCCACAGTCAGGGGGCTTCCAACAGTCCGCGAGCCAGTGCTGCCACCCGTTCGGGCTCGCTATAGGGAACCATGTGGTTGCAGTCGAAATCCAGGAGCGTGAAATCCGATCCCAGGCGCTCCCGCAGTCCGGTGACGAGTCCGTCGCTGACGTATGGCGGCGAGGTCTGCTTCGCCCGCACCAGCGTCGTCACCGTCCCGGCCGGCGGCAGCACGATCTCGCGGGCTAGTTCGCTCCAGTACGACATCGCCGCCGGCACGCTGACGCGCCAGCCGTATCGCCCGTTCGGCAGCCTGACCAGGTGCTCGTCGATTTCGGCGTCGAGCACCGCGATGTCCACGTCTGCCCAGGAGCCCAGCGCCTTCTCCCTGCGCGCCTCCTCGGCGTCCGCGTAGTCGGGGGACGACAGCATCGCCTCGGCGATGTCGCGCATCCAGCCGCCGTCCAGGCCGACCGCCGGGTCGAGCAGCAGCAAACCCGCCACCAGGTCCGGGCGTGCGGCGGCCAGGTGCATGGCCAGGCCACCGCCGAAGGAGTGGCCCACCACCAGCACCCGCGTGGCGCCCTCCTCGTCCAGCAGGGCAGCCAACGCCGACACGTTGGCATCGATGGTCCACGGGGCCGCCCACGATGACCGGCCGTGTCCGAGTAGATCGGGTGCGGCAACGGCGATTTCGGGCAGATGGTCCGCGAGGTGCCGCCACCGCTGCCCGTGGCCCGTCAGTCCGTGGAGCGCGAGCACCCGGCGCGGCCCGTCGGGGCCGTAGCGGTGGACGTGAAGATCGGCGGCCGCCACGATCCGGACCTCCTTCTCGCCAGGCTGCCTGCGTTGTCACCGTCAGCCTAAGAGTCGTCGGCCGGGGGCGCGGAATCCGAGGCCGGCGAAGATGTCAGACCCCGGTGGTTGTATGTCGCCATGTCCTGCACCTGGAACGACGAGCCGCGCGCCCTGCTGGCCCCCGGGGCGCGCGGCCTGGTGCGCGTCCTGGGCGGTCCGGGCACCGGGAAGAGCAGCCTGCTGGTCGACGCCGCGGTCGCCCGGATCCGCTCGGGAACCGACCCCGAATCGGTGCTGCTGCTGACCGGTTCGGGTCGCATCGGGGCGAACGCGCGCAACGCCCTGACAATGGCGCTGCTGCAGGCGCGTCCGCCTTGCGCGGGCCCCGCGGCCGTCCGCGAGCCGTTGGTGCGCACTGTGCACGGCTACGCCTACGCGGTGCTGGGAAGGTCTGCTGAGCGGGCGGGCAGTGCGCCCCCTCGGTTGGTCACCGGAGCCGAACAGGACGCGATCATTCGCGAGCTGCTGGCCGGTGACCTCGCGGACGGGCCGCACGCGGCCGTCGCGTGGCCGACGCATCTGCGGCCCGCCCTGAGCGCGGCCGGATTCGTCACTGAACTACGAAACCTGCTGGCTCGCTGCGCCGAACGCGGGGTGGATCCGCAGGAGCTCGAGCGCCTGGGTCGGCGCTGCGGGCGCGCGGAGTGGGTCGCCGCTGGTCAGTTCGCCCG
>CAZZHX010000113.1:0-9780 GCA_964653535.1 uncultured Mycobacterium sp. | reverse complement strand
CCGTCGCGGAGCACCGTTCAGGTCAACTTCCTCAACTCCACCGGAACCGTTCTGGGCACCGGCACCATCGGGCCGGTCACGGTGGCCGATCGCCTCGGTGTCACCGGGTTCCAGCGACGCGAGATCTCCGGCACCATCCCGGTGGGCACCACGTCGGCGGTGGTGACCACCACCTTTACCGACCGCAACCCCATTCTGGGCAACTACAACGACGCGTACGCCGACAACCTGTCGTTCACCGTCGGCGATCACAGCCTCCATCCGGCGCCGCTGACCCCGCCGCCGTCCAACGTCGGCCACCTCGATCACGTATTCCTGATCTACATGGAGAACCACGGCACCGGCGACATCGTCGGCAGCCCCAACGCGCCGTACACCAACGCGCTGATCAACACCTACGGGTACGCGAACAACTACCATGCGCTCAGCCACCCGAGCGACCCCAACTACTTCCGGATCCTGGGCGGATCGGACTACGGGATCATGTACAACCCGCCACCGAACTCCATCAACGCACCCAACCTCATGCAGGAAATGGACTCCAGCGGCGTCACCTGGGCGGGCTACGCACAGAGCATGCCCTACCCGGGCGCCATCACCTCGTCGGGCGACTACGCCTCCGACCAGTTACCCTTCGCGACCTTCAGCTACGTCTACAACAACACCCCCGCCTACCAGCAGGCGCACCTGCTGCCGCTGACGCAGTTGGGCCCGAATCTGCAGAACCCCTCCACCGCACCACAATTCGCATGGATAGCCGCCAACGAATCCAACAACGGGGAAGGCCCGATCAACACCCCCATCGGAGCCACCCGCTTCGTTGCCAGCCAACTCACGACGCACCAGTACAACATCCCGGCCAGCGACCGGTTCGTCCAGCAACAGGTGTCCACCATTCAAAGCTCGCCCACCTGGAACGACCCGAACCAGAAGGACGTCATCATCGTCACCTGGGACGAGGACTACAACAACCTGTCACTGGGCATCGGCAACCAGGGCAACAATGTCCCGATGGTCGTCATCCCGAACCAGGGCGCCGTGACGCAAGGGAATATGCGGTCCGGCCACTTCGTCACGAACAGCTACTACAACGAGTACGGCCTCGCGGCCACCATTGAGCAATCCCTGAGTCCCACACCGGGGGCCTTGGCCCCGCTGACGTACAACGACATGTACGCCCAGCCCATGAACAGCTTCTGGAAGTAGCGCCCGGCCCCGCCCGGTTAAAGGGGGGCGGACGGAAGCGGCCCGCGGGCCGCCTCGTAGGCGGCGCCCACCCGATAGAGGCGGTCGTCGGCCATCGCGGGCGCCATGATCTGCAGGCCCACCGGGAGGTTGTCGTCCGGGGACAGCCCCGAAGGAACCGACATGCCGCAGTGGCCCGCCAGGTTCAACGGCAGCGTGCACAGATCGAACAGGTACATCGCCAGCGGGTCATCGACCTTCTCGCCCAGCGGGAACGCAGTGGTCGGGGTCGTGGGCGACACCACGACGTCCACGGATTCGTAGGCGTGATCGAGGTCGCGGGCGATCAGCGTCCGCACCTTCTGCGCCTGGTTGTAGTAGGCGTCGTAGTACCCGGCGGACAGCGCGTAGGTGCCGATCATGCTGCGCCGCTTGACCTCCGGTCCGAATCCGGCGGCCCGGGTGAGCGCCATCACCTCCTCGGCGCTGTGCGTGCCGTCGTCGCCGACCCGCAGCCCGAAGCGCATCGCATCGAAGCGCGCCAGGTTGCTGGACACCTCCGAGGGCAGGATCAAGTAGTAGGCGGCCAACGCATATTCGAAGTGCGGGCAGTCGACCTCGCTCACCTCCGCACCCAAGGACGTCAGCCGCTCGACGGCGGCCTCGAATGACGCCAGCACCCCGGGCTGGTAGCCCTCGCCGCGCAACTGTGTGACCACCCCAACGCGCACACCGCGCAAGTCGCCCACCGCTCCGGCCCGCGCGGCGGCGGCGACGTCGGGGATATCGGCCGTCACCGATGTCGAATCGCGGGCGTCGTACCCGGCGATCACCTGGTGCAGTAACGCGGTGTCGAGGACCGTGCGCGCGCACGGGCCGCCCTGATCCAGCGACGACGCGCACGCCACCAGCCCGTAGCGGGACACCGTGCCGTAGGTGGGCTTGACGCCGACGGTCGCGGTCAGCGCGGCCGGCTGGCGGATCGAGCCCCCGGTGTCCGACCCAATGGCCAGCGGCGCCTGGAACGCGGCCAGGGCCGCCGCGCTGCCCCCGCCCGACCCGCCGGGCACCCGGTCGACGTCCCATGGGTTGCGGGTGGGACCGAAGGCGGAGTTCTCCGTGGACGAGCCCATCGCGAACTCGTCCATGTTGGTCTTACCCAGGATCGGGATGCCGGCGGCGCGCAGCCGCGTCGTCAGCGTCGCGTCATACGGTGACCGCCATCCCTCGAGGATCTTGGATCCGCAGGTGGTCGGCATGTCCGTGGTGGTGAAAACGTCCTTGAGTGCCAACGGAACCCCGGCCAGCGCCGACGGCAGCGGCTCGCCGGCGGCCCGCCGCGCGGCAATCTCTCTGTCGGTGGCGGCGGCGGCCGCCAGCGCCGCGTCGGCGGCCACGTGCAGGAAGGCGTGGTATCGCTCGTCGGTGGCCGCGATCTGGTCAAGGCACGCGCGGGTCACCTCGGTGGAGGACACTTCCCCCGCGGCGATCCGGGCGGCCAGGGTCGCCGCGTCGAACCGTATGAGCTCGGTCACTCGGGGTCACCCAGGATCTGCGGTACGGCGAATCGGCCGTCGACCGCCGCGGGCGCTGAGGCCAGCGCCTCCTCCTGTGTCAGGGACGTCGCCGGCTCGTCGGCGCGGGTGACGTTGACGGCACGCAGCGGGTTGTCGGTGGCTTCCACACCGGTGGTGTCAACCGCCTGAACCTGGCTGACGTGGGTCAGGATCGCGCCGAGCTGCGCGGCGAAGCTGTCGAGTTCGCTGTCGGTCAGCGCCAGCCGGGACAGGCGGGCCAGATGCGCCACCTCGTCGCGAGAGATCTGGGACACGAGGGAGAAGCCTATCCCGGCCGAAGGTGCGAGCGTGAAACTGCCCGCACGCTCGTCGCCGGGCGTGAAACCAGCGTCACGCTCGCCCGGTGGGCGGGGCGACGAGCCCGTCCAGCTGACATGACGCCGGGGCGGCGCTGTGCGACAGTGTTGGCCGTGCCGTCGTACCTGTTGCGCGTTTCGCTGCTCGACCGTCCGGGCAGCCTGGGTGCGCTGGCGGTCGCGCTCGGGGCGGTGGGCGCCGACATTCTGTCGCTGGACGTGGTGGAGCGCAGCGCGGGGCACGCGATCGACGACCTGGTCGTCGACCTGCCTGCCGGTGCCATGCCCGACCGGCTGATCACCGCCGCCGAGGCCCTGCCCGGTGTCCGGGTGGACAGCGTCCGGCCTCACACCGGGCTGCTCGAAGCGCACCGCGAGTTAGAGCTGCTCGACCGTGTCGCGGCGGCCACCGACAACTCGTCGCGGCTGCAGGTACTGGTCGCCGAGTCCCCGCGGGTGCTACGCGTGAGCTGGTGCACGGTGCTGCGCAGTTCGGACGGACACCTTGCGCGCCTCGCCGCCAGCCCGGGCGCCCCGGAGACCACGGCGGCGTCGGCCCCGTGGCTTCCCCTTGACCGCGCGGTAACGCTGGACAACGCCGGCGACTGGGTGCCGCAGGCGTGGCGCGACATGGACACGACGATGGCCGCGGCACCGTTGGGCGACCCGCACACCGCGGTGGTGCTCGGCCGGTCGGGCCCCGAATTCCGGCCCTCGGAGGTCGCCCGGCTGGGCTATCTCGCGGGCATCGTGACGACGATGCTGCGCTGAGCCGCTGAACTACCCCGGGTCCGCCTGCGCGGGCGGCCCGTCCGCGAGCAGACGGCGGAAGCCGTCCTCGTCGAGAATCGGCACACCCAGTTCGACGGCCTTGTCGTATTTCGACCCGGGCGCCTCGCCGGCGACGACGTAGTCGGTCTTCTTCGACACCGAGCCCGCGGCCTTGCCGCCGCGCGCGATGATCGCCTCCTTGGCGGCGTCGCGGGAGAACCCGGCCAGGGAACCGGTGACCACAATCGTCAGGCCCTCCAGGAATCGCGGCACGCTCGCGTCGCGCTCGTCGGCCGTCCGCACCCCGGCCGACCGCCACTTGTCGACGATGGCGCGATGCCAGTCGACGGTGAACCACTCGGTGAGTGCGGCGGCGATGGTGGTCCCCACGCCGTCGACCGTGGCCAGTTCCTCGGTCGATGCCGCGACGATGGCGTCCAGATCGCCAAACGCAGTGGCCAGGGCGCGGGCGGCCGTCGGCCCGACGTGCCGGATCGACAACGCGACCAGCACCCGCCACAGTGGCGCGACCTTGGCTTTGTCGAGGTTGGCCAGTAGGCGTGTGCCGTTGGCCGACAACGCCCCGGCCTTCGTGCGGAACAGGTCGGTGCGCAGCAGATCGTCTTCGGTGAGAGTGAACAGGTCGCCCTCGTCGTCGATCGCCCCGGCCTGCAGCAGAGCGCTGGCGGCCTCGTACCCGAGCCCCTCGATGTCCAGCGCGCCGCGCCCGGCGACGTGAAAAACCCGCTCCCGCAACTGGGCCGGACAGGACCGGGCGTTGGGGCAGCGGATGTCGGCGTCCCCCTCCTTCGCCGGAGCGAGCGGGGTTCCGCACTCGGGACACGTTGTGGGCATGATGAATTCGCGCTCGGTGCCATCGCGGAGGTCGACGACGGGGCCGAGGACCTCTGGGATCACGTCGCCGGCTTTGCGGATCATGACGGTGTCACCGATCAGGACGCCCTTGCGCTTGACCTCACCGGCGTTGTGCAGGGTCGCCAGCCCGACCGTCGACCCCGCCACCGTCACCGGTGTCATGAAGGCGAACGGCGTCACGCGGCCGGTGCGCCCGACGTTCACCCGGATGTCGAGCAGCGTCGTCTGCGCTTCCTGGGGCGGATACTTGTAGGCGACGGCCCAGCGCGGCGCCCGCGACGTCGTGCCCAGCCGCCGTTGTAGCGAAAAATCATCCACTTTGACCACCACGCCGTCGATTTCGTGCTCGACGTCATAGCGGTGCTCACCCCAGTAGGTGATCCGGTCCCCGACGGCTTCCAGGCCGCGCACCCGCGTTGTGTGCCCGGACACGGGCAGTCCCCAGGCGTGCAACGCGGTGTAGGCCTGGTGCAGGGTCTTGGGCGCGAAGCCTTCAATGTGGCCGATGCCGTGGCAGATCATGCGCAGCTTGCGCCGGGCGGTAACGGCCGGGTTCTTCTGCCGCAGCGATCCGGCAGCGCTGTTGCGCGGATTGGCGAACGGCGCCTTACCGTCCTCGACGAGGCTGGCGTTGAGCGCCGCGAAGTCGGCGAGCAGGAAGAACACCTCGCCGCGCACCTCGAGCACGGTGGGCAGCGGGAACTCGTCGCTGCCCGAGAGCCGTTCGGGCACGTCGTCGATGGTGCGGGCGTTGAGGGTCACGTCCTCGCCGACGCGGCCGTCGCCGCGGGTGGCGGCGCGCTGCAGGTGGCCGTCGCGGTATTCCAGCGACAGCGCCACCCCGTCGATCTTGAGCTCGCACAGATAGTAGGGGTCGGAGCCGATCTCGTTTTCCACGCGGTTGCTCCAGGCGCCAAGTTCGTCGCGGTCGAAGACGTCGTCGAGGCTCAGCATCCGCTCGAGGTGTTCCGCCGCGGTGAACTCGGTGGCGAATCCGGCGCCGCCGACGAGTTGCGTCGGCGAATCGGGAACCCGCAGTCCCTGGTAGCGCTCCTCGAGCGCGAGCAGAGCGTTAAACATCGTGTCGAAATCGGCGTCGGAGATGATCGGCGCGTCCTTGATGTAGTAGCGGAACTGGTGTTCGCGGACCTCGCTTGCCAGTTCCTGCCACTGGCGCCGCACCCTGGGCGGCACCTCACCAGCTTCTGCGGAACGCACCCTGGCAGGCTAGCGCCCGCCCGCCGAGATTGCCGTGGTGGTCGTCCGATGGGCCCAGGGCACAACCATCGCGGCAATCTCGGCGCACCTCAGATGGCGTCGGGATCCTCGGCGAACGCGTCGGCGGCTGCGCGGGCGAGTTCGATCGCGGTGCGGGCCCACTGCGTGGTCGCATCGGCCAGACCGCATACCGGCGTGACGCCGATGCGGTCCCGCAGCGCCGCTCGTCCGAATCCCAGCCGGTCGGTCACCGCGACGACCGCGCGGGCCATCTCTTCGGCGGACGGCCTGCTCTCTGGGGCGCTGGCGGGAATCACACCGAGCATGACGGTGCGACCCGACTCGACGAATGCGGCGATGCTATCCAGATCGGCCGCCTGCAACGTACTCGCATCCAAGGAGAGCGCACTGATCGTACTGCGCTGCAACACGTTCCAGGGAAGTTCGGGGGCGCAGCAGTGCAGCAGCACGGGGAGAGGGCTCACCGCCGCGACGCAGACGTCGAGCAGCGCCGTCGCCACCGCCTCGTCAAGCCGGCCGACGGGGCTCAGGGTCGTCACCGGAGTCAACCGCCCGGCCAGCGCCGTCGGCAGCGACGGTTCGTCGAACTGCACCACCACCGTGGCATCGAGGCGGCGGGCCAACGCCGCCCGGTGTGCGGCGACCCCCTCGGCCAGCGACGCCGCCAAGTCGCGCACCGCGCCTGCGTCGGTGATCGCCCGGTGGCCATTTGCCAATTCGAGGCCGGCCGCCAGGGTGATCGGTCCGGGGGCCTGCACCTTGACCACGCGCCCGCCGCCGCGCAGGCCGGCCATTTCCCAGGTTTCCTCGAGGACGTCGCAGTCCTCGTCGAGGAAACTGATGGCGCGCCGTGTCACGGCGCCGGGCCGGGCCGCAATCCGGTACCCGCGCGGCACGGTATCGATCGCGACGTCGACCAGCAGCGCGCCGGCGCGGCCCAGTAGGTCGGCACCCACCCCCCGGGCGGGCAGTTCCACCAGGTGGGGCAGCGCGCCCGCCAGTTCACCGACGACGACGTCGGCGGCCGCCCGAGGCGCCGTGCCCGGCCACGAGCCGATGCCGCTGGCCCGGGCGAAAGGACGCGCGACATCATTCACCGGCCCAACCGTATTCGATGTGACGGCGGATGCAGGTTCCGCGGGGTACTTTCGAGCCGAGAAGGGTTGCGGATGATGGCGAGAGCGACGGGGCCGCTGCTGGTGTGCGGCGCGATGTTGCTGACGGCGGCCTGCACCCGCGTGGTGGACGGCGTCGCTCTGCCGGGATTCGGCGCCAGCCGCAAGGCCGTGCACGGAGTCGACGTCGACGCGATCCTGCTCGATCAGCCCCGCATGCGCGCGATCACCGGCGCCGGCGAGCACCTGAACATCATCCCTTCGATGGACGGCACCACCCCGATCGACATCAACGCCCTGGCAGGTACCACGCCGCAGCAGTGCCGGTTCCTGTTCGCCGAGACGGTGACGTTCGGGCCCGACGTCGCGGAGTTCCGCAAGATCACCTTCCAGGATCCGCCGGACGGCGCCCTCATCTCCGAGGGCGCCGCGACCTACCGCGACACCGAGACCTCTCGGCGCGCATTCGGCGCCCTGGTGACCGCCGTGGGTGACTGCGCCGACGGCTCGGCCGGGCAGGCGTTGGTCGGCGACTGGAACGCTGATGCGACGTCGCTGCACCTGGGCCCCGGCGGCTGCGGACGTGACTACCGGGTGATGTCGCTGGCCCTGCTGGAAGTGACGTTCTGCGGCTTCCCGCAGTCGGTCTCCGACACGGTCATGACGAACATCGCCGCCAACGTGCCCGGCTAGCTCGGGATCAGCGCGACGTGCCGTCGATCGTGGCGCTGCCGAGCACCTCGTCACCGTCGGGATCGAGCCGATAGAGCACCAGCGTCTGACCTGCCGCCACCCCGCGCAGAGCGGTCCGCGACCGCACGCGCAGTTCGTCGCCGACCAGTTCGGCGACGGCGGCCACCGGGTCGCCGTGGGCCCGCACCTGGACCGCGCACTCGAGGGGGCCCGCCGGGGCGGTTCCCGCGGGGAAGACCGGATCCCGTCCGACGAGCCCGAAGACGTCGAGCTCGTCCGCCCCGCCCACCCGGACGGTCGCGGTCCGGGCGTCGATCACCGTGACGTAGCGGGGCAGGCCGTCAGGACCCGGGCCGGCGATGCCCAGACCCTTGCGTTGCCCGACGGTGAAACCGTGCACCCCGTCGTGGGTCGCCAGCACGGAGCCGTCCGCGGCGACCACGTCGCCGCGCCGCACACCGATGCGCGCGCCGAGGAATGCGCGGGTGTCGCCCGACGGAATGAAGCAGATGTCGTGGCTGTCGGGCTTGTCGGCGACCGCGAGGCCGCGCCGGGCGGCCTCCGCGCGGATTGCGGGCTTGGCCGTATCGCCGATGGGGAACACGGCGTGGCGCAGCTGTTCGGCGCTGAGCACGGCCAGCACGTAGGACTGGTCCTTGTCCGCGTCTACGGCGCGGCGCAGCCGCCCATCAGAGAGCCGGGCGTAGTGACCAGTAGCCACCGCATCGAAGCCCAGCGCGCGGGCCTTGGCGGACAGCGCCGAGAACTTGATTCGCTGGTTGCATCGCACGCACGGGTTGGGAGTCTCCCCGCGAGCGTACGACTCCACGAAATCATCGATCACGTCGGCCTGGAACCTCTCGGCGAAATCCCAGACGTAAAAGGGTATTCCGAGCACATCGGCCACCCGGCGCGCGTCGGCGGCATCCTCCTTGGAACAGCAGCCCCGCGACCCGGTGCGCAGCGTGCCGGGTGCGGCCGACAGAGCCAGGTGCACCCCGACCACGTCGTGGCCGGCATCGACCATGCGGGCGGCCGCGACCGCAGAGTCGACGCCGCCGCTCATGGCGGCCAGGACCCTCACGTGACGCCCGCGGCGGCCAGCGCCGCCCCGCGGGCGCGGGCCACCGCTGCGGGCAGCACCCGCAGCACCGCATCGACGTCGGCGTCCACGCTGGTGTGCCCCAACGACAGTCGCAGCGAGCCGCGCGCGCTGGCCGCATCAGCGCCCATCGCGATCAGCACGTGCGACGGCTGGGCGACGCCGGCGGTACAGGCCGACCCGGTCGAACACTCGATCCCGTTGGCGTCCAGCAACATCAACAGGGCGTCGCCTTCGCAGCCCCGAAAGGTGAAGTGCGCGTTGCCGGGAAGCCGCCGTGGGTCGGCGGCCCCGTTGAGCGTGACGTCGTCGATGCCGGCCAGCACCCCGGCCACCAGGCGGTCGCGCAGCGCCCTCAGCCGGGCGGCTTTCACCTCGAGGCCGTCCACGGCGATGCGGATCGCGGCCGCCATCCCGACCGCGCCGGCGACATCGGGCGTGCCGGAGCGGATGTCACGCTCCTGTCCACCGCCGTGCGACAGCGGCACGCAGTCGACGTCCCGGCGCAGCAGCAGCGCACCCATGCCCGGGGGGCCGCCGAATTTGTGTGCGGCCAGGCTCACCGCCGACAGGCCACTGGCGGCGAAGTCGACCGGTAACTGCCCCACCGCCTGGACGGCGTCGCTGTGCATGGGGACGCGGAAGTCGGCCGCCACGGAGGCCAGTTCGTCGACCGGAAGGACGGTGCCGACCTCGTTGTTGGCCCACATCACCGAGACCAGTGCCACGTCGTCGTGGCGATGTAGCGCCTCGCGCAGCGCGGCCGCCGACACCGAGCCGTCCGGTGCGGTCGGCAGCCAGGTCACCTCGGCGCCGTCGTGGTCGGCGAGCCAGTTCACCGCGTCCAGCACGGCGTGGTGTTCGACCTCGCTGGTGACGATGCGGCGCAGGCGCGGTTCGGCGCCGCGACGGGCCCAGTAGATGCC
>CAZZHX010000112.1:0-9809 GCA_964653535.1 uncultured Mycobacterium sp. | reverse complement strand
GATATCGACCTGTCCGCTGTGCTGGCCGAACGACTCACCACCGCCCATCCCGATGTGCTGCGCGAGCTGCTGGCGACGTTCATCCCCGCCTTCATGGGCGCCGAAGCCGACGCCGTGTGCGGAGCGGGGTACAACGAACGCAGCACTGAGCGCAGTCAGGCCCGTATGCCACTTGTGAGCGGCCCATATTGCTCATGTACCGCTCCATCGGCCGACGCGGGCCGACTAATCCTTACCCTGAATCGCCCCTTGCCATTGCCCGCACCGCCCCGATAGTGATCGGATTGTGCCCCTCCGCCACCGCGCACCACACGGTCCAGTCGAACTTGTCAGTGGGCCGGTATAGATTTCTCGGAGGCTTACGGTTTCGTGACAGCATCGCTTCAGCAGTAACGAAGTATCACAGGATTTCCGTCGCCGCGGAGCAGCACGAACAAACCGAATGAAAGGGACGGATATGGGTTCGACAACCGTGACGGTGAGGCGCGATGAGGAGGGCAACGTGGTCGCGCGCTGGGTAGGCTCCGTCACCTTCCCTCCCAGCATCTACGGCGACCCCGGCTCGTTTGGGGCCCTGATCGATCAGTGCGTGGAGAACTTCACCAGGGAATTGAAGTCCGAGATCAACCTGGACCTCACGAGGTAGGTCGTGCCGGTTGTCGGTGCCCCGTTCCACACTGAGGGAGGACAGGAGAATCACCATGGACGACGACGACGCAGTGGCGCCCACAGTTGGGGCCGATAACGCCGAAACCACCTGGGTTCCGCCGGCGAGCGAATCCGCCTCAGATCTGGCCTGGTCGCTCGGGGATGACGCGGACACCGTCGTTACCGACCACCATCCCTGGGACTCCGCGTGGAGTCGGGCCGTGCTGGTCGTGGGCGGAGCGATGGCGTTGGCGCTTCTCATCGGTATCGGCGGCCTGATCATGACCGTGACGCCTCGAGACGGTCGGGTGCTCGCAGCCCAGCCCGCAACAGTGATCGTGCAGACCTCCGTCTTGGAATTACCCGCGCCACCGCCGGTCACCAAGACGGTCACCGTCCAGGCATCACCCACCGCCACCGTCCAGGCCGCCCCGACGACGGCGACCGTCACAGTCCCGGCCACCTCGACCGGCCCCACCCGGTCGTCGAAGAGTCCGACGCCGTCGAGTGTCGACAGCGCCAACGACCAGCGGTTCCTCGACACCGTGCGGGCCCTGGGCTACACGATCGCCAACCCGCAGGCGGCACTGCGCAACGCTCACGAGACGTGCCGGCTCTTCCAACTGGGCGAGTCGGCAGACCAGGTGAACCAGCAACTACGGGCGAAGACGGGCGCCCCTATGAACGACGTCGTGCAGTTCACCTCGAGCGTCATGCTGAGCTACCCCGACTGTGTGCGGCACACGACGCCCTCCTTCAGCGGGAACGATTAGCCACCGGTAGCCACACTCAGCGGGCGGCCCCCGATCCGTGCGAAACTGCGGCCATGACTCCATCCCCGGCGCCGTCCGGCGCAGCCGCCGCTCCCCACGCCGACGTCGTGAACCAGATGATTTACGGCGCGTGGATCGCGCAGGGCATCACCGCCGCCGCCGACCTGGGCGTCGCCGACGCGCTCGCCGCCGGCCCGCTGTCGATCGACGACCTGGCCGCACGGGTCGGGGCCGACGCCGACGCGCTGGGCAGGCTGTTGCGCGCCTTGATCGGCTCCGGCATCTTTGCCCGACGCGACGACGGCCGCTACGAACTGAATCCGGCGGCCGACGTGTTGCGCTCCGACGCCCCTGCCTCGATGGCCGCGAGCGCACGATTCGTCGGTTCCCGTTGGCACCGCGAGCATTGGAGTTTGCTGACGGACGCCATCAGAACGGGCCGATCGGTGGTTCCGGGACTTCGCGGCATGCCGTTTTTCGACTTCCTCGGCGCCGAGCCGGAATTCGGGCAGGTTTTCAATGACGCGATGACCAGCTTGTCCGGAATGGCGATCGGACCCGTCGTCGGCGCCCACGACTTCACCCGGTACCGCACGATCGTCGATGTCGCGGGCGGCCACGGTCGCCTGTTGGCCGCGATACTGAACTCGGCACCGGACGCCCAGGGCGTGCTGTACGACCTCCCCGAGGTGATCGCTGGTGCGCCGCCCTTGCTGCGGGAACACCATGTGGCCGAACGGGTTCGGCTTGCCGAAGGCTCGTTCTTCGGCCATGTTCCGGCCGGGGGTGACGCCTACATCCTGAAGAACATCATCCACGACTGGGACGACGCGGAGGCGACGCAAATACTGCACAACGTGCGCTCGGCCGCGCCGGCCGGCACCACGCTGTTGCTCGTCGAGACGGTCATCCCCGACGGCGAGGGCGCGTCGATCGGCAAATGGCTCGATATGGAGATGCTGGTGGTCAACGACGGCCGCGAACGCACTGAGAGCGAGTACCGCCGCCTGTTCGACACAGCCGGTTTTCAGATGGTCGGCGTGGTGGACACCGGATCGCGGTTCAACATCATCGAGGCCCGCGCAGTGTAGCGACGTCAGCGCTGCCGGAACCGGTCGCGCAGATCCGGGTCGTTCTCCCACCACAACCCCGGTGCTGCGGCGCTGTCATCCCCGGCGGTGTGGGCCGCATCCAGCTGGGAGTCGACGCGCACCGCATTGGCCTTCTCGTCGCGGGACAGCGCGCGCATCAACACCAGGACGAACGGCACACCGATGAGGTCGCCGAGGATCCACAAAACGCCGGCACCGATCGTCTGGTCAAGCCGCCGATCCGGTCCCCACGCCCGATGCACGCCCGCGTAGTAGCCCGCCCCGATCAACGGACCCTGCCAGAGCACTAGGCCCAGTACGCCGTCGCCGAGTGCCTCGGCCACAGTGATCAGCAGCGAGAGCAACTGCGGGAACCTGCGGGGTACGGGATCCGCCTGAAGTCGGGCATAAAAGTAGCCGAAGCCCACCGCTACCAGCAGGATTCGGGTGGCCGCGCCGCATCCTTCGTCGCGCAGTGCAGCGTTGTACCAGGGCGTCAGGTAGAGCAGCCACGGCACCCCCAGCATCGCCAGCGACGTCGTCACCGGATGCGCCAGCACCCGGGCGACGCGCGTCGACAGGAAGCGGTCGATGCGCTCGCGCCCGGCCGGGCCCGCAGCGAGACGCACGACGGTGACGGGCTTGCCCAGCGCGAGCAGGAATGGCACGACGTAGAGCAGTAGCAACACCTGCAGCGCCCGCACCCAGAACAGGACGTACGCGTAGGCGCCGACCGCACCGAGCGTCGCCAGCACCCACAGCGCGACACCGGCGGCGACGCAGGCCGCCTGCGCGGGCCCGGCCGATCGCTGCGCGCCCCGCCGGTAGCACCACGCATACGCACCGGCGACCACAGCGATCATCGTCATCGCGGCCGGGTCCGGCGTCCAGGTAGCCACCATGGCGGGCGCCGTCAGCGGTCCGAGGTCGACACCCATGGCCACCAGCCTATGTGGGATTATCGCCAAAGGCGCCCATAGGGGCGGCGAGGAGGCGAAAGACGTGGCGACCACCATCCGGGCGGCCACCACCGAATCGGTCGATCCTGCGGAACTGGCCGCCGTTGCCGCGCAGACGTTTCCGCTGGCCTGTCCGCCCACGGTGGATCCGGAGAACATCGCAGCGTTCGTCGCGGCCAATCTGTCCGTCGCCCGGTTTGCCGAGTATCTCAACGACCCGGACCGGGCGTTGTTCGCCGCATTGCGGGACAGTCGGATCGTCGGCTACGCCATGCTCGTGCGGGGCGTGGGCGACGACAGCGACGTGCACCGGGCAGTCACCGTCCACCCGGCCGTCGAGCTGTCCAAGATGTACGTGCTGCCCGACTACCACGGATCCGGCCTCGGGGCGGCGCTGATGGACCACGCGCTCACCACTGCCGCAGACTGGGGCGCGCGCTGTGTGTGGCTGGGTGTTGAACAGAAAAACCCACGTGCGCAACGCTTCTACGCCAAGTGCGGCTTCACGAACGTCGGGACCAGGACGTTTCAGGTGGGAAGCCGGTGCGAAAACGACTATGTCATGGTGCGCGAGTTGCAGCACTGAGCGCCAGTAACCGGGAGATGGCCCGCAGGTACTTTTTGCGGAATCCGCCGGCCAGCATCTCGTCGCCGAAAATGGCGTTCAGCCGTGCCCCGGAGGCTACGACCGGGATGCCTGCGTCGTAGAGGCGATCGGTCAGCGACACCAGTCTCAGTGCGACGTTCTGATCCTCGATGCAGTGCACGCCCGTCAGGCACACCGCCGTCACACCCTCGATGAGGGTGAGGTACCGCGAGGGATGCATCGTGGCCAGATGCGCGCACAGCGCATCGAAATCGTCCAGCGTCGCGCCGTCGATCGCCGCGGCGTGCGCGGTGACGTCCTCCTCGGACAATGACTCGGGCGCCGGCGGCAGACCGCGGTGCCGGTAGTCGGGGCCCTCGATCCGCACGGTGGTGAACAGGGCTGCCAGGGTGTTGATCTCACGCAGGAAGTCCTGGGCGGCGAACCGGCCCTCGCCGAGTTGTTCCGGCAGGGTGTTCGACGTCGCAGCCACCGACACACCCCGCTCGATCAGCGACGACAGCAGACGCGAGATCAGCGTGGTGTTGCCCGGGTCGTCGAGTTCGAATTCATCGATGCACACCACCGTGTAGTTGGCGAGCAGATCGATGCACTCTGCGTAGCCGAACACACCCGCGAGCTGGGTCAGCTCGCCAAACGTTGCGTACGCCTTGGGATTCGGGCCGGGTAGCTGATAGTAGGCCGATGCCAGCAAGTGTGTTTTGCCCACCCCGAAGCCGCCGTCGAGATAGAGGCCGACGCCCGGCAGCACGACCCGCTGCCCGAATAGCTTCTTGCGGCCCGCCCGTCGCTGCGCGGCCTGGCGGCAGAAGTCCTCGCACGCTGCGACGGCGGCGGCCTGCGTCGGCTCGGCCGGATCGGGACGATACGTCGCAAAGCTCACGTCGGAGAACGTGGGCGGCGGGGTCAACTGGGCGATGAGCCGCTCCGGCGACACCGTCGGGTGCCGGTCCACCAGGCGAGCCACCCGGCCGGACATGGACCCACGCATGCCCGAACTGTAGCGACGTGTTGCAATCAGTCCCATGGCCGAGACGGATTTGACACTGCTGGGTTCGGCGGGCGACCTCGACGAGAGCGCGCTGCGCGACCTCTACGGCTACCCCGATCAGCCTGACGCCTGGGTGCGCGCCAACTTCATCGCCAGTGTGGACGGCGGCGCCACCGCCGAAGGGGTCACCGGCCCCCTCGGCGGTCCCGGCGACCGGCTCATCTTCAACCTGCTGCGCGAATGTGCCGATGTGATCGTGGTCGGCGCCGGCACGGTGCGGATCGAGGGTTACTCCGGTACGCAGCTGGGTGTCGCCGCGCGCCAGCGTCGACAGGACCGCGGGCAACACGAAGTCCCGCCGGTGGCGATCGTCACCAGATCCGGTCGCCTCGACCGGGACATGGCTGTGTTCAACCGGACTGAGGTGGCGCCGCTGGTACTCACTTGCACAGCGGCGGCGAAGGACCTCCGCCGCACGCTCGGCGGGCTGTGCGACGTGATCGACTGCTCCGCCGGCGATCCCGGCTGGGTCGACGATGCGGCGATGATAGCGGCCCTCGCCGGGCGCGGACTGCGCCGCATCCTCACCGAAGGCGGGCCGACACTGCTCGACTCATTCGTCCGCAGCAACCTGCTCGACGAACTCTGCCTGACGATCGCGCCCTTCCTCGTCGGCGGGGCGGCCGGACGCATCACGTCAGGCCCGGACCAGGTGCTCACTCGGATGCGCTGCACCCACATCCTGACCGACGACGCAGGCTACCTCTACACCCGATATGTCAAGGGCTGAGCGCGTCCCCGACTACTGTGGGCGGCATGAGTCGGCGGAGCACGTGCGTCACCGTCGCGGTGGCGGCGTGCACGGTCCTGGTCGGCTGCGTCCCCGGCCTGGCTGCTGACCCGCGCTTCGCCACCAACTCCGGGGCAAGGCCCCAAGGAGCGGCCCCGGCGAAGCCGACCACCGGCCCGCCGCCCGTTGCGGCACCCAAGAACGACCTGCCGTGGCATGACTGCACCACCGAGGTTTTCCGCGACGCGGCGGCCCGCCCCGCCTCCGGCGTGCAACTCGACTGCGCGAAGTACGATGCCGACCTCGATCCGGTCAACGACGGGTCGGGGCCCCTGAGTATCGGCGTGGTCCGCGCCCGCTCGAGCCAGACACCCCACGACGCAGGTCCCCTCGTGTTCACCACCGGATCCGACATGCCGTCCTCGATCCAGCTGCCGGTGTGGCTGGCCGGGGCGGGCGCCGACGTGCTGGCGACTCACCCGATCGTCGCCGTCGACCGCCGCGGCATCGGGATGTCGAGCCCCATCGACTGCCGCGACCACGCCGATCGCCAGGAGATGCGTAACCAAGCGCAGTTTCACGGCGGCGACGACCCGGTCGCCAGCCTCTCCGACATCGCTAACGCCGCCACCAGCACCTGCACCGACGCCCTCGCACCGGGCGCCTCGACGTACGACAACTCCCACGCCGCCTCCGACATTGAACGGCTGCGCAGTCTCTGGGACGTGCCCGCGCTGGCACTGGTCGGCATCGGCAACGGGGCGCAGGTGGCGCTGACGTACGCCGCCTCGCGGCCGGACCGGGTTGCGCGGCTGATCCTCGACTCCCCGATCGCCTTGGGTGTCAGCGCCGAAGACGCCGCTGAGCAGCGGGCCAAGGGCCAGCAGGCCGCGCTCGACGCATTCGCCGCCCAGTGCGTCGCGGTCAACTGCCCGCTGGGACCCGACCCGAAGGGCGCCGTCAGCGCGCTGCTGGCCGACGCCCGCACCGGCCGGGGGCCCGCAGGGGCGTCGGTGGCCGTTCTGGCCGGCGCCATCGCCGTCGCGCTGGGCTACCCCTCCGGGGGCCGCGTCGCGGCGACCACCAGCCTGGCCGGCGCACTGGCCGCCGCCCGCTCCGGCGACCCCAACCAGCTGAACGCTCTGATCGCCCGCGCCGATACCGTGGCTGATTCCGACGGGCAGTTCGTCAATTACTGCGGCGACGCGATCAGCCGGCCGACCCCGGACCGCGTGCGCGAACTCGTGGTGGCCTGGGGCAAGTTGTATCCCCAGTTCGGCTCCGTCGCCGCGCTCAACTTGGTCAAGTGCGCGCACTGGCCGACCGGGTCGGCGCAGCCTCCGCCCAAGAATCTCGCCGTGGACGTCCTGCTGGCGGGCGTACAGAACGACCCGATCGTCGGTACCGAGGGAGTCGCCGCGACGGCGGCCATCATCATCAACGCCAACGCGGCGAGCAAGCGGGTGATGTGGCAGGGCATCGGCCACGGCGCCGGTATCTATTCGCCGTGCGTGGTCCCGCCGCTGATCGGCTACCTCAGCAGCGGCACACTGCCCGCAACCGACACGTACTGTCCCGCCTGACCGTTCGGGGCCGGGCGCGCGGGGTACGGTGCCCTGGTGACGGTAGCTGCCCCACCCCGAACCACCGCGGCCATCGTGCGGTTGGCGTTGTGGCCGGTGGCCATCATGTCGGTGTTACATCGCAGCATCGTCCTCCCGTCCAACGGCAGCGTCACCGACGACTTCACCCCGGTCTACCGGGCCGCGCTGAGCTTCCGGCGCGGTCAGGAGATCTACAACGAGCGCTTCGACTTCGTCGACCCGCACTACCTATATCCGCCCGGCGGCACACTGCTGATGGCGCCGTTCGGGCATCTCGCCTTCACACCGTCGCGCCACGCGTTCATTCTGATCAACGTCGTGGCCATCCTGATCGCCTGGTACCTGCTGCTGCGGATGTTCCATTTCACGCTGTCCTCGGTGGCCGCGCCGGCCCTGCTACTGGCCATGTTCTGCACCGAAAGCGTCACCAACACTCTGGTGTTCACCAATATCAATGGCTGCGTCCTGCTGGCGGAGGTGCTATTCCTGCGCTGGCTGCTGGACGGCCACGTCGGCCATCAGTGGTGGGCCGGCCTGGCGATCGGGTTGACGCTCACCCTCAAACCTGTGCTCGGGCCGTTGCTGTTGCTGCCGCTGCTCAACCGTCAGTGGCGAGCGCTGGTGCCCGCGATCGCGGTGCCGCTGGTCATCAACGCGGCCGCGTTTCCCTTGCTGAATCACCCGATGGACTTCTTCACCCGCACGGTGCCCTACATCCTGGGCACCCGCGACTACTTCAACAGCTCGATCGAGGGCAACGGCGTGTATTTCGGCCTGCCCACGTGGCTGATCGTGTGCCTGCGGATCCTGTTCACGCTGCTGGCGATCGGCGCGCTCTGGCTGCTGCACCGCCACTACCACGGCACCGACACCCTCTTCTGGATGACCAACTCGGCGGGCGTGCTGCTGCTGTGGTCATGGCTGGTGCTGTCGCTGGCCCAGGGCTACTACTCGATGATGCTGTTCCCGTTCCTGATGACCGTCGTGCTGCCCAAGTCGCTGATCCGTAACTGGCCGGCGTGGCTGGGGATCTACGGCTTCATGACGATGGACATCTGGCTGACCTACCACTGGATGCGCTACGGCCGGGCGCTGCAGTACCTGAAGATCACCTACGGCTGGTCGCTGCTGCTGATCGTGGTGTTCACGGTGCTGTATTTCCGTCACCTCGACGCTAGGGCCGACGCTAGGGCCGACTCCCACCCGGACCGCGCTAACGTGGAGGCATGAACCCGAAACTGCAACTGACCGACGACGAGTGGCGGCAGAAGCTCAACGCGGAAGAGTTCCGCGTGCTGCGCCGCGCCGGCACCGAGCCGCCGTTCGTCGGCGAGTACACCGACACCAAGACCGAGGGCGTCTATGAGTGCCGGGCCTGCGGCGCCGAACTGTTCCGCAGTACGGAGAAATTCGACTCCCACTGCGGGTGGCCCTCGTTCTTCGACCCGGCGAATTCCGACGCCGTGATCCTGCGCCCCGACAATTCGATGGGCAGCCGGCGGACTGAGGTGCTGTGCTCCACCTGCCACAGCCACCTGGGTCACGTGTTCGACGGCGAGGGATACCCGACGCCGACGGATCAGCGCTACTGCATCAACTCGGTCTGCCTGCGGCTGGTGCCGTCCGGGGCCTAGCTCAGGGCCCCTTTTCCCGCGACACTGAAACGACGCACACGACACGCCGTGAAGTGCGGCCACGGTTTCAGTCTCGGCGCACACCTGTTGATGGGTCGCGACACACTGCCGGTCGTTCGTGGCAACTTATGTCTCCATGGCCGACGTCGACGACGTGGTGGTGGGCAGCGAGGCCGTGCGGGAGCGCAGGCTGACCCGGTATCAGCTGCGCACCGGGTATCGCGCGATTCATCCCGATATCTACCTTCCGGTGGGCACCGAGCCATCACTGCGAACGCGTTCGGTGGCCGCGTGGTTGTGGTCGGAGCGACGCGGCGTCCTAGCGGGGCTGGCCGCGGCGGCGCTGCACGGCTCGAGGTGGATCGATGACGACGAACCGGTCGAGTTGATCTGGCGCAACACTCATCCCCCGGTCGGTGTTGCAACCCGTCACCAGCGACTCGAACCCGACGAGGTCACCCGCGTTGCCGGATTACCAGTGACCACACCCGCACGGACGGCGTTCGATATGGCCCGCCGACTGCCCACTGGCGAGGGCGTAGCCCGGCTCGACGCACTAATGCGGGCGAGACCGTTCTCGGTGGAGGAGGTGCGCATGTTGGCCACACGGTATGCGGGCGCGCGGGGACTGCGCCGGCTGCACACGGCCCTCCCCCTGGTCGATCCGGGCGCCGAGTCGCCCAAGGAGACCTGGCTGCGCCTGCTACTGATC
>CAZZHX010000111.1:0-9904 GCA_964653535.1 uncultured Mycobacterium sp. | reverse complement strand
GTCTCACGGACTCGCCGTTGCTCACCTTTCGTCGTCATCGGGGCGTCGGGGGCACAGCCCGGCCACCCGGCGCGCCCCGATGACGACGAATGGTGAGCAACGGCGAGTCCGTGAGACCGTTTCGCATCGAGGTCCCCGACGACGTGCTCGACGATCTGCGCTCCCGCCTGGCGCGCACCCGCTGGCCGGAAGCGGCGTGCGTCGACGACTGGTCCCAAGGCATCCCGCTGGCCTACACCCGGTCCTTGGCCGACTACTGGGCTCACGACTACCGGTGGCGTGAGCGGGAGGCGGCGCTCAACCGATTCGACCAGTTCCTCACCGAGATCGACGGACTCGACATCCATTTCGTCCATCAGCGCTCCCCGCACGACGACGCGTTCCCGCTGCTGATCACCCACGGCTGGCCCGGATCGATTGTGGAGTTCCACAAGGTGATCGAGCCGCTGACCAACCCGCCGTCCGGACGCGCCGCGGACGCTTTCCACGTCGTCTGCCCATCCCTGCCCGGATACGGGTTCTCCGGCAAGCCCACCCGCACCGGCTGGGGAGTCGAGAAGATCGCGCAGGTCTGGGAGACCCTCATGCTGCGCCTCGGCTACAGCCGCTACGGCGCGCAGGGCGGAGACTGGGGCTCAGCCGTCACCACTCAGATCGGTCGCAATAACGCGGGCCACTGCGCGGGCATCCACCTGAACATGCCGATCGGTCGGCCCACCCCGGACTCCCTGAAAAACCCCACGCCCGAGGATCAGAAGGCGCTCGCCGCGCTGGCGCAACACCGCGAATGGGGCACCGGCTACTCCAAGGAGCAATCCACCCGGCCACAGACGCTGGGCTACGGACTGGTCGATTCGCCGGTGGGCCAGATGGCATGGATCGTCGAAAAGTTCTGCGCCTGGATGGATTGCGACGGCAACCCGGAGAACGTGCTGAGCCGTGACGAGCTCCTCGATAACGTGATGCTCTACTGGGTGACGGGAGCCGGCGCGTCGTCGGCGCGCCTGTATTGGGAGAGCTTCCGCGGCTGGGGAGACCCGCAACGCGTCGAATTGCCCACCGGCGTCGCATCTTTCCCCTTCGAGATCCTGCCCTCGCCGCGGTCCTGGTGCGAGCCGGTGTTCAACATCACCCACTGGACGACGATGCCGCGGGGCGGGCACTTCGCCGCGTTCGAGCAGCCGGAGCTCTACGTCGACGACGTCCGCGCGTTTTTCGCGACCGTCCGCTGAACCAGCGTGGCCGAGTGTGAATCCTGCGACGCGACACACCGTCGGAGCGTCGTGGAATTCACACTGGACGCGGGCCGTCGGCGTGCTGGTCGGGTACGCGGCTGACGTCGCGCTGGGCGACCCCGCCGAAGGACACCCGGTCGCCGTCTTCGGGAGCGCGGCCGCCGCACTGGAGCGACTGACCTACCGCGACAACAAGGTCGCCGGAGCGCTGCACGTGGCCGTTCTGGTGGGCGCCGCCGGCGTCGTCGGCGCGGTCGCACACCGAGCCGCCGGCCGCGCCGGCCCGCTCGCATCGATCGCGGTGACCGCCGCCGCCACCTGGGCGTCGCTGGGGGGCACGACGCTCGCGCGCACCGGCCTGGCGATGTCGGAACTCCTGGAGCGCGACGACCTCGAGGCCGCGCGGCGGCTGCTGCCGTCGCTGTGCGGGCGCGACCCGGCCCAACTGGACGGCGCCGGGCTGGCGCGGGCGGCCCTGGAATCGGTCGCCGAGAACACCTCCGACGCCGAAGTGGCGCCGCTGTTGTGGGCCGCGGCGGGCGGTGCGCCGGCGGTGCTGGCCTACCGCGGCATCAACACCCTGGATGCGATGATCGGCTACCGCTCGCCGCGGTACGCCCGATTCGGTTGTGCTGCAGCGAAGGCGGACGACGCGGCCAACTACCTCGCCGCGCGGGTGACGGGGGCGCTGGTGGCGGTGCTGGCGCCGCTCGTCGGCGGGTCACCGTCGGGCGCGCTGCGCGCCTGGCGTCGTGACGCCGCCCGGCATCCCAGCCCCAACGCCGGCGTCGTGGAGGCGGCCTTTGCCGGGGCATTGGGCGTTCGACTCGGCGGACCCACCCACTACAGACACGAGGTGCAGATCCGGCCCGGGCTGGGGGACGGCCGGGCCCCGGGGGTCGCGGACCTGCGCCGCGCCGTGGCACTATCGCGGCTGGTTCAAGCGGGGGCGGCGGTGCTCGCCGGCGTGGCCGCCGGCCTGGTCGCCTACCTGCGGCGGCCGTAGCGCTCGTCGGTGGTGGCGGCGTTGGGGGAGGGGGTGGCCGTGCCGGTGTCCGTGGTCGGCGTCGCGCGCCGCCTCTCTCCGCGGCGGAGCTTGATCTCGGAGTACGCGAAGTAGCCCAGGCCGATCGGCGCGAGGATGCCGAAAGCGATCCACTGGATGCCGTAGGACAGGAACGGTCCGGCGTCCAGCTCCGGCACGCCGAGCACGCCGAGCCCGCCGGGCTGCTGGTCCACCAGTTGCAGGTAGGGCGCGGCCAGCGGCACCTTGGTCAGCGCCGACACCTGCGCGGTGTTGATCGAGTAGACCTGCTGCGCGGCGTCGCCGACGAACGGGTCCTTGCCCGGGAGGGCGGGCTCGGAGTCGCGCAGCCGCGCCGTGATGGTGACCGGTTCCCGCGGCGCGCGGGGGATCTCCGGTACCTGGGAACCCTGCAGCGGGCGTACGTAGCCGCGGTCGACGAGCACGGTCGGCCCGTCGTCGACGACGAACGGCACCAGCACCTCGAACGCGGGATCGGAGTCGACCACCCGCAGCCTGGCCAGCACCTGGGTGTCGGCGAGGTAGTGCCCGGTGGCGGTCACCCTGCGCCACTGCGACCCCGGAATCGTCGAATCCTGCTGCGGTAAGAGTGTTTTCAGCGGGACCGGAGCGGTGTTGAGGGAATACTCGATCTGGCTATTCTCCTGCGACGTCCTGGTGTGCTTTCCCAGTTGCCAGGGCGCGAGCACCATGAAGCACAGGTAGGTGAAGGCGACGACCACCAGCGCCAGCGCGATCCAGCCCGGTCGGAGCAGGAATGCCAGGTGCCGCAGTACGGTGCGCATCACTGGGCCAGCCGCGCGTCGACCCAGTCGTGCAAGCCGGGCAGGGCGGCCTCGATGACCGCGAACACCTTCTCAAAGTCGTCGACGTCGCCGTAGTACGGGTCCTCCACGTCCGGGGCGTGGGCGCCGCAGCGGGGGTCGAACGAGCGCAGCATCCGCACGCGGTCCTCGTCGACGCCCAAGTGGCGCAGCATCCGAAGATGGTTGCGGGCCATGGCCACCACCAGATCGGCCGCCAGGTGATCGGTGCCGACCTGCGCCGCATTGTGCCCGGTGGAATGGCCGTGGGCGTGCAGGACCTGTGTTGCGCGCTCGTCGGCGTCCGAGCCGACATGCCAGTCGCCCGTCCCCGCACTGGTGACCCGCACCGCGTCGCCCAGGCCGCGCCTGTGCAGCTGGTCGGCGAACATCTTCTCGGCCATCACCGAGCGGCAGATGTTGCCGGTGCAGACGAACGTCACGTGCAGTGTCTCGTCGGGATCAGACACCCAGGGCCCTCCGCAGCTCGTGCATGGTCGCGACGTGCGTGACGCCGGTGGTGGCGCTGAGTCCCTCGGCGAAGTCGTCGTCACGACCGTAACCCCAGCCGACCACCACGGTGTCGATACCGTGGGCGGCCGCGCCGTGCACGTCATGGCTGCGGTCGCCGACCATCAGCACCCGCGGGGGCAGCGGCTCCAGCTGGCCCAGCGCGTGGGCCAACACCTCGGCCTTGGTCTCGCGGGAACCGTCCGGCGCCGCGCCGGCGACCACTTCGAAGTGCTGATCGAGCCCGAAATGAGCGAGGATGCGCGTCGCGGTGGGCTCCAGCTTGGAGGTGGCCACCGCCAGCCGCACGCCGGCGGCACGCAAGTCCGCCAGCAGCGGCGGGATGCCCTCGTACGGCGTGTTCATCGCCCAGCCGCGGCGGGTGTAATCGGCACGGAAGGCCGCGATCGCCTTCTCGGTGTCCTCGCCCAGACCCAGCGACCGGAAGGTGTCGTCCATCGGCGGCCCGACGATGCGCGTCACCAAGTCGGCATCCTCGGGCAACGGGGCGCCGACATGGTCGAGGGCGTGCCGGAAGCTGGCCACGATTCCCTCCGCCGAGTCCGTGAGGGTTCCGTCGAGGTCGAAGATCACCAGCTGGGGTATCACCTATTCATTATCGCGTTGACTCTGCGTCCATGGCGGAGAAGTACGAGTAGGGACCACCACCAGCGCAGAGTCAACGCCAACTACTGTGACTCAGGTGGCGAGTCCTGCGGTGCGGTATCACGGCGACCAGGACGTCGCGCCCGGAATGCTCGACTTCGCCGTCAACGTCAGGGGTCCGCGGCCGCCGGAATGGCTGGTCCGGACGCTCGCGGCGAAACTCCCGGACCTGGCGCGCTACCCGAGCGCCGCGGACACCCACCGGGCGCAGGACGCCGTCGCCCGACGGCACGGCCGCGCCCGCGACGAGGTGCTCCCGCTGGCCGGGGCGGCCGAGGGTTTCGCGCTACTGGGCAACCTGCGCCCCGCCAAAGCGGCGATCATCGCGCCGTCGTTCACTGAGCCCGCGATCGCGCTGAGCGCCGCCGGGGTGCGGACGCACCATGTGGTGCTCGAGCCGCCGTTTCGTCTCGGGGGCTGCTTCCCCGACGACGGCGCGGTGCCGGAGGACGCCGACCTGGTGGTCGTCGGCAATCCGACGAATCCCACGTCGGTGCTGCACACCCGCGAGGAACTCCTGGCGCTGCGCCGGCCTGGGCGGATTCTGGTGGTCGACGAGGCGTTCGCCGATTCGGTTCCCGGCGAGCCCGAGTCGCTGGCCGGCGACTCGCTGCCCGACGTGCTGGTGCTGCGCAGCCTCACCAAGACGTGGGCACTCGCGGGATTGCGGGTGGGCTACGCCCTGGGGGCGCCGGATCTGCTGGCGCGGTTGACCTCTCAGCGTGCCCACTGGCCGCTGGGCACCCTGCAACTGACGGCCATCGAGGCCTGCTGTGCCCCGCAGGCGGTCGACGCGATGGCGGCCGAGGCGGTGACCCTCACGGGACTGCGCGCCGAGATGGCAGCGGGGCTGGCATCCGCGGGGGCCGAGGTAGTCGACGGTCAGGCGCCCTTCGTGTTGTTCCGCAGACACGATGCCGCTGAGATACGCACTATGTTGCGGGACAACGGTATTACGATTCGACGCTGTGACACCTTCGTCGGCCTGGACGACCGGTACCTGCGGGCCGCGGTGCGGCCGGAATGGCCACTGCTGGTAGCCGCCATGAGGAGTTACCAATGAGTGTGCTCCTAGCCGATGTCATCGAGGTGCTGGACGAGGCCTATCCGCCGCGGCTCGCTCAATCTTGGGACTCCGTCGGACTGGTCTGCGGCGACCCGGATGATGTCGTGACCTCGGTGACCGTGGCCGTCGATGCGACGCCGGCGGTGGTCGACGACGTTCCCCCGGCCGGCCTGCTGCTGGCCCACCACCCGCTGCTGCTGCGGGGAGTGGACACGGTGGCCGCCAGCACGCCCAAGGGTGCACTCGTACACTCGCTGATCCGGACCGGACGGTCGCTGTTCACCGCACACACCAATGCCGACTCGGCCGCACCGGGGGTCTCCGACGCGCTGGCCGAAGTCCTCGGGATCACCGTGGACGCGGTGCTCGAACCGCGCTCGATCGCATCGGAGTTGGACAAGTGGGTCGTCTACGTGCCCCGGGACAGCGCCGAAGCCGTGCAGGCGGCCGTGTTCGACGCGGGCGCGGGCCAGATCGGCGACTACTCGCACTGCAGCTGGAGCGTCACTGGTGTCGGGCAGTTCCTTCCGCACGACGGCGCTGCCCCGGCGATCGGCCATGTCGGCGCGATCGAGCGGGTGGACGAAGATCGATTCGAGGTGATCGCACCAGCGCGGCTGCGCGGTGCCGTGCTGGCGGCGATGCGGGCCGCCCACCCGTACGAAGAGCCCGCGTTCGACATCTTTACGTTGGTGCCCCCGCCCGGTGACACCGGGCTGGGTCGCGTCGGCACGCTGGCGCACCCGGAACCGTTGAGCACCTTCGTCTCCCGTGTCGCCGCCGCACTGCCCCCGACATCGTGGGGCGTCCGTGCGGCGGGGGACCCCGGCGCGATGATCTCGCGGGTGGCGGTGTGCGGCGGCGCCGGCGACTCTCTGCTGGCCGCGGCGGCGGGCGCCGGCGCCCAGGTCTACGTCACCGCGGACCTGCGCCACCATCCCGCCGACGAGCACCGTCGGGCCTCGAACGTGGCCCTTGTCGACGTCGCGCACTGGGCGAGTGAATTCCCCTGGTGTGAGCAGGTCGCCGGGCTGCTGCGTGCCCGCTTCGGCGCGTCGCTGCCGGTGGGCGTGTGTAGCATCTGCACCGACCCCTGGAACATGGGTGCGGATGCATCGAGAGGCTGTTCATGAAAGCCGAAGTGGCGCAGCAACGGTCACTTCTTGCGTTGTCGGAGCTGGACGCCGAGTTATCCCGTCTGGAGCACCGGGCCTCCCATCTGCCGCAGCGGGAGGCCTACGAGCGGATGACGGCCGAGCACGCTGAGGCCAGTGACCGGCTGTCCGCGCTGCGCATCGCGATGGAGGATCTGGACGCCCAGGTGTCGAAGTCCGAGACGGATATTCAGGCGGTGCGTCAGCGCGAGGAACGCGACCGCTCCCTGCTGCAGTCGGGGGCGACGGACGCCAAGCAAATGCCGGACCTGCAGCACGAACTCGAAACCCTCACCCGCCGCCAGGGCGCTCTGGAGGATTCCCTGCTGGAGGTCATGGAGCGCCGCGAGGAGTTGCAAGCCGCGATCGACGCCGAGCAGGCCGCCATCGACGGACTGGAAGTTGATATTGCCGCCGCCCGCCAAGCCCTCGACGACGCGGTCGTCGAGATCGACGAGACGCGCCAGCGTCACGCGCCACGGCGCGACGCCCTGGTCGCGGAGCTGGACCCCGTCCTGGCCGCCCTCTACGAGCGCCAGCGCACTCTGGGAAGCCCGGGTGCGGCGCCCCTGCTGGGACCCAAGTGCGGCGCCTGCCGACTCGAGATCGACCGCGGCGAACTGGCACGTATCGCCGCCGCCGCCGACGACGAGCTGGTGCGGTGCCCCGAGTGCAACGCAATCCTGTTGCGGGTCCGAGGATCCGGCGGGTGAAGGTAGTCATCGAAGCCGACGGCGGCTCGCGGGGCAACCCCGGACCGGCCGGCTACGGCGCCGTGGTGCTCAGCTCCGACCGCACGACAGTGCTGGCTGAGGCCAAGGCGGCGATCGGGCGGGCGACAAACAACGTCGCCGAATACCGTGGCCTGATCGCGGGTTTGGACGACGCCCTCAACCTCGGGGCCACCGAGGCCGCGGTGTTCCTGGATTCCAAGCTCCTGGTCGAGCAGATGGCCGGGCGGTGGAAGGTCAAGCATCCCGATCTGGTCGAGTTGCACGCCCGCGCCCGCGGGCTGGCCGCACGGTTCGACCACATCACCTACGCGTGGATTCCGCGGGAACGCAACACCCATGCCGACCGGCTGGCCAACGAGGCGATGGACGCAGCAGCCGGCGTTCCCCCGCGCAAATCCGCCACAACCCCGAAAGCCCCGAAAGCTCCCACAACCATTGCCGAGCAAGCCCAAACCGGGACTGGCTGGACCGGCGTGCGCGGGACACCGACCCGGTTGCTGTTGTTGCGCCACGGACAGACCGACATGTCGGCACAGCGCCGCTATTCGGGCCGGGGGAATCCCGCGCTGACCGACACGGGTCGGCTTCAGGCGCAGGCCGCGGCGCGGTATCTCGCGGAGCGGGGCGGTATCTCGGCCGTCGTCTCCTCGCCGCTGCAACGCGCCTACGACACCGCGGCGGCAGCTGCCAAGGAGTTGGGCCTGGACGTGACCGTCGACGACGGGTTGATCGAAACCGATTTCGGCACCTGGGACGGCCTGACCTTCGGCGAGGCCGCCGACCGCGACCCGGAGTTGCACCGTCGCTGGCTGAGCGACGCCGGCGCCACGCCGCCCGGCGGGGAGAGCTTCGACACCGTCCTCGATCGGGTGACCGCGGCGCGCGATCGGATCATCGCCGAACACCAGGGTGCGACGGTGCTGGTGGTCTCCCACGTCACGCCGATCAAGATGCTGCTGCGGCTCGCGTTGGACGCCGGTCCGAGCCTCCAGTACCGGCTGCAACTGGATCTCGCATCGCTGAGCATCGCCGAGTTCTACTCCGACGGGGCGGCCTCGGTGCGTCTGGTGAACCAGACGTCGTATCTGTAGCTAGCGGTACCGGCGGACGTTGTGGATCGGGGCGTTGGTGATGGAAGCGACGGCGACCGGCACGCCATAGGTCGAGGCGTGAACCATCTTGCCGCCGCCCACATACAGACCGACGTGCGATGCGCCGGAGTAGTAGGTGATCACGTCGCCGGGCTGCATCTGGTCCAGTGATACCGGCTGCCCGCCAGCCGCCAGCATCTGGCTGGAGTGGGGGAGGTCTACCCCGGCCTGCTGGAACGACCACACCACCAGGCCGGAGCAGTCGAAGGCGTGGGGGCCCGCGGCGGCCCAGACGTAGGGATCGCCCAGCCGGGTCAGCGCGGCCTGCACGGCGATCGATCCCGCGAGGCTGCCGTGCGGCAGGCCGCGGTAGCCGGGATGGACGGCGGCCACCAACTGGGGTTCCCCGCCCAGGAGTTCAGGGGGGCGGACCGGCGAGGAGGCTACCGTCGCGGGAAAGGCCAGGATCACCACGGCCCACGACACCAGGAATCCAGGACGCGCCAATCTGGCCTCCGGTCGTGAGTCTCGGCGGGTATACGGGATCGTTATCTGACTGTGATGTCGGCCTTTCGGGCGTCGGCGTTACATCCGGTGCCGCCGCGAGGGTCGGACGGGCTCATCTGCGCCCCGGGTGTCACCCCCGATGGGCGGTTGAGCAGGATGTCTGCATGACGTCGATGACAAGGTCGGCCCGATGAGGGCCGTGGTACTGCGCGAAGCCGGACAACCGACGACGGTGGAGGAGCTCACGCTGCGCCCCGTCGGCAAGCACGAGGTCCGGGTGCGACTGCGCGCAAGCGGCGTGTGCCACAGCGACCTGTCCTTGCGCAACGGGGCCATCCCGACGCGGGTGCCGTCGACACTCGGCCATGAGGGCGCCGGAGTGGTCGCCGAAGTAGGCGAGGACGTGACCTCGGTAAGCCCCGGCGACCACGTGGTGCTGACGTGGAACGTGCCGTGCCGGTCGTGCCCGCACTGCCTGCGCGGCGAGGCCCACCTGTGCCTGCACGGCTACGACCACGCCTACGGCGACCCGTACGCCGAGAGCGCCACCGGCCCGGTGTGGCCCTCGATGGGCGCCGCGTCGTTTGCCGAAGAGACGCTGCTGCCCGCGGCGGCGGTGGTGCCGATCGACAAGGCCGTACCGTTCGATCACGCCGCCCTGCTGGGCTGCGGCGTCGCCACCGGGGTCGGCGCGGTGATGAACACCGCGGCCGTCCGCCCCGGCGACACCGTCCTCGTACTCGGTTGCGGCGGAGTGGGTTTGGCCGCGATTCAAGGTGCCCGCTTGGCCGGGGCGGCGCGGATCATCGCCGCCGACCGGGTGGCCGCCCAGCTGCCGGCCGCAATCGCCAACGGGGCCACCGACACGGTCGACGCGAACGAGGCCGACGTCGCCGCAGCGGTGCGCGACCTCACCGGCGGCACCGGGGTCGACCACGGCATCGAAGTTGTGGGCAAGTCCGACACGATGCGCGCGGCGTACGACGCCACCCGCCGCGGCGGCCGGGTCACCCTGGTGGGTTCGGCGGCGATCGCCGACTCGGTGACCTTCCCGGCACTGATGCTGATGACCGAGGGCAAGAGGATCCAGGGC
>CAZZHX010000110.1:0-9919 GCA_964653535.1 uncultured Mycobacterium sp. | reverse complement strand
AGATCGACCGGATGATCAAGGACGCCGAGGCGCACGCCGACGAGGACCGCAAGCGTCGGGAGGAGGCCGACGTCCGCAACCAGGCCGAGACACTGGTCTACCAGACGGAGAAGTTCGTCACCGAGCAGCGCGAAGCGGAGGGTGACGCGAAGGTGCCCGAGGACACGCTGGGCAAGGTGGAGGCCGCCGTGGCGGAGGCCAAGACGGCACTCGCCGGCACCGACATCGCAGCGATCAAGTCCGCGATGGAAAAACTGGGCCAGGAGTCGCAGGCGCTCGGACAGGCGATCTACGAGGCCACCCAGGCTGCGGGCGGCCCGGGGGCCGGACCCGGTGACGCCTACGGCGGCTCGGCCGGCTCGGCCGATGATGTCGTGGACGCGGAGGTGGTCGAGGACGACCGGGAGTCCAAGTGACCGATCCGAACCCCGACCAGGTAACGGTCACCGACAAGCGACGGATCGACCCCGAGACCGGCGAAGTGCGGCCCGACGCGGAGCGGGGGGCCTTCGCCGGCGAAACTCCCGAGGAAGCCGACAAGGCGGCCGAACTGCTCGGTGACTTGCAGCGGGTCCAGGCCGACTTCGCCAACTACCGCAAGCGGGCGCTGCGCGACCAGCAGGCGGCGGCGGATCGGGCCAAGGCCACCGTCGTCACCGCGCTGCTGGCTGTGCTCGACGATCTCGATCGGGCGCGCACGCACGGCGACCTGGATTCCAGCCCGCTGAAGTCCGTCGCCGACAAGCTGATCAACGCGCTGAACGGGCTCGGGCTGACGGCGTTTGGCGCGGCGGGGGAGGACTTCGACCCGGTGCTGCACGAAGCCGTGCAGCACGAGGGCGATGGCGCCGACGGCTCCAAACCCGTCATCGGCACGGTCATGCGGCACGGCTACAAACTGGACGATCAGGTGCTGCGCAACGCTCTGGTCGCCGTCGTGGACACGGTCGCGGGCCCGGACGGCGACGGGTGAGCGGGGTGACGCGGCATGGCCCAGCGTGAGTGGGTCGAAAAGGACTTCTACAAAGAATTAGGGGTCTCCTCCGACGCCAGTCCCGAAGAGATCAAACGCGCCTACCGGAAGCTGGCGCGCGATCTGCATCCCGACGCCAATCCCGACAACCCCGCCGCCGGTGAACGGTTCAAGGTGGTCTCCGAGGCGCACAACGTGCTGTCGGACCCGGCCAAGCGCAAGGAGTACGACGAAACGCGCCGGCTGTTCGCGGGCGGGCGTTTCGGCGGCCGCCGGTTCGACACCGGCGGTTTTGGCGGGCCCGGTGGCGGCGCAGACGGCGCGGAGTTCAACCTCAACGATCTGTTCGATGCCGCCGGCCGCAGCGGGGGCGCCAACATCGGTGACCTCTTCGGCGGTCTGTTCGGGCGCGGCGCCGGCGCCCGCCCCAGCCGGCCGCGGCGCGGCAACGACCTGGAGACCGAGACGCAGTTGGATTTCATCGAGGCCGCCAAGGGCGTGGCCATGCCGCTGCGGTTGACCAGCCCCGCGCCGTGCACCAACTGCCACGGCAGTGGGGCGCAACCGGGTACAAGCCCGAAGGTGTGCGCGAGCTGTAACGGTACCGGGGTGATCAACCGCAACCAGGGTGCGTTCGGATTTTCCGAGCCCTGCGCCGATTGCCGGGGCAGCGGCTCGATCATCGAGCACCCCTGCGACGAATGCACAGGCACCGGAGTGACCACCCGGACCCGCACCATCAATGTGCGGATCCCGCCCGGTGTCGCCGACGGACAGCGGATCCGGCTGGCCGGGCAGGGTGAAGCCGGGTTGCGTGGTGCCCCGTCCGGCGACTTGTACGTGACGGTGCATGTGCGGCCCGACAAGGTCTTCTGCCGCAACGGCGACGACCTGACGGTGACCGTTCCGGTCAGTTTCACCGAATTAGCCTTGGGTACAACGCTTTCGGTTCCCACGCTAGACGGCAAAGTAGGCGTGCGGGTACCCAAGGGCACCGCCGACGGCCGCATCCTTCGGGTGCGTGGGCGCGGCGTGCCCAAGCGCAGCGGCGGAAGCGGGGATTTGCTGGTCACCGTCAAGGTGGCCGTGCCGTCCAACGTGGAAGGCGCCGCGCAGGAGGCGCTCGAGGCCTACGCGGCCGCCGAGCAGGCAAGCGGTTTCGACCCAAGGGCCGGATGGGCGGGCAACCGCTGATGGCCGTCAACCCCCGGGAATCAGATGCGAGGACATTTCTGATCTCGGTTGCCGCCGAACTGGCTGGCATGCACGCCCAGACCCTGCGCACCTACGACCGTCTCGGCCTCGTGAGCCCTAGTCGCACGTCCGGCGGTGGACGGCGCTATTCGCAGAACGACGTCGACCTGCTGCGCGAGGTGCAGCGGCTGTCGCAGAACGAAGGCGTCAACCTCGCCGGCATCAAGCGCATCATCGAACTGACCAACCAGGTCGAGGCGCTGCAGGCGCGGGTGAAAGAGCTCGCCGATGAGTTGGCGCAGGTGCGCACCGTCCCGCGCCGCGACATCGCGGTGCTCCCCAAGAGCACCGCGCTGGTGGTGTGGCAGCCGCGCCGAGGGCGCTGAGCTCAGCAGATCCGGATGGCTCAGACCCGGATGGAGAATTGCATGACCGCCGGCTCCCCGGGCCGAGCGCACCGGTAGCCGCCGCGGCGCAGCGCGTCTGTCGGAGCGGCCATCGGCTCGAAACAGATCACGGGTTCTGTATTGTCTGCGGTCCAGGGCGCGAAGATCTGCGCCGCCGGATACCCCTGATCGAAGATCACCTCGATGCGCCGGCCGCCGCCGGACACCGCGAAAATCGCGCCGTCGGCGACCTCGTCATAGCCATCGTCAAAGGTGTTATCGCCCAGCCGTTCGCTGCGCGCCGGCTGCGGTTCGGACTCCCCGGTGGGCAGGCCATGATCGTCGAGTTTCAGGTGCCGCATCTGCGGCGTGTCGATCTCCCATTCGCTGCGGGCCACTCCCGGGAGATGCAGGTAGGGGTGGAAACCGAAGCACAACGGGACTGCGTGAGCCCCGGTCGCGGTGACCGTGGTGTGGATCGTCAAGGTCCGCTTCTCCAGCCGCACGGCGAGGGTGAGCACGTGGGGATACGGGAACCCGGCCAGCAGGTGCGGATCGGCGCCGAAGTCCACCTCGGCGGTCAGCGTGTTCGGCGACTGCGCGGTGACCCGCCAGCCCGGATAGGCGGCCAGAAGGCCATGGATGGGCAGGCCGTTGGAGTCGGCGCGAACGCCGTTGTCGCCCGGGGCGAGGCTCACCGTCACGCCCTGCGCGCTGTATGTGGTGACGCCCAGGCGATTTGCCCACGGGTAGAGAATCGGGATACCCATCGTCTTGCCGGCGCTCACGTAGGCGTCCAGGCCGCGACGCTGCCCGAGCAGTTCCACGCCGGCGTCGGTCAGCGAGGTGCCGATCATGCCCGCCTCGGGCACGAACTGCGCGGCGACCGGGGACGCGGGGTCGTTCAGCGTGACCACGATCATGGTGCACCTGCTCTCATCTGCGTGTGTCCTCAACTACTCAACGGGTCGTGCTGAATGCGTTGCGGCGGAGCGGCTTTCGCGATCAGCGCGGCCTTAGTGGCGCGGACCATGGCGGGGCCACCACTGACCAGGATCTGCCGGTCACCCCAGCCTCCGTACCGCGACACCACCTCCGGCAGCCGGCCGGTCTGGTGCACGTGCAGGCCCCGCGGCGGTGTCGCGTCGGGGTAGTCGGCCGCCCACGCAGGATCGTGGCCGTGCTCGGAGACCGGCGAGACCGACAGCCAGGGATTGTGCGCCGCGACCTGCCACAAGGTCGGCAGGTCGTAGAGCTCGCAGGGGTAGCGGGCACCGAAGAACAGATGCACGCGGGGGTTGTCCGCGAACCGGCTGAGGTCCAGGATCAGCGCGCGCAGGGGCGCCAGGCCGGTGCTTTCGGCGACCATCAATACGTCGCCGCCGCCGCGGTCGACCCGCAGGCCACCGTGCGGAGCGGACAGCCGCCACCGGTCCCCGGTGCGGGTTTCGCCGACGATCGCCGCGCTGACCAGGCCGCCGGGCACTTGCCGGATGTGGAATTCGATCTGGCCGCCCGGGTCCGCGGGGATCGCGGGGCTCAGGTAGCGCCAGCGGCGCGGGCACTGCGGGACCTGCGCGTTGACGTACTGACCCGGGTAGTAGTGCATCGGGCGGTCCAACTGCAGCCGCACGACCGCGAGGTCGCGTGACACCCGGCTGTGCTCGACCACCGTGGCGTCCCACCAGGCCGGTCCTTCGTCGGCCTCGGCGCCGCCCCGCATCACCCCGGTGATCAGGTTCAGCGACTGCGTGGCCGCGGCGTCCACGGCATCGGTCCAGGTTGCGCGGTGCCCCAGGTGTTCGCGCAGTGCCGCATACAAGGCGCGGCGCACGGTGTCGTAGTGGCTCGGCAGCACACCGTACTTGCGGTGATCCCGGCCCAACTGGGCGAGAAAGGACACCGGTTCCTCGGCGCGCTGCTCGACCAGTTCGCCGTAGACCCAGTGCAGGGCGTGGGCGAAAGCGGCCCGCTGCCCGTCCAGTTCAGGTGGGAACAGGTCGCGCACCGAGACGTCGAGAGTGAACCAGTGGGAATAGAAGCTTTGCACGAGGCCCGGGTCCTGGGGGCTGAAGGCGTCCCGCAGCACCCGCAGCGCGTCCCGGTCCTCCAAGCCCACGGGTAAGCCCACGGCCCCCGAGTCTAAGCGGCCCCCCCGCGCTCAGAAAATTGAGCGGAATAGACTCAACCTTGACGGCGTTGAAGAAGCCGACAAGCATTTTCAGTACCCCCGAACGGACCCGAACGGAGATGTCGTGGACTCTTTCAACCCGACCACCAAGACCCAGGCGGCGCTGACTGCGGCGCTGCAGGCGGCGTCGGCCGCCGGCAACCCCGAGATCCGGCCCGCCCATCTGCTGATGGCGCTGCTGACGCAGGCCGACGGGATCGCCGCGCCGCTGCTCGAAGCGGTCGGGGTCGCGCCCGCCACCATCCGCGCCGACGCGCAGCGCCTGCTCGACGCGCTGCCGCAGGCCAGCGGGGCCAGCGCGCAGCCACAGCTCTCGCGGGAATCGCTGGCCGCCGTCACCACGGCCCAACAGCTGGCAGGCGAGATGGACGACGAGTACGTGTCCACCGAGCACCTGTTGGTGGGGCTCGCCACCGGCGACTCCGACGTCGCCAAACTGCTGAGCGGCCACGGCGCCTCGCCGCAGGCGTTGCGGGAGGCCTTCGTCAAGGTCCGCGGCAGCGCCCGCGTCACCAGCCCCGAGCCCGAGGCCACCTACCAGGCGCTGGAGAAGTACTCCACCGACCTGACCGCGCGCGCCCGGGAGGGCAAGCTCGACCCGGTCATCGGGCGGGACAACGAGATCCGCCGCGTCGTGCAGGTGCTCTCCCGCCGCACCAAGAACAACCCGGTGCTGATCGGCGAGCCCGGCGTCGGCAAGACCGCGATCGTGGAGGGCCTGGCCCAGCGCATCGTCGACGGCGACGTGCCGGAAAGCCTGCGCGACAAGACCGTTGTCTCCCTCGACATGGGCTCGATGGTGGCCGGCGCCAAGTACCGTGGCGAGTTCGAAGAGCGACTCAAGGCCGTCCTCGACGACATCAAGAACTCCGCCGGGCAGATCATCACGTTCATCGACGAGTTGCACACCATCGTGGGCGCCGGCGCAACCGGCGAGGGCGCCATGGACGCCGGCAACATGATCAAACCGATGCTGGCTCGCGGCGAGTTGCGGCTGGTCGGCGCCACCACGCTCGACGAGTACCGCAAGTACATCGAGAAGGACGCCGCGCTGGAGCGGCGCTTCCAGCAGGTGTTCGTCGGCGAGCCGTCGGTGGAGGACACCGTCGGGATCCTGCGCGGGTTGAAGGACCGCTACGAGGTGCACCACGGCGTGCGGATCACCGACTCGGCGCTGGTGGCGGCCGCGACGCTGTCCGATCGCTACATCACCGCGCGTTTCCTGCCGGACAAGGCCATCGACCTGGTCGACGAGGCCGCCAGTCGGCTGAAGATGGAGATCGACTCGCGGCCCGTAGAGATCGACGAGGTCGAACGGCTGGTGCGCCGGCTGGAGATCGAGGAGATGGCGCTGGCCAAGGAGGAGGACGAGGCGTCCAAGGATCGCCTGGAGAAGCTGCGTTCCGAACTGGCCGACAAGAAGGAGCAGCTCGCCGAGCTCACCACCCGCTGGCAGAACGAGAAGAGCGCCATCGACATCGTCCGTGAGCTCAAGGAGCAGCTGGAGATCCTGCGCGGGGAGTCCGAGCGCGCCGAGCGCGACGGCGACCTGGCCAAGGCCGCCGAACTGCGCTACGGGCGGATCCCCGAGGTCGAGAAGAAGCTCGACGCCGCGCTGCCGCACGCCGAGGCCCGCGACAACCTGATGCTCAAGGAAGAGGTCGGGCCCGACGACATCGCCGAGGTGGTGTCGGCGTGGACCGGCATTCCCGCCGGCCGGATGCTCGAGGGCGAGACCGCCAAGCTGCTGCGCATGGAGGACGAGCTCGGCCAGCGCGTGATCGGACAGAAGAAGGCCGTGCAGGCGGTGTCCGACGCGGTGCGCCGGACCCGGGCCGGCGTCGCCGACCCGAACCGGCCCACCGGCTCGTTCATGTTCCTGGGCCCGACCGGTGTCGGTAAGACCGAGTTGGCCAAGGCGCTGGCGGAGTTCCTGTTCGACGACGAGCGGGCGATGGTCCGCATCGACATGAGCGAGTACGGGGAGAAGCACTCCGTCGCCCGCCTGGTCGGTGCCCCGCCCGGCTACATCGGCTACGACCAGGGCGGCCAGCTAACCGAGGCGGTGCGCCGCCGCCCGTACACGGTGATCCTGTTCGACGAGATCGAGAAGGCCCACCCGGACGTGTTCGACGTCCTGCTGCAGGTGCTCGACGAGGGCCGGCTGACCGACGGGCAGGGCCGCACGGTCGACTTCCGCAACACCATCCTGATCCTGACATCCAACCTGGGGTCGGGTGGCGACGAGGAACACGTGATGGCCGCGGTCCGCTCCGCGTTCAAGCCGGAGTTCATCAACCGGCTCGACGACGTGATCATCTTCCACAGCCTGGAGCCCGGCGAGCTGGTGTCGATCGTCGACATCCAGTTGGCCCAGCTGCAGAAGCGGCTGGCGCAGCGTCGCCTCGCGCTGGAGGTGTCGCTGCCGGCCAAGCAGTGGCTGGCCCAGCGCGGGTTCGACCCGGTCTACGGTGCGCGTCCGCTGCGCCGGCTGATGCAGCAGGCCATCGGCGACCAGCTGGCCAAGATGCTACTCGCCGGTGACGTGCACGACGGCGACGTCGTGCCGGTCAACGTCAGCGCCGACGGTGATTCCCTGATCCTGGGCTGACCTCTCGCGCATCCAGCGCGAGGAACAGCTATGAGCAGCTGTGACGGGGTTGTGACCCGGGCGACTCGCATCAACCCGGGCGACAGCAGATACCCTGTCTGGGATGGTTCCCCTCTGGTTCACCCTGTCCGCACTGTGCTTTGTCGGTGCGGGTGTGTTGCTGTACGTCGACGTCGATCGTCGGCGCGGGCGGAGCCGTCGCCGCAAATCCTGGGCGCGTTCGCATGGCTTCGATTACGAGCGCGAATCGAGCGAGATACTCAAGCGCTGGAAGCGTGGGGTGGTCTCGTCGGTCGGCGACGTCGCCGCGCGCGACGTCGTGCTGGGCCAGATCCGCGGTGAGGCGGTGTACGTCTTCGACTTGGAAGAGGTCGCAACGGTGATCGCCCTGCATCGCAAGATCGGCACCAACGTCGTGCTCGACCTACGCCTCAAGGGGCTCAAAGAGCCACGGGAAAACGACATCTGGTTGCTGGGTGCGATCGGCCCCCGAATGGTGTACAGCACCAACCTGGATGCGGCGCGGCGCGCCTGCGACCGCCGCATGGTCACATTCGCCCACACCGCCTCCGACTCCGCCGAGATCATGTGGAACGAGCAGCACTGGACCTTGGTCGCCATGCCGGTCGCGAGCACACGCGCCCAGTGGGATGAGGGACTGCACACCGCGCGGCAGTTCAATGACTTGCTGCGGGTGTTGCCACCGACTCCGGAGGAGACCCCGCTGGAGGCGCCGGCGGGACTTCGCGCAGCGTCGCCGAGCCGGCCCCTGGCGTCGCCGGGCCGGCCGGAGTTGCGGCGCGCGCAGCCGGACATGGTGGGGCTGCTGGGTTCCGACGCCGATCGCCGCCAGCCTCCGCCGCAGCGCAGCGGTCGTCCGGCCACGAATTATCAGCCCTGATAGCCAACAGCCCTGACAGCCGACAGCCCTGACAAGCTCATGCCCCGCCCCGTCGCCCTGATCACCGGGCCCACGTCCGGGATCGGTGCGGGCTACGCGCGGCGCTACGCGCGCGACGGCTACGACCTGGTGCTGGTCGCCCGCGACGCCGGCCGGTTGACCGCGCTGTCGGACGAGCTGCGGGGCCGGGCGGGCACCGTCGAGGTTCTGCCCGCGGACCTGGCGGAGCCCGCCGATCGCGCGAAGGTCGCCGAGCGCCTCGGCGCCGGCGTGCGCGTCCTGGTCAACAACGCCGGCTTCGGCACCACGGGCGACTTCTGGGCGACCGACCCCGCTGTGCTGCAGTCGCAACTCGACGTCAATGTCACCGCCGTCATGCATCTCACCCGTGCTGCTCTGCCGGCCATGCTCGGCGCCGGCGCCGGCACCGTCGTCAACATCGCCAGCGTCGCCGGACTGGTGCCGGGGCGCGGATCGACATACTCGGCGTCCAAGGCGTGGGTGATCGCGTTCAGCGAGGGCCTCGCCGTCGGCCTGCAGGGCACCGGCGTCGGCGTGCACGCGGTGTGCCCGGGCTACGTGCACACCGAGTTCCACGCCCGCGCCGGGATCGACATGACCACGCTGCCGTCGTTCATGTGGCTCGAGGTCGACGACGTGGTGAATGCGAGCCTGGCCGACATCGCCGCCGGCAAGGTGATCAGCATCCCGGGCACGCAGTACAAGGCCGTGGCCACCGTGGGCCGGCTGATGCCCCGGGGCCTGATGCGGGCCGTGGTGAAACGAGTCGGGGGTGGCCGTGGCCGGAGCTGACGAACGCCTGGAGTTGGCCGACCTGGTGCGACGGCTGTCGGTCGTGCACGGCCGGGTCACGCTGTCGTCGGGTAAGGAAGCCGACTACTACGTCGACCTGCGCCGCGCCACCCTGCACCACCGGGCCTCGGCGCTGATCGGGCGGCTGATGCGCGAACTCACCGGCGACTGGGACTACGCGGTGGTCGGCGGTCTGACCCTGGGGGCCGACCCGGTGGCCACCGCGATCATGCATGCCCCCGGGCGTCCCATCGACTCGTTCGTCGTCCGCAAGGCAGCGAAAGCCCATGGCCTGCAACGGCTTATCGAAGGAAGCGACGTCACCGGTAAGCGGGTGCTGGTCGTCGAGGACACCAGCACCACGGGTAACTCGGCGCTGACCGCGGTGCACGCCGTGCAGGATGCCGGCGGTGAGGTGATCGGGGTGGCAACGGTGGTCGATCGTGCCACCGGCGCGGCCGAGGCGATCGAGGCGGAGGGCCTGCCGTACCGCAGCGTGCTCGGCCTGTCCGACCTGGGACTGGGCTAGGCCCCGCCGCCGTGCGGACGCGGCGATGAGCGATCCCGGACCCACCGAGTGGGGGACGCCGACGGGCGGCGTGGGACCCTGGTCTGGCGCCGGGTCCGAGGCTGGGTCCGGCACGGGGTCGTGCGGTGTTCCCGACGACCCGCGCTACGACCCGGTTCTGTTGGCAGAGGGCGATTCCCGCAACGTCGTCGACGCCTACCGGTACTGGACCCGGGACGCGATCATCGCCGACATCGACCGCCGCCGGCACCCGTTGCACGTGGCGATCGAGAACTTCGGCCACGACGCGAATATCGGTTCGGTGGTGCGCACTGCCAACGC
>CAZZHX010000109.1:0-10017 GCA_964653535.1 uncultured Mycobacterium sp. | reverse complement strand
TTCCTGAGCTTCGTGGCCGACTTGCGCACCATCCGCAAGTCGGCTGTAGACCCGGAGAGCGGCGGGACGCCGTCGGGGATCAGCACGATGTCACCGACCACCCCCCCGGGCAGGGGCTTGTCGAAGTCGACCGACGGCAGCACCCGTGCCAGCCACATCGGCATCCACCAGTTCCACTCCGCGAACATCGCCATGAGCGCCGGTACCAGGACAAGCCGCACCACGGTCGCGTCGACAGCGATCGCCACAGCGCACGCCACCCCGATCTCGGCGACCAGGGGCATGCCGGCGAACGCGAAACCGACGAAGACGGCGATCATGATCAGCGCCGCGCTGGTGATCGTGCGGGCGCTGGTGCTCACGCCGTAGGCGACCGCGTCGGGGGTGTACTGAGTACGCAGGAACCGCTCCCGGATGCGGCTGAGCAGGAATATCTCGTAGTCCATCGACAGCCCGAAGGTCATCGCCAGCACGAGTGGGGGAACCGTGCTGTCGATCGAGCCGATCTGCGTGAAACCGAGATCCTGCAACCAGCCCCACTGGAACACCACCACCAGGCTCCCGTACGCGGCGGCGACCGACAGCAGCGTCATCAGCACGCCCTTGAGGGCCAGGAACACCGAGTGGATCGAAATGAGCAGCATCACGAACGCGATGAACGCGACGAAGAACAGCACCAAAGGCGCAGTGTGCGCCACCCGGTCATCGAAGTCCTTGATCAGCGCGGTCGGGCCGCCGATGTCCACCCGCGCCGTACCGGCATCGGGAACTCTGGGCAGCTGGGTGCGCAGCCAGCCGACCGTCTGCCGCGCGCCCAAGTCCTCGGGATCGACCGACAGGACCGCGGTCAGCAGCGCGCTGCCATTGTCCTCGGCGAACTGTGGTGGCGACACCGACGCGATATCGGGGGCCTCAGTGACGCGCTGGCGGATCGCGTCGATCGCGCGTGCGTGCTCGGGTGAGGCGGCGGCGCCGCCCGGGAAGGTGATCAGCACCCGAACCGGGCCCAGCGCGCCGGGCCCGAGCGCCTCGGCCGCCGCCGCCACCCCGGCGCGGATTTCGTGCGACGAGTCGAACTGGCGCAGCAGGCTGTTGCCGAGCACCATCGACGACGCCGGCGCGGCCATGACGAGCAGGATCGCCGCCGCCGCCAGCGCCGAGATCCAGGGCCGGCGCATCACCCACCCGATCCAGCGGTTCCAAAAAGGGGACTGGGTGGCCTCCGGCCGGCGTGAGAGGTGCAGCAGCGGCGACCTCTTAGCGGCCGCCCGGCCGAACGTCGCCAGCACCGCGGGCGTCAGAGTCGTCGACGTCAGCATCGCCACCGTCACCGCCAGGATCGCTCCGGTGGCCATGGACTTCAGGGCGGGTGTGTTGATCAGGTAGATCCCCGTGAGCGAGGCCACGACGGTCATCCCGGACAGCACGACCGCCAGCCCCGAGGTGGCCATCGCGGCATCGATGGCATCGCGGTGTCGACGGCCGGTGCGCAGTTCCTCGCGGAAGCGCATCAGAATGAACAGCGAGTAATCGACGGCGAGCGCGATCCCGAACATCGACACCGTCGGCGTCACGAACACCGACATGGTGGTGACCTCCGACAGCAGGTAGACCAGGCCCATGGTGACCACGACCGTGCAGATGCCCAGCGCGAGCGGGATCGCCGTGGCCGCCAGTGAGCCGAACACCGCCAGTAAGACGATCAGGATCATCGGCAGGTTCCAGCGTTCCGCGGCGGCGACGTCGTGCTTGGTGTGCTCGGCGGCGGCGGCGCTCAGCGCGCCCTGCCCGATCACGTAGAGGCGAACCCGTCCGTCGGCGGTCTGACCCGATTGGTCGCCCTTGACGCCGATCCGGCGCCCCAGCTGCTTGGCCAGGTCACTGGTGCCGGCGTTGCGGGCGTCCAGCCGCAGCGACACCACGTAGGGCCGGTCGGGCTCCGGGGGCTGCTGCGCCGGGTTGGGCGCCTCCGAGGTGCCGGGGAACTCGGCGGCGATCTGGCGCAGGAGCGTGACCGCACCGTTCATATCCTCGTAGCTGGCGTCCGGTCGCGGCGCGGCCACCAGCGCCAACGACGACGCCCCCTGGTCGTGGTAGAGATCCTCGAGTTGGTCGTGCACCAGCAGTGACTGCGAGCCGGCGACCTCGAAGCCGCCCCCGGTGAGGTTGCCGGACTCCGTCGCCGCCAGGTAGACCGCCGGGATGAGCGCAAGCAACCAGCATGCGAAGACCCACCAGCGGTGCCGACGCAGGCTGTGGCTCAGGCGCATCATCAACTGCTGGATGGTGGGCTCCCCCGGTATCGTGCGCGACGCGTGCAGGCGAGGATACCGCAGCGGGCTATGGCTGATGGCTTGGCGGCGTTGCTGAGCTGCGGCAACGCCGATTCTTCCCAGAGGCTAAGCGTTCTTCCCAGAGGCTAAGCGGCTCCGCTCTCCCACGCGCCCGGGTGGTCCGGGTGCGTCGCCCGCGGCGATGGACCGATGTCCCCGTGGTTGTACACGTCGTCGCCTATGTGGTTCTCCCCGTCGCCTTCCACGTCGTTGTCCCCGTCGCCTTCCCCGTCGTCGGGGGCAGTGATGTTTTCGGTGCGGAACACGAAGAAGAACACGACCCAGCCGACCGCGGCGATCAGCAGCCAGCTGGTCAGCCGGTAGATGAGCACTGCCGAGATGGCATTGGGCAACGACATCCCGCTGGAGACCAGGCCCGGCACCAGTACCGCCTCGACGATCAACAGCCCACCGGGCATCAGCGGTATCGTCCCGACCGCCCGGGCGGCCGCGTAGGCAACCGTCAGTCCCGCGACCGACGCATGGTCGCCCGCCGCGTACGCGGCGAAGCCGAGGCACGCCACGTCCGCTATCCAGTTGAACATCGACCAACCGAACGCCGTACCCAGGTCGCGCCTGCCCAGGCTCACCGACTCCAGTTGCATGAGAGTCTCGCGCCATCTGTCCAGGCCGGTCTCTGCCGGCTTGCCGCGGATCGCGTTGACCCGCTCCAGGATTCGGCTCCCGATACCGTCGAGCAGTTCGGGCCGCGACGCCACCGCCTGGGCGAGGATCAGCAACGCGACGAATCCGCCGAGCGTGAACAGCAGCGAGAACGGGTTGTTCTTGGCGCCCAGAAAGAACGCCCCGCCCAGTCCGAGCAGAGCCAGGCCGACGGCCTGCAGCACCCCCGCCATCACCAACTGCCACGACGCCACCACGGTCGAGGCGCCCCAGAGCCGCTGCTGGCGCAGCAGGAACGTGGCCGACAGCACCGGCCCGCCTGGCAGCGTCGTGCTCAGCGAGTTGGCGGCGTAGACGGTCGCTTCCGACCGCAGTTGTCCGACCTGCACCCCGGCCGATCTCAGCAGGGTGCGCTGGATCTGGGCGAAGCTGTGCATCGACGCGGCGGCCGCCGCCACCGCGGCCAGCAACCACCACCAGTTCGCCTCGTACAGGCTCATCCACGCTTTGGCCAGTTGGTGGAAGCCCAACGAGACCTCGACGGCGAGAACGACCCCGACGATGCCGAGGATGACCCACCTCACCCACCAGTACTTGCCGCGCGTGGATTCGTCGCGTGGCGGGCGGAACTTGCGGAACGTTGCGTCGTGGGACACGTGTTTTAGGGTAACGGTGCAGGTGCGGGCTGGCCGGGACGCAGTGATGACTGTGTCGGGGTCGTAATCGGATCGTGCCAGCCGCCCGAGCCGGGTGCAAGACCCGTGCCGCCGGCACGGCTTAGTCTTGGCGCATGGCGGCAGACTTCGACGACGCACACTCCGATAACGCGTCTGTCGACCCCCTGGTCCGCAAGGCCGCAGCCTGGGCGTGGCGCCTGCTGATTCTGCTGGCGGCACTGGTCGCGTCGCTGTGGCTGTTCAAGAAGCTCGAAATCATTGTCGTTCCGGTGCTGGTGGCGTTGCTGGTGAGCGCGCTGCTGGTGCCTGTGGTCGACTGGCTGGACGCTCGGGGTGTGCCGCGTGGTGGCGCGGTGGCGTTGGTGATGTTGGGCGGCTTCGCGATCCTGGGGGGCATCCTCGCGTTCGTGATCGCCAAGTTCATCGACGGCGTGCCTGCCCTCACCGAGCAGGTGACACTCAGCATCGAGTCCACCCGCGGATGGTTGATCAACGGGCCGGCGCACCTGCGCGGCGAGCAGATCGACGGTGCGCGCAACGCCGCCATCGAGGCGCTGCGCAACAATCAGGCCAAAGTGGGAAGCGGCGCGCTATCCACCGCGGCCACCGTCACCGAACTGGTCACGGGCGCCTTCCTGGTGCTGTTCACGTTGATCTTCTTCCTCTACGGCGGCCGCGAGATCTGGCGGTACGTAGTGAAGATCTTCCCCGCGGGTGTCCGCGACCGGGTGCGCGAGGCGGGTAACGCCGGATACCGCTCCCTGATCGGGTACGTGCGGGCGACGTTTCTGGTCGCCCTCACCGACGCGGCCGGGGTCGGCGCGGGGCTGGCGATCATGCACATCCCGCTTGCTCTGCCGCTGGCCTCGCTGGTGTTCCTCGGTGCCTTTATTCCGCTGGTCGGCGCCGTGATCGCCGGGTCCCTGGCCGTCGTCGTGGCGCTGCTGGCGAAGGGCATCGTGTACGGGCTGATCACGCTGGGGGTGCTGATCGCGGTGAACCAGCTCGAGGCACATCTGCTGCAGCCGCTGGTGATGGGCCGCGCGGTGTCGATCCACCCGCTCGGGGTGGTGCTCGCCATCTCCACCGGGGGTGTGCTCGCCGGGATCGTGGGCGCGCTGCTCGCGGTTCCGACGACGGCGTTTGTCAACACTGCAATCCAGGCGCTCCTCGCGCCCGACCGGGCGGAGCCCGCCTGACGGTTAGAGCCGTCCTTCGCGCCTCAGCAGATCCTGGGCGGACACGCCACCTCCGGCGCGGCGGCGCTGGGGGGTGGGGTCGGCGTTCTCGGTGTCCTCGGCCATGCCGTGGGCGTTGAGTTTCTCGGTGGCCGGCTCGGAGTCGGCCACCGGCAGGACATGGGCGGCCGGGACCGGAATGGCCCGGGTCTGTCCGTCGGACGGCGGCGGCGGGGTCCGGTCGGGCCCGTCGGGCACCGTCAGACGCGACGTTTTCGCCTCCGTCGGCGAGCTCGGCTGGATCGCAACGGTCGGAGCGGTCTGGACGGACTGACCGACCTGGACGGGCGCCGCCGAGGCCGCGATCAGGCTGCCCGCGGCCACCGGAGGCCGCGCAGGCCGCGCGCCGGAGGTGGGCTGCTTGCGTTCGTCGGGCAGGTCGATCTCGCCCAACCCGATCGTGTTCTGCAGGCGTCGGGCCCAGCGCGGGGCCCACCAGCAGTCGTCGCCGAGAAGTTTCATCACCGACGGCACCAGGAACATCCGGACCACCGTGGCGTCCAGCAGGAGGGCCGCCATCAGGCCGAACGCCAGGTACTTCATCATCACCAGGTCGGAGAACACGAACGACGCGGCGACCACGGCGAGAACCAGCGCGGCCGCCGTGATGATGCGCCCGGTGGTCGCGGTTCCGATCCGGATCGCCTCCGCGGTGGACATGCCGCGCTCGCGGGCCTCGACCATCCGTGAGACCAGGAAGACCTCGTAGTCGGTGGCCAGCCCGTAGCCGACCGCGACCACCAACGCGATCACCGGCGCGGTCAACGGGGTCGGGGTGAAATTCAGCCATGTCGCGAAGTGCCCGTCGACGAAGATCCAGGTGAGGATGCCCATGGTGGACCCGAGCGTCAGCGCGCTCATCACCGCCGCCTTGAGCGGCAGCACCACCGACCCGAACGCCAGGAACATCAACAGCATGGTGGCTGTCAGCAGAACGATCAGCATCATCGGCATGTTCGCGAACAGGCTGTGAATCGAATCCTGTTCGAGGGCCGGCGTCCCGCCCACGAGGAGCTGGATTCCCTTGGGCGCCGTGATCGCCCGCAGGTCACCGATCTTCCTCGGGGCATCACCCGGGTTGGTCAGACCGTTCTGCAGGACCCGGACTGAGGTGTCCTTCGAGGCGCCGGGTGCGTCCGGTCGCTCCTGCCACATCTTCGCCGGGTCGTTGTCCGGCTCGATGAAGCCGGGGATGGTCATCGCCTTGGCGCGCACGTCCGCCAGTTGCGCGTCGGTGATCGGCTGGTTACCGGCGCTCTGCACGACCAGCGTTAACGGATTGGTGCGGTAGCCGGGGAAGAGCCTGTCGAACTCCTCCTGCGCCTGGCGCACCGAGTTACTGGGCGGCAGGTATTTCTCGCTCATACCGCCGAGCGCGATGTTGCCCAGCGGGATCACCAGCAGGATCATGCCGACCGCGATGGGGATGGCAAACACCAACGGCCGCTTCATCACGACGTTGACCAGCTTGCCCCAGAATCCGGCCTCGACCTCCTCGCGGGTCTTCGTCTTCTGCAAGCGGTCGGCGAGCCAGTTGAGGCAGTCGCGGGACACCTTCCAGTCGCGCAGGAACGGCACGCGGAACAGGGTCCGCACCCCGAGCGCGTCGACGTTGTGGCCCAGGATCGCCAGGCAGGCGGGCAGCAGGGTGATCGACAGCAGTGCCGCCAACCCCACGGCCGCGATGAGCGCGTAAGTCAGCGACTTCACGAAACCCTGCGGCAGCAGCAGCAGGCTGGCACCGGAGGCGATGATCAACACCGCCGAGAAGGTCACCGTGCGCCCGGCGGTCATCACCGTGCGGCGCACCGCGGCCTCCGTGTCGTACCCCTCGGCGATCTCCTCCCGGAACCGGCTCACGACGAAGAGCCCGTAGTCGACGGCGATCCCCAGGCCGATCAACGAGACCACCGGTTGGGCGAAGAAGTGCACCGGCCCGAACATCGCGACGAGCCGCAGAATGCCCGTTGCGCCGGCAATGCTCAATCCGCCCACCACCACCGGCAGGCCGGCCGCGATGACGCCGCCGAACACCAGAAACAACACGATGGCGACCAGTGGCAGCGCTAGGAATTCCATCCGCTTCTGATCGGTGGCGATGGTCCCCGTGAGGGCGTTGGCCACCGGCTCCAGCCCGGCCAGTTTGACCGTGCCGCCGTCGAGCTTCTGCAGTCCGGGTTCAACGGCCTTGTAGTAATTGAGGATGGTGTCGTCGTCGTCGCCGTTGAGCGGGATGGACACGAAGGTGTACTTCTTGTCCGCGGTGGCCATGCCGGTGGCCTGCTTCGCCCGGAGGTAGCCAGCCCAGCCGAGGACCTCTTTGGGGTGGTCCTTCTGGAAGGTGTTGAGCTCGTCGGTGACCTTCTTCGACCAGGCCGGGTCGTCGACGGTCTTGCCCTCCGGTGCCTTGAATATCGCGACGATGTGGCCCGTGCGGTCCCGGCCGTACACCTTGTCGCCAAGGATTGACGCCTTCACGGATTGGCTGCCGTCGTCGTAGAAACCGCTCTGCGTGACGTGCTCGCCCAGACTCAGGCCGAAGATGCCGCCACCCAGACACAGAGCCACCGTCACCCCGATGACGATGTACCGGAAGTGGTACACCGTTCTACCCCACCAGGCGAACACGCAAGCTCCTTACTGGGTCACTGGCTCGACAGCGGCCCGCGCACTGGTTTCCCAGTCTCACACACGTGCGGTCAATAAGGAGGACAGCGGGCGCAGCGGCTGCAGCCACGCCCCTTGCTCCGGTAGCGAATCCAGGCCGATCCGCGGCAGTGGTTCCCGGAAGACGCCCGGAATGTCCTCCAGGTCGACAAATTCCAAGGTATCTGACGTTAGTGCCCAACTGGCATGTTCGCGAAATCCGATCACGCGCACCCCGACCCCGGTGCGTGCGATCTCCTCCAGCGGTTGCCGGAACGCCTGGCCGTCGGCGGAGGCGACCACCAGCTCCGCCAGCCCCTCGGTGTGCCGCCGTTCGATGTGGGCGAGCATGTCGCGGTCGACGTCGCTGTTCTCGTCGACCTTCGGCTTGGCGAACACCGCGAAACCCACGTTACGGAGCGCATCCACCCATGGGCGGACCAGGTCGGCGCTGCCGGGCACGATGTTGGTGAACACGGTCGCCTCGGGTTCGATCACGACCCCCGGTCGGGCGGCGCTCACCGCGGCCGTCCGCGCCAGCAGCCACCGGCCCAGGGCGTCGAACCGCGGTCGCTCCAGGGCGGTCGGGCGACGGCCCAGGATCGAGCCGAGTCCCATGTCCAGGTTGGGAGCGTCCCACACCAGCAGGACGCGTCCATCCGGGGCTTGCACCGCGGCAGGGTCTGGGAGTGTCTCGTTGAGGGCCATCGTCGGTGTCAGCGTCTCTGCCAGATGAACTCGGTGACGGGGCTGCCCGCCTGCTGGGCCTTCGTCTCGTACTTGGTGGCGGGTCGCGCGATCGAGATCGGCAGGTCGCCGCTACCGGCGGTGCAGCGCAGCCGGGGCTCGCCGGCGCCCACGTCGGCGATGTGCTCCGCATAGCCGGCATGGTCGGTCGCGACGTGTAGGACACCGCCGGGGATGAGCCGGTCGGCGATCAGGCCGAGCGTCCCGGGCTGCAGGAACCGCCGCTTGTGGTGGCGGGCCTTGGGCCACGGATCCGGAAAGAAGACGCGGACCCCGGTCAGCGACGCCGACGCCAGCAGGTGCTCGAGGACGACGAACGCGTTGGCCCGCACCAGCCGGATGTTGCCGACCTGCTCGCGGTCCATCGCGCAGAGCAGCTGCGCGAGCCCCCGCCGGTAGACCTCGACCGCTATCACGTCGACGGCGGGTTCCTCGGTCGCCATCGCCAGCGTCGACGTGCCGCTGCCGCAGCCGATCTCGAGCACCAGCGGGGCGCGGCGGCCGAACCAGCCGGCAGCGTCCAGCAGCGCGGGGGGTACGGCGCCGGCGGCGCCGGGCGTGGCCACCGCGAGGCCGAGCCGGGGCCAGAGCCGGTCCCAGGTTTCGCGTTGGGCGGCCGACAGGGCGGAATGTCGCGAGCGGGCACTGGTGGCCGGGAGGTAGCCCGCGGGATGACTGGGGGCCCCGGTGCTCGCGTGCATCCGTCCATGGTGGCCCATGGGGCGCCGATACCCAACAGTTGCCTCCGGTGGCTCGCGGCGCGGCGGTGTTGGTGCCACTATCGCCGGCATGCACACCGGCATGCAGCGGGGTGGTCACGGCGGCTTCGCCGGTGAGCTGATGCGCTTTGCCGTCGCCCACCCCGACCCGCTCGTGACCGCGATCGCCGCGCGGGTCGCCGCGCCCCTGCGGGTGGATGTCTGCGGCCGGCGGGGAGTTGGCCGCGCCACGGTGGCGCGGGCCCTGGACCGCGCCGGGCCTGCAGCGAATTTCTCGGTGACCGGCACGGAGCCCGGGGGCGCCGCAGACGTGGTCGTCTACGTCACCGCGGAAGTGGTCAAACCCGAGGACACCGAGGCGATTGGCGCTGCGCGCCGCGTAGTGGCGGTGCTGAACAAGGCCGACCTGGTCGGCTCCCTGGCGGGCGACCCAGATACGCGGGGCGGGCCGGTCGAGGCGGCACGGCGGCGCTGCGCCGAACTGGCCGCCGTCGTCGGCGTGCCCCTCGAGCCGATGATCGCCCCGCTTGCCGTCGCCGCCCTGGGCGACCTGGACGGCGCCTGCTGGGCGGCGCTGCGCACGCTGGCCACCCATCCCGGGGTTGCCGCGTGCCTCGCCGGCTCCCGCGCCGATTTCTTGACGGCGCCCACCCCGGTGCCGGCCGGAGAGCGACTGCGTCTGCTCGACATCCTGGACCTGTTCGGCGTCGCCGTGGGGATCGCCGCGCTGCGCCGGGGCCTGACACCGGCGCAGGTACGGATGATATTGCGCCGGCTGAGCGGGGTAGACGCCGTCGTGCGCGGCGTCGCGGCGTCGGGCGCCGAGGTGCGCTACCTCCGCGTCATGGACGCCGTCGCCGACCTCGAGGCCCTCGCGGTCCCCCGCACCCAAGCGGCCGAGAGCGTCGGGGCCTTCCTCCGCCGGGACGACACGGTGCTGGCGCGGATGGCGGTCGCGGCCGAGTTGTCCGAGGCCGCCGGGCTGGATCCCGCCCGGCTGGATCCCGCCCGGCTGGATCCCGCCCGGCTGGAT
>CAZZHX010000108.1:0-10032 GCA_964653535.1 uncultured Mycobacterium sp. | reverse complement strand
GGGTCGGCGGTGAGCAGTCGGGCCACGTCGAGTGCGACATTGCCGTTGCCGATGATGACGGCCCGTTCGTGACTGAGATCGACTGGCAGAGTGGTGAAGTCGGGATGTCCGTTGATCCACGCCACCAGCTCGGTGGCGGTACCGGTCCCCGGTAGGCCCATGCCGTCGATGGCCAGCCGGCGGTCGTCGGGCGCGCCGACGGCATAGATCACGGCATGGTGGTGGGCCAACAGGTCGTCGTGGCTCAGGTGCCTGCCGATCTCGACATTGAGGTGGAACCGGAAGCCGCGACGACGAGAAACGCGGTCGAACAGCTGCGTCACCCGCTTGGTGTGCTGGTGGTCTGGCGCCACCCCGGCGCGGACCAGGCCGTAGGGGGTGGGCAGTTTCTCGAAGACGTTGACCCGCACCCCCCGCTGGGTGAGCAGTTCGTCGGCGGCGTACATCGCCGCGGGGCCGGACCCCACGATGGCCACAGTCAGCGGCCGACGGCTGGCGCGCACCACGGCGGCGGGAATCACCGGGGCCAGCTTCGACGTCGGGGGCAGCTTCACCCCGGCAGGCCGCGGCGGGTAGAAGGACGCGTTGATCTCGACGAAGGGCAGCTGCCCGGTGTCCAACCTGGCCTCGGGCGCGATGGCGCCGACAGGGCAGGCGCTCACGCAGGCGCCGCAGTCCACGCAGGCGGCCGGATCGATGAAGAGCATCTCGGCGGTCGCGAAGCCCGGCTCGTCCGGTGTCGGGTGGATGCAGTTCACCGGGCACGCGAAGACACAGGACCCGTCGTTACAGCACGACTGGGTGATGACGTGCGGCATGGAAGCTCGACCCGCGCAGTCCTAGGCGGCCGGCACGGCCAGGTGCCGACGTTGCGGCTCGCCGCGGTAGCGCGACGGTTTGCCGTCGATCTTGCACAACCGCCACATCAGCCGTGCGGACCGGTTCTGCATCAGGCCGGTGTCGTGGGCCAGCATCCGCACGTCGGCAAACATGTCGCTCAACCACTTTCGCGAATCCGCCGAGCGGAAGAAGATCTCCTTGCGCACCGAGCGCGGCATCTCGAACTGCTTGCGGAACGGCTTGGGCGGCACCACGATGGCCTGGCACAGGATCCGCATCGTCAGCGGCATGGTCAGCGAGACCAAGAAGCGCTCCCGCTTGGTCAGCCGCGGCAGCCGCTTGCGCAGGAACTCGTGGGCGAACGAGATGTGCCGGGCCTCCTCGGCCACGTGAATGGCCACCACCCGCTCGATGACGGGGTGCATCGTCTCGCCCGCGCGCAGCACGTCTTTCTGGGTGTGGTCCATCGGCTCCTCGCCGGCGAGTACACCGATGAAGAACGGCACCGGCAACGGGCCGGCCGCCAGCGGGATCAGCGGCGACAGCCAGCGCAGCAGCCGCGGCATCCCGGGGACATCGACCCCGATGCGGTTGATCAACTCCTGGAACATCATGGTGTGGTTGCACTCTTCGACCGATTCATGCAGGCAGTAGCGGTATTCGGGCGAGCCGTTGGGCACCCAGAAGGCGTAGTTCATGATCCCGCGAACCAGGATCGACTCGAACTGAATGCCCACCTTGGCGATGTTGGCCTGGCGCCACATGCCGATCGCGATCTTGCGGTCTTGGGGCTGAGCCAGGTACCACCGATGGCGGCCCAGTGGGTCGGTCGGCGGGAGAATCCACCGCGCATCGTCCTCGGTGATGGCGAATTCCGCTGCTTCCCAGTCGATATCGGTGTACGGGTTGAAATTTCGCCGCACCGACCCCTCAGACAGTGTGGCGAGCATGTCCACATACGCGGCGTCGTCGCACACCTGCATGCTGCGGTGCCACCGTCGCACCATTCGCGTCCTTGCCATACCAGGCCTCCGAGGTTCACAGTCGGACGTACGTGTTCTATACAGTACCGCCGGTACCGCATATTTTCCAGGGTCTGGATGTTTTCCACGGCAGGGTCGGCCCGCCGCGCGGTCGGCCTCCCCGCGCTCACTACCCTGGTTGGTATGGCCGATCAGCTCAAGATTCCCGCCGACATCAAACCCCGCGACGGCCGCTTCGGGTGCGGGCCGTCGAAAGTCCGGCCTGAACAGCTGACAGCGCTGACCACGACCGCGGCGTCGCTGTTCGGAACGTCGCACCGGCAGGCACCGGTCAAGGATCTCGTCGGCCGGGTGCGGTCGGGGCTGATCCAGCTGTTCTCCGCGCCGGACGGCTACGAGGTGATCCTCGGCAACGGAGGGGCGACGGCATTCTGGGACGCCGCCCCCTTCGGGTTGATCGACAAACGCTCGCTGCATCTGTCGTTCGGCGAGTTCAGTGCGAAGTTCGCCTCCGCTGTCGCCAACAACCCGTTCGTCGGCGACCCCATCGTCATCAAGTCGGATGCCGGCAGCGCGCCCGAGCCGCGGAGCGACCCGTCGGTGGACGTGATCGCCTGGGCGCACAACGAGACCTCCACGGGGGTTGCGGTGCCGGTGACCCGGCCCGCCGGTTCCGGCGACGCGCTGGTCGTCATCGACGCGACCTCCGGCGCCGGCGGCCTGCCGGTCCGGATCACCGACACCGACACCTACTACTTCTCGCCGCAGAAGAATTTCGCCAGCGACGGCGGGCTGTGGCTGGCGATCATGAGCCCGGCAGCGCTGGCCCGGGTTGAGTCCATCGCCGCATCCGGGCGATGGGTGCCCGACTTTCTGTCGCTGCCGATCGCCGTGGAGAACAGCCTGAAGAACCAGACGTACAACACCCCGGCCATCGGCACCCTGGCGCTGATGGCCGAACAGATCGACTGGATGCTGGGCAACGGCGGGCTGGACTGGGCGGTCACGCGCACCGCGGACTCGTCGCAGCGGTTATATACGTGGGCCCACGAACGTCCCTACACGACGCCGTTCGTCTCCGACCCCGCCCTGCGCTCCCAGGTGGTCGGCACCATCGACTTCGTCGACGATGTCGACGCCGCCGCGGTGGCCAAGGTTCTGCGGGCCAACGGCATCGTCGACACCGAGCCGTACCGCAAACTGGGCCGCAATCAGCTGCGGGTGGCGATGTTCCCGGCGGTCGACCCCGACGACGTCAGCGCCCTGACCACCTGCATCGACTGGGTCGTCGAGCGGCTCTAACGCGGACAGAAACGGCCCGCGTGTCAGCATGGTTTACGGCCGTCGGCGCACTAGAGTTCGGTCGTGACAGGACCGTTACCCCAATTGCGCGGAGCCTGTCGAGGACCTGGCGAGGAGAAGCCATGCGGGAACTCAGATTGGTTGGACTGGATGCCTACGGCAAACACATCATCTGCCAGAGCGGTGACCCGGCGGAGTACTTCAAGCTGCCGCTCGACGAGGAACTGAAAGCCGCCGTGCGCGACGAACGGGAAGCGGCCGACCAACCGCAGCTCGACATCCCGGTCACGAACATGCTGACCCCCAAAGAGATTCAGGCCAGGATCCGCGCGGGGGCGTCCATCGAACAGGTGGCGGCGGCGTCGGGCTCGGACACCTCGCGGATCCGCCGATTCGCCAACCCGATCCTGATGGAACGGTCACGGGCCGCTGAGCTGGCAACCGCAGCGCACCCCGTGCTCGCCGACGGCCCGGCGGAACTGACGCTGCTGGACACCATCAGCGTGGCACTGGTGGCACGCGGCCTCGACCCCGGCAAGCCGAGTTGGGACGCCTGGCGCAACGCGGACGGCCGCTGGACGGTGCAGGTCGCATGGAAGGTCGGTCGCTCCGACAACGTCGCACACTTCACCTTCGTCCCCAGCGCTCACGGCGGCACGGTGACGGCCCTCGACGATGCCGCCCGCGAGTTGATCGATCCCAGCTTCGACCGCCCGCTGCGGACGGTAGCGCAGGTAGCCCGCCTCGACTTCGACGAGCCCGTGCAACCGGTTGCGCCTGCGCCTGCGCCGGAGCAACCGCAGGCGCACTCACGGCGCGGTAAAGGCAAACCGGCCATACCGGCGTGGGAGGACGTACTGCTCGGGGTGCGCTCCAGCGTTCAGGGCTAGCCGGTCAGGGCGAGTAGCACCAGCCACCCACCGGCGACACCGACTCCCGCACCCAGCACGAACCAGCGTCGCACCGGGGCGTGCCGCCAGGCCCACAGCGTCGGCGCCAGTCCCCCCGCCGCCAGGATGTTGAGGCCGACCGCCAGGAGCGGATGCACCCGAACCAACCCGAGGCTGAGCACCACGACGGCTACTCCGATCACCGCGGCGACGAAGCCGGCGACCGTCAAACCCGTTGCCCAGGGCTGGGAATGGTCGGTTTCGTTACCCACGAACCGACCCTAACCCCGCTGTCCGGCCGGCCGAGCGCTCGTAGAACGCCAACGCGGCCGCGGTCGCGACGTTGAGCGAGTCGGTGCCCCGCGACATCGGGATACGAACCCGCACGTCGCTCATCCGCAGGGCCGTCGCCGTCAGCCCGGGCCCCTCGGCGCCGACCAGAACCGCGACCCGCTCGTCGGCCGCCGCGGCCAGGGCCTCGCCGATCGGGCAGGCCCGATGGTCCGGCGTCATCGCCAGCAACCGGAATCCGCTCCGCTTGAGCAGCACCAGGTCGGCGGGCCACTCGGTGGAACGCGCGAACGGCACCAGCAATGCGTGGCCCATGGACACCCGGACGGCACGCCGATACAGCGGGTCGGCGCAGCCGCTGCCGAACACCACCGCGTCCACACCGAGACCCGCCGCGTTGCGGAAGATCGAGCCCAGATTCTCGTGGTCGTTGACGCCCTCGAGGACCGCGACGGTCCGCGCGCCGTCCACCACCTGCGCGACGGCGGGCTCGGGCACCCGCCTGGCCGCCGCCAGCACACCCCGGTTGAGGTGGAACCCGACCACGCGCGCCATCACGTCGGCCGACGCCCGGTAGCACGGCGCCGTGAACCCGACGAGGTCGTCGGCGAGTTCGCTGAGCCTGCGATCGGTGCCGAACACCGCGTGCGGAACGAATCGCGATGCGAGCATGCGCTGCACCACCAGCGCGCCCTCGGCGATCACCAGCCCCTTGCCGGCCGGCAGATCTGGGCGTCGGTCGACGCTGTTCAGGTCGCGAAAGTCGTCGAGGCGCGGGTCCTCGGGATCGTCCACGTCCTGAATGTCCACGTCCTGAATGTCCACGTCCTGAATGTCCACGTCCTGAATGTCCACGTCCTGAATGTCCGAGTCGGCGTTCACGGGCCTTCGTCGACCATGGCCACCATCAGGGTGGCCGCGTTGCGCAGGACGTCGCGCTCCCCGGCGCCGAGCGCCGCGAGCCGCGCGGTGAGCCATTCCTGGCGCGCCTGCCGAGTGGTCGTCACCAGTTCCAAACCCGACTCCGATACCGCGATCATCACCTGGCGGCGATCGACGGGATGGGGGGTGCGGTCCACCAGACCCATCTCGACCAGCGAGGCGATCACCCTGGTCATCGAGGGCGGCTGGACCCGTTCTCGAACCGCCAGCGCGCCCGGCGTCATCGGGCCCTCGGTCGCCAGGGTCGCCAGCGCCGACAGCTGAGACAACGTCACCGGCGACGATGCGTTGCGGAACCGAAGTTGACGGGCGAGCCGCATGACCGCCAAGGACAAGTCGCTGGCCAGCCCTGCGTCGCTGTCAGGCATGGCGAGAGGTTACACGCAACGCCACCGTCCCCCACCCGTCGGCTCCGCCGCGGCGCCGACGGGACTATGGTTGGCGCGATGTCAGCCGAATCGTGCCCACCCCCTGAGGCTCCGCCGCTGCCACCCGCGCTGCTTCGGATATGGCCGGTCATCGCACTGGGCGCGCTGGGCTGGCTGTTCGCGGCCGCCGCCGCGTTCCTTGTTCCCGGCCTCGAGACTTGGCGGCCCGTGACGCTCGCCGGGTTGGGCGTCGGCATGTTCGGCACGAGCCTGTTCGCCGCGCAGATCGCCGCCGCCCGCCGCGGCGCGCGCGGCGCGCAGACCGGGCTCGACACCTATCTTCGGCATCAGTAACCCGGCACTCTACGACCCGACGCGACACCTGGAGGAGCAATGGCAGCCCCGCTTTTACAAGCTCATGTCGACATCGACGCGCCGGTCTCGACGGTCTGGGCCGCGATATCGGATCTTCGGCGCATGCCAGAATGGAGCCCGCAGTGTCGGCGGATGAGACCCCTCGGCCCCCTGCGTCAGGGCACCCGCACCCTCAACCTCAACCGCCGCAACCGGCTGTTCTGGCCGACGACGTGCACCGTCGTCGAGGTCGTTCGCGAGGAGAAGCTCGCATTCCGGGTCGACCTCAACCGCACCGTCTGGAGTTACGAACTAGAGCCCGTCGGCGAAGGTACCCGGTTGATCGAGAGCCGTCACGCCGAGAACGGCCTGAGTGCGGTCTCCAACCTGTTGCAGAACATGCTGTTCGGCGGGAGCACCTCATTCGAAGGTGAGTTGCTCGACGGAATGAACGCCTCGCTGGCGAAGATCAAAGCCGCCGCCGAACGAGCCTAATCGGCTGGTTCGGGCTGCTCGGCCGGCTCGGGCTGCTCGGCCAACTCGGGCTGCTCGGCTGGTTCGGGCTGCTCGGCCGGCTCGGCCGGCTCGGCCTGGGACGCCGCCGGGGTCTGCATGACGTCGAGTATGCCGTCGTCGTAGGGCTCGTACACGGGCGAGCCCAGGCCGGGCGGAGCCGGAACGTCGGAATGCGCGCCGCACCCGTAACGCTTGTCGACGACGTGCCCGTCCGCCGACAAGTCGTTGCCGCAGACGCCGAACATCTCGCCCAGCGCGCCCCCCAGCGGCACCAGGAAGCCGCAGTCGCGGCACATCCGCTTAGTCGAGCGGGCCATTGCCGAGTCGGGGCCGTAATCCCCGGTGTGCCAACGTTCGGCCGCCTCGGCGCGACCGAAGGCGCTCAGCACCCAGCGCCGGCCCAGACCCACCTCGAAGGCGACCTCGTCGACTTCCGGATCGCCGCTGGCGGCGTAGCCGGGCACCAACCGCGGGTCGTCGGCCGCGGGCGCCACCAGATCCCCCGGGCCCAGATCGCCCGGGCGTACCCGGTTCTCCCACGGCACCCACTCCGGAGCCAGCAGCGCCGTCGGCCCGGGGATCAGCACCACCTCGCTCACGGTGACGTGGTCCGAATCGGGGACGGCGGCGAGCACCACGGCCCATTGCCAGCCCTGATAACCGGGCAGGTGCGCGAGGAACCGGTGGGTCGCCGCGTTCGGATCCTCGCAGGAGACGCCCAGATAGTCCCCGACGGCGTGGGGGTCGCTGAACTCCGCGACCGCGGCCCTGGCCTGATCGATCGCACCGGTGAGCACGCCCGCCAACTCCTCGGGCCAGCCGTCTACGGCGACCACGACGGATTCCTCGGTGGGCCTGGTCACGCTGTCCCCTCTCTTCGATGCCGACTCCCATACTAGGTTGACGAGCCACACCCGTATCTCCGGGCGCACGGCGGCGACATAGGACAGAATTGAACCCGTGTCCGGGCGGCGGCGTGACGAGCGGGGCCGGGCGGCCTCCAACCCGGGCAGCCGACCCCGCAAGGGGCCCGCCGACCAGCATCCGGGGATGGCCAATTACCCGGTAGGCGACAGCGAGGATGCCGGCCGTCGCGGAACACGCCGCCCGCGGCCCGCACCGAGCGCCAACCGCCACCTCCCGCCGCTCGACCACCAGCCCAAACCGGCCCCTCCACGTCGCGGCGGCGCAACGCCGCGCGGCCCCGCACCGGGCGAACGGGTCACCGTCACCCGCGCCGCAGCGCAGCGAAGCCGCGAAATGGGTTCGCGGATGTACTGGATGGTCCAGCGCGCCGCCACCGCCGACGGCGCGGACAAGTCCGGACTCACGGCTCTGACGTGGCCAGTGATGGCGAACTTCGCGGTGGATGCCGCGATGGCCGTCGCGCTGGCCAACACCCTGTTCTTCGCCGCAGCGACCGGGGAAAGCAAGGGGCGGGTCGCGCTGTACCTGCTGATCACCATCGCGCCATTCGCGGTCATCGCGCCGCTTATCGGACCGGCTCTCGACCGGCTGCAGCACGGCCGTCGCGCGGCCCTGGCCGCCTCGTTCGTGCTTCGAACGGCCTTGGCACTTGTGCTGATCATGAATTACGACGGCGCCACGGGCGGCTACCCCTCGATGGTGCTCTATCCCTGCGCGCTGGCCATGATGGTGCTGTCGAAGTCGTTCAGCGTGCTGCGCAGTGCGGTGACCCCGAGGGTGATGCCGCCGACGATCGACCTGGTTCGCGTCAACTCCCGACTGACCGTCTTCGGACTGCTCGGGGGCACCATTGCCGGCGGCGCAGTCGCGGCGGGCTTAGAGTTCGCGTGCAACCGCTCGCTGCAGCTGCCGGGCGCGTTATTCGTCGTCATCGCTGTCACGATCGCCGGCGCCTCCCTGTCCATGAACATTCCGCGTTGGGTCGAGGTCACCACCGGCGAAGTCCCGGCCAAGTTGAGCTATCGCAGCGGTGGCGAGCCGCAGCGGGGGGGCCGGTCGGAAGGCGACGACGTCAAGAAGGTCGGCGGGGCGCTTCGACAACCGTTGGGCCGCAACATCATTACCTCCCTGTGGGGTAACTGCACCATCAAGGTGATGGTGGGCTTCCTGTTCCTGTACCCGGCGTTCGTCGCCAAGGCCCACCAGGCCAGCGGCTGGGTCCAGTTGAGCACACTCGGCATGATCGGCGCGGCGGCCGGCATCGGCAACTTCGCCGGAAACTTCACCTGCGCCCGCCTGCAGCTGGGCAGGCCGGCCGTGCTGGTGGTGCGCTGCGCGGTGGCGGTGTTCGCGGTCGCGTTGATCGGCGCGGTGGCCGGCACCCTGATGGCGGCCGTGATCGCCGCGTTGGTCACCTCGGGTTCCAGCGCGATCGCCAAGGCCTCGCTGGACGCCTCCCTGCAACACGATCTGCCCGAGGAATCGCGGGCATCCGCGTTTGGCCGCTCCGAGTCGTCGCTGCAGCTGGCCTGGGTGCTGGGCGGCGCGCTGGGTGTCTTGGTCTACACCGAATGGTGGATCGGCTTCACCGCGGTCACCGCCTTGCTCATCCCCGGGCTGGCGCAGACCCTGGTCAGCTTCCGCGGCGATTCGTTGATTCCCGGGCTCGGCGGCAACCGGCCAGTCATGGTCGCCCAGGAGGGGTGGCGCCGCGGCGCCGGCAGCCCGGCGGTGGTGCCGCAGTGAAACCCGCGCGCAACCGGGGCATGGCCGTGGCGCTCGCCGCCTTGATGGCGGTGCTCTGCGTCGGCATCGGGGTCGGCACCTGGCTGGTGGTCCACCACGCCGGTCCGTCGCGACCGCAGATCAGCGCCTATTCCCACGGCGATCTGATCCGAGTGGGGCCCTACCAGTACTGCGACGTGCTCAACCTCAACGACTGTCAGACGCCGCGGAACCAGGGCGAGCTCCGGGTCAGCGAGCACTACCCGATACAGCTTTCGGTGCCCGACGCCGTCTATCGCGCGCCCTGGCGGTTGCTCATGGTCTACGACAACCCCACCAACACGACCGCCGCGATGTATCGGCCCGGCACCCGCCACGCGGTCACCATCGCGCCGGTCGACCCCCAGCGCGGGCGGCTGACCGGGATCGTCGTGCAGTTGCTGACCCTGGTGGTCGACACTTCCGGCGAACTCCGCGAGGCGCCGCACGCGGAATGGTCAGTTCGGCTGAGCTTTTGAGCTCCGCCGAACGTGGACTAGGTGGGCGACACCGGCGAGGTTGTCCACAACAACTCGACGCTGACTGGAGAATGCCGGTACCGCTTGGCATTTTGTCGGCATGGACATCGCGGGCCGACCGTTCAGAGGCTCCGAGGCCCTCGCGGCCGGAGTGGTCTCCCGGCACCAACTGCGAACCGAATTCGACATGGTGCACCGCGACGTCTACCTCCGCCGCGGCCAGCGGTTGTCTCCTGAGAGGCGAGCCGTGGCCGCCTGGCTGTGGTCGGGGCGGACCGCGACCGTGGCGGGTCTATCGGCAGCGGCACTGCACGGTTCGGCGTGGATCGACGATCGGTTACCTGCCGAGTTGAACCGGCCCAGCCGCGATAAGGCC
>CAZZHX010000107.1:862-10135 GCA_964653535.1 uncultured Mycobacterium sp. | reverse complement strand
CGGGTTAACGCGAAGTAGTCGATGCTCGAGGTGGGGAAGCCGTGCACCAGCACCAAGGCAGGCGCGCCGGGTGTGCCGCACCGTCGGGTGAACACCGATACCTCGCGGCCTTCGTTGGCTGCGGTGGTCGAGCGCCAGCGCAGTTCGGTGCCGCCGTCTTTCCACTCCGTGAAGATGTCCAAGCCGACAGCATCCCAGAATTGATCGCGGCCGTCCACGTCGGTCGATCCCCGGCATACAGGTCGTCGCGCGGCAACGTCACGTCGCCGGGCCGGGGATCCACCGGCCCGGCCCCAGTCGTTGTACACCACCACCGGCACGTCGCGCCGGACGCCCCAGCGGCGCGCGGCGGCTTGGAGATCGCGCCCGCAGGGCAGCGGGTGACGGCCCCGGCCGGCGATCGTGTGGTCGCTGAGGTCGTCCTCCAGCGACACGTACACCGCGCTCGGCAGGTGGCCCTCGAGGTAGGCCGCGCGGCCATCGGGCTGCGCGAGGCTCCAGCGCACGTCGAGAACGCCCACCGGACGGCCGGAGTCGACGAGCGCGGCCAGGTCTCCGGCCGTGATCAGAACCTGATCGCGAGCGTGCACCCCTGCCTCCTGACTGCATCCGTAGCAGGTAAACGCCACACCAATTCACCGTTAACGGCGGGTTGATGTTGACGACGCCGGCCTCCGCCCGGGAGCGGTCGGTTGCTGTCGAACCGGCACGCGGGGATACTCGGGGCATCGGTTTGTGAATCGTCGAGAGTGATGAGCGAAATGACCAAAAAAATCTCCCGGTGGTCCATCGGCGCACTGATGCTGGCCATGGTGACGTCCCCGTCGCTCGCCCATGCCGACAACAGCACCGACGACATGGATTTCTACCAGCACCTGCAGGCACACGGCATCAACCTGGGCACCCTGCAGTACACCGTGAACGTCGCGATGACGCTGTGCCAGGACCTCAACGCCGGCGACAGCCAGAAGGACGAAATCGACGAGCTGACGCAGTCGGGGCTACTGACCCAGGAGCAGGCCGAGAGGTTCGTCGGCGCAGCCACCGGGGAGTACTGCCCGGACAAGCACCCCGGAGCCAAGCCGTCAGGCTAGGACACGGCACGCCCCAGTTGACCTAAGTCCCACGGCTGTCGGGTCGAACGTCTCTAGGGCTCACATCCCATCGGGCGAGATGATCAGTCGATGAAACTCCCCATAAGGAAACTGCCCGCCACGCTCACGGCGTTAGCGGCCGTCGTGCTGGCCACCATCGGCATCACCGCCGCCCCCGCCGCCTCGGCCGCCTACCCGACCATCGGCAAACTCGGCAGTGAGCTGACGATGACCGACACCGTCGGCCAGGTCATGCTCGCCTGGACGGTGAGCGATCTCAAGCCCAGTAGCGACGCGACGCCCGGTTACACCCCGGCCGGCAAGCTCTGGGAGGCCACCGCCACCGTCCGCGCAGTCCGGGGCAGCGTCACCCCGGCGGTCTCGCAGTTCAACGCCGTCGCGCCCAACCAGGCCGCCTATCGGGTTCTGTGGTTCGTCGTCAGCCCGACCAACATCAGCGGGGGCACCATCCCCGACGGCGCGCAGTCAACCGGCAAAATCCACTTCGATGTGACCGGCCCTGCGCCCACCACTGTCACGATGAACAACGGGATGCAGGACCTCCTCATCTGGGGGCCGTAAACCGTTCTGGGAGGCCGTGAACCGCTGCGGGGTCCAACGAGGCCAGCATCCCGGCGGCGGCGCGGCACCAGGTGAAGTCCTCGGCGCGGCGTCGGGCGGACGTGCGACGGCGATACTCCGGGCGACTGACCACTGCCCCAACTGCGTGAGCGATAGCGGCCGGATGGTTGTCGGCCGACGCGCCGCTGTCGGCGGTGACGATTTCGGTGAGCGCCGAGGTGCGCGACACCACGGCCGGAGTTCCGCACGCCAGCGATTCCAGGGCCGCCAGCCCGAACGTCTCGTGCGGGCCGGGAGCCAGCGTGACGTCGGCCGAGGCGAGCAGCCCGGCGACCGTCGTGCGATCGTCGACGAACCCGGTGAAGTCGACGGGCAACCGGGCGGCCTGGCGCTCGAGTCGGGGCCGCAGCGGGCCTTCGCCCACGACGACGAGCCGGGCGTCGACGCCGGCGTGGCAGAGCATCCCGAGCGCGTCGATGCTGCGATCGACGCGTTTTTCGACTGAGAGCCGGCCACAGTGGACCAGCAGCAGTTGATCGGGAGATGCCCAGCGGCGCCGCACCAGGGGCGAGTGTTGCCGTGGGTGGAACATCTGTAGGTCGACGCCGAGGGGCACGGTCACCACGTTCGTCGCACCGATGCGGTCGAACTCTTCCCGTGCGAAGGCCGTGGTGCACACCACGGTGTCATAGTCGGCGGCGGTGCGTGCGTTGGCGAAGTCGGCGAACGTCCGCGCCATGCGGGGTGGAAGTATCTGCCCGACAAGGCGATCCAGGCGCTCGTGGGAGATCATCACCGTCGTGGCGCCGTGCTCGCGGCCCCAGCTTCCCAGCGACCGCAGCGTCAACCTGTCCGACACCTCCAACGCGTCGGGTCCCAATGTCCGCAGCAGCGCTGTGACCGATCCGGGAAGCACTGCGCGATAGCCCCCGGTGAACGGAATCAACCGCGCGGGCAGTGTGATTCGCGCCACGCCGGAGCGCAGGCGGGTGCGCCCGGGGCGACGGCCGGGGACTACCAGGAACACCTCGTGCCCGCTCGCGCAGTATTCTGCACCAAGCCGATCCACCGCCGTGCGCAGGCCACCGGACCGCGGGCCGTAGAAGTTGGCCACCTGCACCACGCGCATACCTCCACCAGACGCGGCGCGCATATGCTGCCGGCCATGGCGGACCGACGCGGGCTTGAACACTGCATGAATTCCGCCCGCCGCAACTACCGATCCCCCCGTCGGCGGGCAACTGAAATAATGCAGTAACCGGTTGCGCAATCAGGAAGGGAGCCCCGTGAAGGTCCGGCCTCTGCTGGCTGTCGCCCTGCTCGCGTCGTCGCTCGCCGTGGGGTGTGACCTCCCGTCCCGGAATCCGCCGTCGACCAAGACCCTGCAGGTCTCCATGGACGACGTGCTCCAGCACGGGGTCATCGCGCAAAAAATCACCCTGACGGTCGGTCAAACGCTCGTCGTGAAGTTGGGTTCGAACTACACCACGCCGTACCGGTGGAATCCGCAGATTCAGATCGCCGACCCGTCGGTGCTCACGCAGGAAAGCCACGAATTCGAGCCGCCTGCCTCTGACGCGCTGGGCGCACCCGGTGCCGAAGTGTGGCGGTTCAGTGTGCGCACACCCGGGACGACGACCCTCACCACGGCCTACGCCAGCATCGTCGGCCAGGACCCCAAACCGACCTGTACCTACTTCGCGACCGTGACGGTCCAGTCTGAGTAGGTCTGGGCCAGGAACTGCTCGACGGCGACCGCGGTGCGCGCCGCACGGGCGGACCCGAGGATGTCGAACCCATGCTGAGCCAGGGGTAATTCGGCGTAGGCGACCGGCTGCGTGCTCACCTTTCGCAGTTCAGCGACGAAGCCGCGGGCCTGCTCGACGGGAACCAGCGAGTCGTTGCGGCCGTGCAGCACGAAGAACGGGGGAGCATCGGCCGAGATGTGGTTGACCGGCGACGCGGTGCGGTACGCCTCCAGGCTCGTCGCGGGCCGTTCTTTCATCACCGACTTCACCAGCAGCGCCGGCATCATGGGGTGCATTGCGTCGTTGAAGCGGGTGAAGTCGTAGACGCCGTAGAACGGCACCGCCACCTGCACCCGGGTGTCGGCGTCCTCGAATCCCGGCTGGAACTGGGGGTCGTTGGGAGTCAGCGCCGCGAGCGACGACAGGTGACCGCCGGCCGAACCGCCGGTGATAGCAATGAACTCGGGATCCCCGCCGTAGTCGGCGATGTGGTCTTTGACCCAGGCGAGGGCGCGCTTGACGTCGACGATGTGTGCGGGCCAGGTGTTGCGCGGGCTGTGCCGGTAGTTGACCGAGACGCAGATCCAGCCGAGCTCGGCCAGGTGGCTCATCAACGGGTGTCCCTGTCCACGTTTGTTTCCCGTCGTCCATGCGCCCCCGTGGATCTGGAATAGAACAGGTGCCTTGCCGCTCGGGTCGAGGTCGTGCCGCCGCCAGATGTCGAGTTGGTTGGCGCTGCCGAATTCTCCGTAGCTGATGTTGGCGTCGTGGACGTAGTCGCGGTAGACCCGCAACATCTTCAGCAGGCCGGGGTTCTTGGCGGTGCTCGCGCCGGTGCGGCGATGTGGCCCCAGGGCGTCGTCGAGGGCTTCGCGCAGGGGCACGTCGGCTTTGTGGCCGGCGCGGCTGAAGTTGAGTAGGCCCAGCGCCGAGATGCCGGCCACCAGCCACGCGATGGCGCGCGCAGGGCGGTTGAGGTAGCGGGCCGCCCACGCCAGCCCGCCGACCTGGCTCGTCAGGGTCTGCAATGGCAGTTCGGTGACGACCAGGCCGAATATCCACGAGAAGATCGATGCGTATCCGCTGCGCGCCAGTGGTCGGTAGGCGTTGAGCGTCGATGTGGCCGTGACGGTCGTGACGATCAGAGATCCGAGCTGGCGGGCCGTGTGCCAGGCGACGTGTGAGGCTCTCGCGGTGCTCATGGTGGTCACTTTACGATCCCCCCAGGAACCGTATCCGTCACACCAGGCGCATCCGCCACGCCAGCCACCGCCCGGACCACTGTGGACCTTGTGCCCGCCTCACAGCGACAAGGCCCGGTGGCGGGTCGCAGTTCGGGTCGCAGCTCGGTGAGTTGTCGCTGTGAGGCGGGCACAAGATGGCATGCCGAAGTTCTGGTGACAGAAGTGATGGGTGTGACGAACTGTTCGGACGACGCGCGGCATCGCACGCTAGCGTTGAGCCGTGGTTCGCGGTAGGGAGTAGTTCATGACGTCGAGTTCCGCGGTGCCATCGCTGTCGGCGTCCCGCGATTCGCTGTTGCGCCTGGCGATCCGTCTCGATGCCTCAGGCACCGGATTGCTGGGGATTGCCACCGCCGCGTTCGCGAATCCCCTCGCCAGGCTGACGGGGTTGACCCCGATGCAGGCTTCCGTGACGGCAGCGGCGTTCGTTGTCTACGGGTTCGCCGGCAACCTGCTCGCCCGACGGCCCCGCATCCGCGGGATCGGAACCGGGCTCAGTGCTTTCAACTTCGTGGGCACACTAGCGGCAGTGGTGACAGCGGCCACCGCTGTTCTTCCCCTGACCGGCGCCGGACGGGCACTAGTGCTCGCCTGCGGCGTCTACACCCTGTTCTTCGGGCTCATGCAGTTGGTCGGCGTGCGTCGTATCCTCGCGGTCTGACACTGAGTTGCAGCGCCACCCCTAGGCGGCCCGGTCCTGTTCCAGGGCCTGCTGATAACGATCGAGCACGGTCTCGGCGACCAGTGGGTGCGCGCCCAGCGGCTCCGCCATCGGGATGCCGTGGTCGTGCGCGAACGTCGCCACCCGGTCGGTGATGAGCCCCGGCGCCAGAAACCAAGGAGCGATGACTAGCCGTCGGGCGCCCTGGCGTCGCAGCGAGCCCGCGGCGCGGGCAACCGTCCGCTCGCCCCGGGTGGCGAAGGCGGTCGTCGCGCCGGTCCACCGGGTGCCCGACACCAGCGTGGATGCCACCGTCGCGGTGCGGGCGTTGGCCGCGGCGTCCGACGACCCGATCGCCACCACCATGACGCCGAGGTCGTCGTCGTCGGGCGAGACCCCGAGTTCGGCGAGGCGCTCGCGCAGCACCGACACCAGCCGGTCGTCCTCGCCGAGGACGTCCGCCTGGCGGATGCCCTCGGCGCCGGCGCGCGCGATGTGCTCGGGAATGTCGTGGCGGGCATGGTAAGCCGCAGCCAGTAAAAAGGGGGCGACCACCGCGGGGCGGCCGTCGGGCAATCCGGTGAGCACGTCGGCGAGGAGGGGCGCGTTGCGTTCGAGGAACGCGAGCCGGACGTCGACGTCGGGCCGCAGCAGCGCCAGCCGCTCGGCGATCTCCGCGGCGGTGGCGCCCGAGCGCGGGTCCCGGCTTCCGTGCGCGGTGAGGACGAGGGTGTTCACGCGCGCAGCATCTCATCTCTCATCGAAGATCGGCCTCCTCGGCACGCAGCGCCCAGTTCGCGAACCGCTCGCCGTCGTCGCGTTGGTCGAGGAACTTGCGGGTCACCCGGTCGATGTAGTCGCCGAGTTCGCCACTGGTCACCTTGTGCTGGCGCAGTTTTCGGCCGAACCCGCTTTCGTCGCCCAGGCCGCCGCCGAGGTGCACCTGGAACCCTTCGACCGACTGGCCGTCGCCGTCGTCAATCCACTGGCCCTTGAACCCGATGTCGGCGACCTGGATGCGGGCGCACGAGTTCGGGCATCCGTTGAGGTGGACGGTGATCGGCACGTCGAGCGCGGAGTTCACGTCGGCGAGTCGCTGCTCGAGCTCCGGCGCCAGAGTCTGCGCCCGCACCCGGGTCTCGGCGAACGACAGCTTGCAGAACTCGATCCCGGTGCACGCCATCATGTTCCGGCGCCACGACGACGGCCGCGACGGCAGACCCAGCGCATCGAGTCCGGCGACCAGCTCGTCGACGTGATCGTCGGGCACGTCGAGGATCACCAGCTTCTGGAACGGGGTGAATCGGGCGCGGTCGGAGCCGACCTTTTCCATCAGGTCGGCCACGCCTGAGAGCACGGTGCCCGACACCCGTCCGGCGATCGGGGCGACGCCGACGGCGTTGAGGCCGTTCTTGATCTTCTGCACGCCCACGTGGTCGACGGGGTGTTTGGGCGGCTCGGGGGCCGGGCCGTCGATCAGTGTGCGCTGGAGGTACTCCCGCTCAAGGACCTCCCGGAACTTGGCGATTCCCCAGTCCTTGACGAGGAATTTGAGGCGCGCTTTGGCGCGCAGCCGCCGGTAGCCGTAGTCGCGGTAGAGCTTCGTGACGGCCTCCCAGACGTCGGGCACCTCGTCGAGGGGAACCCACACGCCGACCCGCTGGGCCATCATCGGGTTGGTCGACAATCCGCCGCCGACCCAGAGGTCCATGCCGGGGCCGTACTCGGGGTGGTTGACGCCGACGAACGCGACGTCGTGGGTTTCATGCGAGACGTCCTGCAGGCCCGAGATCGCCGACTTGTACTTGCGGGGCAGGTTCGCGTAGTCGGGGTTGTTCAGGAAGCGGCGGATGATCTCGTCGATCGCCGGCGAAGGGTCGAGTATCTCGTCGAGCGCGTCCCCGGCCAGCGGCGACCCGTGGATGCCGCGGGGGCAGTCGCCGCACGCCTCGGTGGTGGTCAGGCCGACGGACTCGAGGCGGCGCCAGATCTCGGGGACGTCCTCGATGCGGACCCAGTGGTACTGCACGTTCTCCCGGTCGCCGATATCGGCGGTGTCGCGGGCGAATTCGGTGGAGACCTGACCCAGGGTGCGCAGCGTGGTCGCCGACATGGGCTTGCCGTCGGAGCGCACCCGCATCATGAAGTACGTGGACTCGATCTTGTCGAGGTTCTCGTCGCCGGTCCACGAGCCGTCGTAGCCCTGCTCGCGCTGGGTGTAGAGGCCTGCCCAGCGGAAGCGGCCGCGCAGGTCGTTCTTGGCGATGCTGTCGAAGCCCTCTTTGGAGTAGACGTTGATGATGCGATCGAGCACGTTCAGCGGCGCGTCGTCGTTTTTGAACTGTTCGGCGTCGTTGAGCGGTTCGCGGTTGCCCAGCGCCCATTGGCCCTCGTTGCGCGCCTTGGAGGGACCGGCTGTGTTCATCTCACCATTATGGTGCGGCGGTCATGGTGTGCTCCGTCACCCCTGCAGCTGGCGGGCTACCTCTCCGTACCGCTCGATGCGTTCGGCGTCGCTCAGGGCGTTGTAGAGCACGATGCGGGTGGCGATCCCGTCGTACTTCGCGCGCAGCGCGTCGGCGAGGCCGTCCCAGGTCGACTCGGTGGCGAACTGGGCGAGGTGTTCGTCGGTGATCTGGGCGGCCATGCCGGCGACGTCGCCCGCCTTCTGCTTGTCGCGGATGCGGGCGGTGGTGCCCTCGAAACCGGCCTCGTTCCAGATGAACGCGTAGTTGGGGGTGCTGCCGTAAAACGACAAGCTCGCGCGCGCCATCGCGCGCTCGGCGTCGCGTTCGGCGTCGGTGTCGCCGACGATCGTCAACGCCGGCACGATCACGGCAACCTCCGATGGGGAGCGTCCTGCGGTGGCCGCGCCCGCGGCGATGCTGGGTAGTACGTGGCGGTGCAGGTAGCCGGGCTCGCCGATCGGGTGGACGTGCACCCCGTCGGCGACCTCGCCCGCCATCCGCAGCATCCACGGGTTGACGGCCGCCACATCGACTTTGGGGTCGGGCGCGTCGATCGGTCCGGCGCTCCACTGCGGGGTGATGAAGTCGAGGTCGTAGAACTCGCCGTGGTGGTCGAGCGTGCCGGTGCGGAACGCCGAGAAGCATGCCTTGACCGCGCGCACGTAGTCGCGCAGCCGCGGGCCGGGGCGCTCGAAGGCCACGCCGTAGCGGCGGACGACGTGCGTGCGCACCTGGGTGCCGAGGCCGAGGCGGAACTTGCCCGCGGTCGCTTCCTGAAGTTCCCACGCCGCCGCCGCGGTGACGAAGGGGCTGCGCGGGAACGCCACCGCGACGCCGGTCGACAGTTCGAGGCCGGGTGCGGCCTGCGAGGCCACCGCGGCGTTGAGATAGGCCGTGCGGGCGGTCTCGGTGAACAGCATTCCGGAGAAGCCCGCGGCCTGTGTTCGGCGCGCCAGGTCGCCGACCTTCGTCAGGGGTTGCGGAGTCACCATCACATCGACGTGCATGGGGTGTGAGTATTCCGTCCGCGGTCAGGGCTCGGCGAACAGGATGTCGGGGTTGAGGATGCCCGCGGGGTCGAAGCTGAGCTTGATGCGGTGCATCAGGGCGATCTTCGCGGGGTCTTCGAGCTTGAGGAAGTACGGCGTCTTAGCGCGGCCGAGGCCGTGTTCGCCGGAGATCGCTCCGCCCAGGTCGATTGCCAGCGCGAAGATGTCGGTCATCAGCTTCTTGCGGGCGTCGGGGTCCTTGCACAGGATCGCCATGTGCACGTTGCCGTCGCCGGCGTGCCCGCAGCCGGCCGCGGCGCCGCCGGCGGCTGTCGCCATGTCTCGCGCGGCGGCAAGGAATTTCGGCATCGAGGCGCGCGGCACGACGGTGTCGATGATCTCGTCGGCGCCGATCGCCTTGGCCGCCCAGAACGCCTTCTCCCGCGCCTCGATCAGCTTGCGGGCCGAGGCGCCCTCGAGCACGTAG
>CAZZHX010000107.1:0-852 GCA_964653535.1 uncultured Mycobacterium sp. | reverse complement strand
GAGCAGCTCACCGGCCTTCTCGACGTCCTCGTCGAGGCGCTCGGCGGTGCGGTTCTCCAGGCCCACGACGAGGTAGGCCTGGCAGCTGTCGCGGATCTGGTCGGGAACACCGAGTTCCAGGCTCTGGGTGTGCACAAGTGCGGCCATGGTCATGTTGTCGACGTATTCAAGAATGTAGGGGCCCAGCCCGGTGGCCAGGATCCGCGGCACCGCCGTCATCACCTGCTCGAAGTCGGCGAACGGGGCGAGCACGGTGGCGCTGTGGCCCAGGCGCGGATGCAGCTTGACCGTCACCTCGGTGACCAGGGCCAGGGTGCCTTCGGAGCCGACGATCAGCTGGGTCAGGTCGTAGCCGGTGGACACCTTGGCGATCTTGCCGCCGGTGCGGATGATCTCGCCGGTCGGCAGCACGGCCTGCAACCCGAGCACGTTCTGGCGGGCGATGCCGTACTTGACCGCACGCATGCCGCCGGCGTTGGTACCGACGTTGCCGCCGACGCTGGAGGACATCTCGCCGGGATGCACCATGTAGCTCAGGCCGGATTCGGCGGTCGCGGAATCTAATTCGGTCAGCGTGATGCCGGGCTGGACGACGGCGACCTGATTAATGGTGTCGATCTCGAGGACGGCGTTCATCCGCTCAAACGAGATCAGCAGCCCGTCGTTTCGCGGGATCGCCGCCCCGGACAGTCCGGTGCCGGAACCGCGTGCGGTCACCGGGATGCCCGCGTCGGAGGCGGCCCTGAGCAGGTGCGCGACCTCCTCGGCGGTGGCCGGCTTGGCGACGTAGGCGGGCTTCGTCGGCGGCCCGTGCAGGTCCTCGTCGTGCCAGTAGTCCTCGGGGATCGCGTC
>CAZZHX010000106.1:0-10394 GCA_964653535.1 uncultured Mycobacterium sp. | reverse complement strand
AGAGCTACGGACTTTTAATCCGCAGGTCCTAGGTTCGAGTCCTAGTGGGGGCACCACAGAACGGCACCCAGTGCCATGCCGGAGAGCGGCCGCCAGACGCCTTGGCTATGCTCATGCGCGTGACTGTCGACGCTGCGCAACCGAAGGCGCCTGTAGCCCTGGTAACGATGGAAATCCGGCACCCGGCAACGGATCCCCTCACCGAAACATCGAGCGCTGAGGTCAGGCGCCTGCTCACCGCACAACTGCCCATCGAGCGGCAGGCCCAGGACATGGCGTGGGGGGTTGGCGCGGGCGGGTCTGCGGCGCCCACGCCTGAGCGGTTCGTCCGGTACGTCAACCGCGACAACACGCTCGCCGCCTCGATGAAGAACCAGGCGATCACCATCGAGGCCACCGAGTACACCAGCTTCGAGAAGTTGCTCGAACTGGCGATGCTGGCCGTCGACGCTCGCTCACAGGTCTCGTCGATCGTCGGGGTGGAACGTCTCGGCCTGCGCTATGTGTTGGAGGTCCACGTGCCCGTCGGCGTCGACGGCCGGGTCGAATGGGCCAACTGGATCGCGGAGCCGCTGCTCGGGCCTCAGCACGTCGCACCCGCCGGCCTCATCCTGACCGAGTGGCAGGGCGCGGCCGTGTATCGCGAACCGCAGCCCGGCAGGTCGATGGTCGTGCGTTACGGCCCGGGCATGGGCCAGGCGTTGGACGCCAACTACCACCTGCGGCGCACACTGCCGGTCGATGCGGGGCCGTACTTCCTGCTCGACATCGACAGTTTCTGGACGCCGACGGGTGCGATCCCCGAATTCGACCGCAACGCGGTGCTGGTGATGTTCCAGGATCTGTACGAGCCGGCCAGCAGGGTGTTCCAGGACATGCTCACCCCCCGGTTGAGGGACGACCTGGCAGGCCGCTAGCGCGTCGTCCGATCAGCCCGTCGTGCCGCGAAGCACGGCGCTGATGTAGCTCATGTCGGCGAAGGCCGACGAGACCTCGCTCTCGGGGTAGACGAATCCATTGGCCGCGTGCAAGTCAGCGACCGTCTGGGATGAGGTTTCCCAGCCCCGCTGGCTCAGATAGTCGACGGCGTGGCTGCGTTCACCGTGGTAGACGAGATCGTTGAAGTCGATCTCGAATCCGAGTTCTCTCATCCGGTCGTGATGTGCGCGCCACCGCTCGTCGGCGAAAACGGCGGTGTCGGGCACGAACTCGAAAGCCAGTTGGCTACGCGGGGCGCTCAGTGTGGTGATGGTGTCGAACAACGCGTCCTGGGCCTCGCCCGGCAGATAGATCAGCAAGCCCTCGGCGCTCCACGCGGCGGGGACCTGCGGATCGAATCCCGCGGAGCACAGCGCCGACGCCCAGTCGTCTCGCAGGTCGACGGCAACGGTGCGCCGCTCGGCGGTCTGTTCAGCGCCCAGGTCACGCAGGGTCCGGGTCTTGAATTCAATGACGTCGGGCATGTCGATCTCGTAGACCACGGTGCCGGCCGGCCAGGGCAGGCGGTAGGCGCGGGCGTCGAGACCGGACGCGAGAATAACGGCCTGACCGACACCGCCCCTCGCGGCGGACAGGAAGAACTGGTCATAGAAACGGGTGCGGCACGCCATCCCCTGGGCCATCCGCTGCGGATCGAACTCGGCGTCGCCGCCAGCCGGGATGTCGCCGTTCACCAACCGGACATAGACGTCGATACCCACCGCCCGCACCAACGGCGCGGCGTAGGGGTCGTCGATCAACTCGTGGGCGTTGGACAACGCCCGTTGGGCGGCGACCATGGTCGCCGTCGCCCCCACACTGCTCGCGAGATCCCAGCGGTCACGATCGGCGCGAGCCATGGCAACCCCCTTCCCTCAAATGATATCGACAGGCTGGTTGACACCACAGCGCCGGGGCGTTTAGTCAGCCCTTCGGGCAGTAGTGCTTGGGATCGCCGCGCTCGTCGATGGGCGGCAGGTTGCGGGCGGGGGTCTGCACCAGCGGCGCATCGGCCGGGATGCGCCCGGCGACGCGGTCCAGACCGGCGCGGGCCCGCGGGTGCTTGTGGAATCTGCCCGGCACGCAGGAGAACACAAGACGAACGACGTCCCCGAAGCGGCGGTGCAACCACTCGTCACGCCGCGACCATGTGTAACCCATCAGGTCGCGAACGGCAGGATCGTAGAGCCCGACGGTCAACCAGACGAAGAACGGCGCCACCAGCTTGCGCTGCGCCGCCCACAGCCAATCCGGAAGCCATTGGGCGAAAGGCGGTTTCGGTAACCCGGTGAGGTCGAGCACCGCCCGTGCGGCGCCGTTGTTCTCCAGAACGTCGCGGCACATGCGGTCCCAGTAGACCTGAAAGTCCTCCCAGGACTCAGGAACCGGGCGCATGCTCATGCCATACATGCGATACCAGTCGACGTGCTCATCGAACAGCTGACGTTTCTGCTCCTCGGTCAGCCCACCGCAGAATCGCTCGGCCACGATGATGGTGCCGACAAAGAACGTGGCGTGCGCCCAGTAGAAGACGTCGGGGTTGAGCGCGTGGTACCGGCGGCCCCGCTCGTCGACGCCCTTGATGTCGATGTGGTACTCCCGCACTTCGGCACCCGTGATCGGCGCGCGGTCCCCGTCGAAGACCACACCGCCGATCGGGTAGAGCGAGCGCAGCAGGCGCTGCCAGCGTTCGATCAAGAACGTCGAGTGGTCGATCACCGCGGCGCCCAGTTGCGGGTGCATATTCTGCATCGAGCCCGCCCACGGGCCCTGCAGCATGCCGCGCCAATCCCCGAAATACCGCCAGGTGAGGGAATCCGGTCCGAGCGGCACCGGCGGCGCGTCGTAACCCAGCGGCGCGACCGGGCATCCGGCGTCGGCCGGCGGCTGGCGGGCGGCGGATATGTCTTGAGTCACGACGGGGTTCCTGCGGGATGAGACACTCTGGCGGCGTTCACTGTCTTATCAAGTTTAGAAGCTATGCCGCCGGGCGGCACTCCCCACGCGCTCACCGCGGAAAACCACAGTTCAGGCGGCATCGTGCGGCGCGGGACCTTGATGCTACCGACATACACAGATACTCTTGGATGTTACCCACGGACGTAGACACCGGGAGACCCCTATGTCAGCAACGCTGACCGATCGACAGCTGTTGCACGAACTCGAGCCGGTGGTCGAGAAATATCTCAACCGCCACCTCGACATGCACAAGAGCTGGAACCCGCACGACTACGTCCCGTGGTCAGACGGCAAGAACTTCTACGCGCTCGGCGGTCAGGACTGGGAGCCCGGTCAGAGTCGACTCTCGGACGTCGCCCAGGTGGCGATGGTGCAGAACCTGATGACCGAGGACAACCTGCCGTCCTACCACCGCGAGATCGTCATGAACTTCGGCCTGGACGGGCCCTGGGGCCAGTGGGTGAACCGCTGGACCGCCGAGGAGAACCGGCATGGGATCGCGCTGCGCGACTACCTCGTGGTGACCCGCGCTGTCGACCCGTTCGAACTGGAGAAGCTGCGCGTCGAGGTGGTGAACCGGGGCTTCAGCCCGGGTCAGAACCGCCAGGGCAGCGACAAACTTTTCGCCGAGAACTTGTTCGACTCCGTCATCTACGTCAGCTTCCAGGAGCTGGCCACCCGGATTTCGCACCGCAACACCGGGAAGGTCTGCGACGACGCGATCGCCGAGCAGTTGTTGGCCAAGATCTCCGCCGACGAAAACCTGCACATGATCTTCTACCGCGATGTGAGCGAGGCGGGGTTCGACGTGGCGCCGAACCAGGCGATGAGGGCGTTGCACAAGGTCTTGCGCAACTTCATGATGCCCGGGTTCTCGGTGCCGGAGTTCCGCCGCAAGGCCGTGGTCATCGCCGTCGGCGGCGTCTACGACCCCCGCATCCACCTGGACGAAGTCGTCATGCCGGTGCTCAAGAAGTGGCGCATATTCGAGCGGGAGGACTTCACCGGTGACGCCGCCGCGCTTCGCGACGACATCGGCGTGCTGATCGGCGAGCTGGAGGTCGCCTGCGAGAAGTTCGAGGTGTCCAAGCAGCGCCAGCTGGAGCGGGAAGCCCGCACGGGCAAGAAGGTCACCGCGCACGAACTGCACAAAACCGCGGGCAAGCTGGCGCTGAGCGAACGGTAGCCGCGCGGTGCGTATCGGACCGATCGATCTGGCCAGCCCCGTCGTACTGGCTCCGATGGCCGGGGTGACGAACGTCGCATTCCGCACGCTGTGCCGCGAATTGGAGCGGGAGAAGGTCGGCACCGTCAGCGGGCTGTACGTCTGCGAAATGGTGACCGCGCGCGCGCTCATCGAACGGCATCCGGCCACCCTGCATATGACGACGTTCGCCCCGGACGAATCGCCGCGCTCGCTGCAGCTGTACACGGTCGACCCGGCGACCACCTTCGCGGCCGCGCGGATGATCGCCGACGAGGGCCTGGCCGACCACATCGACATGAATTTCGGCTGCCCGGTGCCCAAGGTCACCAAACGTGGCGGCGGGGCGGCGCTGCCCTATAAGCGTCGGCTGTTCGGCCGGATCGTCGCCGCCGCCGTGCGCGCCACCGAGGGGACTCAGATCCCGGTCACCGTCAAGTTCCGCATCGGCATCGACGACGAGCACCACACGCACCTCGACGCCGGCCGCATCGCCGAGGCCGAAGGCGCCGCCGCGGTCGCCCTGCATGCCCGCACGGCGGCGCAGCGGTACTCCGGCACTGCGGATTGGGAGCAGATCGCGCAACTCAAACAGCAGGTTCGGACCATTCCGGTGCTGGGCAACGGCGACATCTACGACGCCAGCGACGCGTTGGCGATGATGGCCAGCACCGGCTGCGACGGCGTCGTCATCGGTCGCGGCTGCCTGGGACGGCCCTGGCTGTTCGCCGAGTTGTCGGCCGCATTCACCGGCCACCCGACGCCCCCGGCGCCCGCGCTGGGCGAGGTCGCCGACATCGTCCGCCGGCATGGCAGGTTGCTGGCCGCTCACTTCGGCCAGGACAAGGGCATGCGCGATATTCGCAAGCACATCGCCTGGTACCTGCATGGTTTCCCCGCCGGATCACAGCTGCGCCGCGAACTGGCGATGGTCAGTACTCTCGATGAGCTCGACTCGCTGCTCGATCGGCTGGACCGTACCGTCCCCTGCGCCGTTCCCGCGACCGAACCGCGCGGGCGGCAGGGATCGCCGGCCCGGGTGGCCCTGCCCGACGGGTGGCTGACCGATCCCGACGATGCCACGGTGCCGTCCGGAGCGGACGTCATGCACTCCGGTGGCTGAACCTCACCTCGAAATCGCGTCCGCGTCGATAACTCAGTACCATCGTCTTCCTGCGGCATTGCGCATCGGGGGGTTCGGGTCTGACGGCGCTGCCCTGCGACAGGTGTACGGATGCACCGACGCCAGATGAGAGCTTTCGGAGGCCGGTAGGACGTGGATGACGTCGAGGACGACGGGGGCGGCCTTCACTCCCAGGGAGCATTGACCGTCGCGGACCTGATCGCGAAAGTCGGTACCCCGACTTCGGGCCGGCCGCTCCGTCACGCCGTCGCCCCCGCGGCCGGACGCCACAAGGCCGGACACCACAAGGCCGGACGCCACCAGGACGAGCGGCACGTTCCTGTCGACCAGCAGGACACACAGGTCATCGACGTCCGCCCACTCGTCGCCGAACTTCCCCACCTCGGGGCCGCCCGTGCCCTGAGTCGCCTCCGCCGGTCGCCTAGCCGCGGGGCTCCCGCGGCGCCCGCCACCGACGAACGCACCCGGCGCGACCGCCGCCGTCCCGCGCTGCTGGCGGGACGCTGCCTGGCGGCGTTACTCGCTCTGCTCACACTGGCCATGACCGGTGGCGGCTGGCACTGGAGCGCGTCGACCAACGCCCGCCTCAAGGTCGTCAACGCGCTCGACCCACACTCGGGTGACATCCGCGACCCGGCCGCCCAGAACGGCGACGAGGACTTCTTGATCGTCGGGGTTGACTCGCGCGCCGGGGCGAACGCCGACATGGGCGCCGGCAGCGGCGACGACTTCGACGGTGAACGCTCGGACACCATGATGCTCGTCAACATCCCGGCCAATCGCAAACGCGTGGTTGCGGTGTCGTTCCCTCGCGACCTGGCCATCTCCCCGATCCAATGCGAAGCCTGGGACTCCGACACCGGCCATTACGGGCCCGTCTACAACCGCAAGAAGGGAACCTGGAGTCCCCGGATGGTCCACACCGAGACCAAACTGAACTCGGCGTACTCGTTCGGGGGACCGAAGTGTCTGGTAAAGGAGATCCAGAAGCTGTCGGGTCTGAGCATCAACCGTTTCATCGCCGTCGACTTCGCCGGGTTCGCGACAATGGTGGACGCCCTGGGCGGAGTCGAGGTGTGCAGCAAGACCGCGCTGTACGACCACGAACTCGGCCCCATCCTCGAGAACCCGGGTCACCAGATACTCGACGGAGCCACAGCACTGAACTACGTGCGGGCCCGTCAGGTCACCACCGAAACCAACGGCGACTACGGCCGGATCAAACGCCAGCAGCTCTTCGTGTCGTCGCTGCTGCGCTCCTTGATCTCCGAGGACACGTTGATGAACCTCACCAAGCTGAACAACGTCGTGAACACGTTCATCAGCAACAGCTACGTCGACAACGTCAAGACCAAGGACCTGGTCCAGCTCGGTCAGTCGTTGCAGGGCATGGTGGCCGGGCGGATCACGTTCGTCACGGTGCCGACCGGCCTGACCGACGACAACGGCGACGAGCCGCCGCGCACGGACGACATGCGGTCACTCTTCGACGCGATCATCAACGACGACCCGCTGCCGGGGGAAAACGACCACAACGCCAAATCACTGGGCGGCGCCGACTCGGGCACCGACTCGGGCAGTACGAAGACGACCACCACCACGAAGACGCCCGCGCCACCTGCGGCCCCGGACACCCAGCGCCTGCAGATGACGACGACGTCGCCGAGCGAGGTCACCGTGCGGGTGTCCAATGCCACGGCGCAGAGCGGCCTGGCGGCCGCCGCGACGAGTCAGCTCAAACGCGCCGGGTTCAACGTGATGACGCCGGACGACTATCCGAGTTCGGTGACCACGACGACGGTGCTGTTCTCCCCGGGCAACGAACAGGCCGCGGCCACGGTGGCGTCCTCGTTCGCCAACGCGAAGGTGCATCGGGTCACCGGCTACGGACAGGTCGTTCAGGTGGTGCTCGGCCCCGACTTCACCGCGGTCGTGTCTCCCGCACCGAGCGGCTCGCCGGTCACCCTGCAGCTCGAACGCGGCTCGGGCGGCGCGCCCGGCACGCTGCCCGACGACCTGAGCGTCACCAATGCCGCCGACACCACCTGCGGTTGACGGGCGGAGAACGTAGGCTTGGCGTTATGAGGACCGCCTACCAAGAGCGCCTCGCGGAGTTGTCCGAGCAACTCGGCGAGATGTGCGGGCTGGCCGGTATCGCCATGGAGCGGGCGACGCAAGCCTTGTTGCAGGCCGATCTTGTCCTGGCCGAGCAGGTCATCTCCGACCACGAAAAGATCGCCGCCCTCAGCGCCCGCGCCGAGGAGAGCGCGTTCGTGCTGCTGGCCCTGCAGGCGCCGGTCGCCGGCGATCTCAGGTCGATCGTGAGCGCCATTCAGATGGTCGCCGATATCGACCGGATGGGGGCGCTGGCCCTGCACGTCGCCAAGATCGCGCGCCGGCGGCATCCCCAACACACCCTGCCCGAGGAGGTCAACGGCTATTTCGCCGAAATGGGCAGGGTCGCCGTCGACCTCGGTAACAGCGCGCAGGAGGTCGTGTTGTCCCGCGACCCGGAGAAGGCCGCCCGGATCCGCGAAGAAGACGACGCGATGGACGACCTGCACCGGCACCTGTTCTCGGTGCTGATGGATCGGGAATGGAAGCACGGTGTGGCGGCGGCCGTCGACGTGACCCTGCTGGGACGTTTCTACGAGCGCTTCGCCGACCACGCCGTGGAGGTCGCGCGGCGCGTCATCTTCCAGGCGACCGGCAGCCTGCCCGACGACGACACCACACCCGCGCCGGGTTAGTCGGGGCCGGCCGAAGATCTAGCCGAAGCGGCCGGAGATGTAGTCCTCGGTCGATGTCTGGGCCGGGTTGGAGAAGATCTTCTCGGTATCGTCGATCTCGACCAGCCGACCGGGCTTCCCCACCGCCTCGAGGTTGAAAAACGCGGTCAGGTCGCTCACCCGGGCTGCCTGCTGCATATTGTGAGTGACGATGACGATCGTGTACTCCTGCTTGAGCTCGCTGATCAGATCTTCGATGGCCATCGTCGAGATCGGGTCGAGCGAGGAACACGGTTCATCCATGAGCAGCACGTCAGGTTGCACGGCAATGGCGCGTGCAATGCACAGACGCTGCTGCTGACCGCCTGATAGTGCGGCTCCCGGCTTGTCCAGCCGATCCTTCACCTCGTCCCACAGGTTGGCGCCTCGCAATGCGGATTCGGCCGTCTCGTCGAGCAGCGTGTGGTTGCGGATCCCCTGCAGCTTCAGACCGGCCACCACGTTGTCACGAATCGACATGGTCGGGAACGGATTCGGCCGCTGGAACACCATGCCGATCGCGCGTCGAACACTCACCGGGTCGACTCCGGCGCCGTAGATATCTTGGTTGTCCAGGAGCACGCTGCCCTCGACGCGCGCGCCGGGAACGACCTCGTGCATCCGGTTCAGTGTGCGCAGGACGGTCGTCTTGCCGCAGCCCGACGGGCCGATGAACGCCGTCACGCTGCGCGGCAGAATCGACAGCGTCACATCCGCAACGGCCTTGAACGACCCGTAAAAGATGTTGACGCTCTTGAGGTCCAGCCGCTTGGCCACCGAGCCGCTCCTCCCGACGACGTGGCGTGATCGTCATGACCCTCACGCACCCCTGGCGGTCTCCCACCCTACCGGGTGGTCGGCGACGCGTAGGCGGTGTCGACGCCGTAGGTGGTGAATCCCAAGCCCTGGTAGGTCCGCACCGCGGCGGTGTTGTCCGCCTCGACATAGAGCATCACGACCGGCTCGGGATACCCGGCGAGCCGGCGCTCCAGCGAGGCGACGCCCACCGAGGTCAACACCCGCCCCAGCCCGCGGCCCTGTGCCGACGGGTCGACAGCTACGACGTACACCTCGCCCAGGCCCGGCCGATCGAGGTGCATCTTGGTCCAGTGGAAGCCCAGCAGTTCACCCGGTCGGTCACTCGTGGCGTCACCGAAGGCCAGAAACAACCCCGCCGGGTCGAACCACGGTTCGGCGCACCGCTCGGCCAGTTCAGCCCGGGTCCAGCCGCCCTGTTCGGGGTGGTCGGCGAACGCGGCGTTGTTGACCCTCAGCAGCTGTGCGTCGTCGGTCTCACCCGCGTAGGTGCGGATTCGCACGCCGGGTGTGGGCGATGCCGGAGACAGGGGTTCGGGACCGTCGCGCAGCGACCGTCGCATCTGGAGTAGTCCCCGCACGGGGATCAGGCCGAGCGACGCCGCCAGCGCGCGGGAGGAGTCGAGCGTGCCGTGCGCCCAGAACCGGGTGCGCCCGGCGCTCCTGGCGCTCGCCGCGCGTGCCATCGTCGCGCCGATGCCGCGTCGGCGCTCACGCGGATGGACGACGAGTTCCGCCATCGCTGGCGCCCCGTCGCGTGGCGGGCTGAGATTGAGGTAGCCGACGGCCTCGTCCTCTGCTCCGGCGGACCCGGCTCGGGTGACCATCAGATGCTCGGTGCGGTCGTGCCCCAGTTCACGCAGCACCTGCTCACCCACGGGTGCGATGCCGTCGACAACGGTTGCCGCCGTGACGAGTTCGTGCACCTGCCGCTGCTCATCGGCGGTCAGCGCCGAACGCCACGCGGACGAGGTCACTGACCGGCCTCTTCGGCTCCTTCGGCTGAGTCGTCATCGGCGCCGTCGCGCCCGGTGATCGGCGTCCGGCCGCGCGCCGGCCGGACGGCCTTGTAGCCGACGTTGCGCACCGTGCCGATCATGGCCTCGTGTTCGGGTCCGAGTTTGGCCCGCAGCCGGCGGACGTGGACGTCGACGGTGCGGGTGCCGCCGAAGAAGTCATACCCCCACACTTCGTGCAGCAGCTGCGCTCGGGTGAAGACCCGCCCGGCGTGCTGGGCCAGGTATTTGAGCAACTCGAACTCTTTGTAGGTGAGGTCGAGCGGGCGACCGCGCAGCCTCGCGGTGTAGGTGCCCTCGTCGATCACCAGTTCCCCCAGGGTCACCGTGTCGGCGAGTTCCTGCTCCGCCGAAGCGCCACGGCGGCCGACTACCAGCCGCAACCGCGCGTCGATCTCGGCGGGCCCCGTGCCGGGGAGCAGGATCTCGTCGAGCCCCCAGTCGGCGCTGACCGCCACCAAGCCCCCTTCACTGACCACCGCCACCACGGGGACCGAGCGCCCAGCCGC
>CAZZHX010000105.1:0-10440 GCA_964653535.1 uncultured Mycobacterium sp. | reverse complement strand
AACTCCACTTCGGTGTCCGGTAGCAGCCCGTAGCGCTCGCGGATGTGCTGCGGGATCGTCACCTGGCCCTTGCTGGTGATCTTCACGCACAAAATCTTACTCTTACTCTTACTGATCTGAGTAAGAATCCCGCCCCCCGCGACACTGACACCACGCACACGACACGCCGACGCGCGTCGCCAAGGTTTCAGACTCGGCGTGGGCGCCCAGGTACGCCCAGGTACGCCCAGGTAGGCCTAGGCAATGTCGCCGACGAAAACCCCGGCCCGGCGCAACTGCGAGCGCGCCATCCGCGGCAGGTCCGCGGCGTCGGGGCCGTCGTAGCCCGCCGGCAGGATCCGCGTGTTGGTGAGGTGAACCCGTCGGTTGCGGCCGTACACCACGTCGGCCTCACCGGCGGCCAGCACGTTCTTGACCCAGTTGGTCTTGCCGTGGCCCAGCGCGATCGCCAGCGTGTTCCCCTTGCGGAAGGGGGTGATGACGGTCTCGTACGCTGTGCCGGACTTGCGGCCGCGGTGCGTGATGGTCGCGGTCCCCGGGAGGAACCGCACCAGCGGTTTGACCGCCGGGTTGAAGTATTTGATTTGGAAGCGCTCGAACCAGGGCGGGAAGAGCATCGGCACGCCCGGCGCGTTGTTGGGGTGATCCTTGGCAGACATGGCGCTGAATCTACCGGTCGGTTAATCACTTGAGTTGCTCTGGGACAATGACATGGTGAGCACACCGTGAACACCAGTCGGACGTCGCCGATGGCCCGCATCGACCTGCGGGGCGCGCCGCTGACGGCCGCCCGGTTGCGGGCCGCGCTGCCGCGCGGCGGCGCCGACGTGGACTCCGTGCTGCCCACGGTCCGCCCCGTCGTCGAGGCCGTCGCCGAGCGTGGGGCCGAGGCCGCCCTGGAGTACGGGGAACGCTTCGATGGCGTGCGCCCCCCGTCCGTCCGGGTGCCGGGCGCCGCCCTGGCGGCGGCGCTCGACGAGCTGGGCTCGGACGTCCGCGACGCCCTCGAGGTGATGATCGAACGGACCCGGGCGGTGCACGCCGACCAGCGCCGCGCCGACGTCACCACCACGCTGGGGCCCGGTGCGACGGTCACCGAACGGTGGGTTCCCGTCGAGCGGGTGGGCCTGTACGTGCCCGGCGGCAATGCCGTGTACCCGTCGAGCGTCGTGATGAACGTGGTGCCTGCCCAGACCGCCGGCGTCGGTTCGCTGGTGGTGGCCAGCCCGCCGCAGGCCCGCTTCGGGGGATTGCCGCACCCGACGATCCTGGCCGCGGCGCGGCTGCTGGGGGTCGACGAGGTGTGGGCGGTGGGTGGCGCTCAGGCGGTGGCGCTGCTGGCCTACGGCGGCACCGACGTCGATGGAGCCGAACTGGCGCCCGTCGACATGATCACCGGCCCCGGCAATATCTACGTCACCGCGGCCAAGCGGCTGTGCCGCTCGCGGGTGGGTATCGACGCCGAAGCCGGGCCGACGGAGATCGCCATCCTGGCCGACCACACGGCCGACCCGGAGCACCTGGCCGCCGACCTGATCAGCCAGGCCGAACACGACGAGATGGCGGGCAGCGTGTTAGTCACCCCGGACGCGGCACTGGCCGACGCCACCGACGCCGAAGTGGTGGCCCAACTGGAGACGACCGTGCACCGTGAGCGGGTGGCGGCGGCGCTCGGCGGGCGCCAGTCGGCGATCATCCTCGTCGACGACCTGGATGCCGGCGTCGCCGTGGTCAACGCCTACGCCGCCGAGCACCTGGAGATCCAGACCGTCGACGCGGCGGGCATCGCCGGCCGAATCCGTTCGGCCGGAGCCATTTTCGTCGGTCCCTACGCGCCGGTGAGCCTCGGCGACTACTGCGCGGGCTCCAACCACGTGCTGCCGACCGGTGGCAGCGCCCGGCACTCCAGCGGCTTGTCGGTGCAAACATTCCTGCGCGGCATCCACGTCGTCGACTACAGCGAGGCGGCGCTCAAGGACGTCGCCGGGCACGTGATCACACTCGCCAAGGCCGAAGACCTGCCGTCGCACGGCGAGGCCGTCCGCCGGAGGTTCGAGCGATGAGTGTACCCAAGCCCACCCTCGCCGACCTGCCGCTGCGCGCCGACCTGCGGGGCAAATCGCCCTATGGCGCACCGCAATTGGCGGTACCCGTGCGGCTGAACACCAACGAGAACCCGCACCCGCCCAGCAAGGCGCTCGTCGACGACCTCGTACGCTCGGTGGGCGAGGCGGCCATCGACCTGCACCGCTACCCCGACCGCGATGCGGTGGCGCTGCGCCGCGACCTTGCCGCCTACCTCACCGCGCACACCGGTGTGCCGCTTGGCGTCGACAACATCTGGGCCGCCAACGGATCCAACGAAATCCTGCAGCAACTGCTGCAGGCCTTCGGCGGGCCGGGGTGCACCGCCCTCGGATTCGTGCCGTCCTACTCGATGCACCCGCTGATCTCCGACGCCTCCCACACCGAGTGGCTCGCGGCCCCGCGTGCCGTCGACTTCAGCCTGGACGCCGATGTTGCCGTCGCCGCCGTCGGCGACCGCAACCCCGACGTGGTGTTCCTGGCCAGCCCCAACAACCCGTCCGGGCAGAGTGTTCCGCTGCCTCACCTGAGGCGGCTGCTCGACGCGGCGCCCGGCATCGTGATCGTCGACGAGGCCTACGGCGAGTTCTCCTCACAGCCCAGCGCGGTGGGCCTCATTGAGCAGTACCCCACCAAGCTCATCGTGACCCGCACCATGAGCAAGGCGTTCGCCTTCGCCGGCGGCCGGCTCGGATACCTGATCGCCACGCCGGCGGTGATCGACGCGATGCTGCTGGTGCGGCTGCCCTACCACCTGTCGGTGCTCACCCAGGCCGCGGCACGGGCCGCGCTGCGGCACGCCGACGACACCCTGGGCAGCGTCGCGAAGCTGATCGCCGAGCGCGAGCGCGTCACCGCGGCCCTGACCGCCCTGGGTTTCCGGGTGATCCCCAGCGACGCGAACTTCGTGCTGTTCGGTGAGTTTGCCGATGCCCCCGCCACCTGGCAGCGCTACCTGGACGCTGGCGTGCTGATCCGCGACGTCGACATTCCCGGCTACCTGCGCGCCACGACCGGCCTGCCCGACGAGAACGACGCGTTCCTGCGGGCCAGCGCCCAGATCGCCGCCACCGAACTCACCCCAGTAGGAGCGCCATGACCGCCACCGAGACACCGAACCGCCGGGCGCGCATCGAGCGCCGCACCCGCGAAACCGAGGTGCTCGTCGAGTTGGACCTCGACGGTACCGGCGACGTGCACGTCGAGACCGGCGTGCCGTTCTACGACCACATGCTCACCGCGCTGGGCAGCCACGCCAGCTTCGACCTGACCGTGCGCACCACCGGCGACGTGCAGATCGAGGCGCACCACACCATCGAGGACACCGCGATCGCGCTGGGCCAGGCCGTGGCGCAGGCCCTGGGCGATAAGAAGGGCATCCGCCGGTTCGGCGACGCGTTCATCCCGATGGACGAGGCGCTGGCCCACGCCGTCGTCGACGTGTCCGGCCGGCCCTACTGCGTGCACACCGGGGAGCCGGATCACCTGCGGCACATCACCATCGCCGGCAGCGCGGTGCCGTATCACACTGTCGTGAACCGGCACGTGTTCGAGACACTGGCGTCCAACGCCGGGATCGCGCTGCACGTGCGGGTGCTCTACGGGCGCGACCCGCACCACATCACCGAGGCGCAGTACAAGGCGATCGCCCGGGCGTTACGCCAGGCCGTCGAGATCGACCCCCGGACGTCGGGCGTGCCGTCCACCAAAGGTGTTCTGTGACAGCATCTGTGGTGGTCCTGGACTACGGCTCAGGGAATCTGCGGTCGGCCCAGCGCGCCCTGCAGCGCGTCGGCGCGTCGGTCGACGTGACCGCCGACGCCGACGCCGCCGCCGGCGCCGACGGGCTGGTGGTGCCCGGCGTCGGCGCGTTCGAGGCGTGCATGACGGGCCTGCGCAAGGTTTCCGGCGACCGGATCATCGCCGAGCGTGTTGCCGCCGGGCGCCCGGTGCTGGGTGTCTGTGTGGGTATGCAGATCCTGTTCGCATCCGGGGTCGAGTTCGGCGTCGAGACCACTGGCTGCGCGCAGTGGCCGGGGGCCGTCACCCGGCTGGACGCCCCGGTGATCCCGCACATGGGCTGGAACGTGGTGGCACCCGGAAAAGGCAGTGTGCTGTTCGAGGGTCTAGACGTCGGGACCCGGTTCTACTTCGTACACTCCTACGCAGCGCAACGCTGGGAGGGTTCGCAGCGGGCGGTGCTCACCTGGGCCACGCACGGGGTGCCGTTCCTGGCGGCGGTCGAGGACGGGGCTTTGTGCGCCACGCAGTTCCACCCGGAGAAAAGCGGCGACGCCGGCGCGGCCGTGCTGAGCAACTGGGTCGGTGGCCTGTGATGGCCGCCGCGAGCACGCAACCCGCGCTGATCTTGCTGCCCGCCGTTGACGTGGTGCAGGGGCGCGCCGTGCGGTTGGTGCAGGGCAAGGCGGGTAGCGAAACCGAATACGGTTCTGCGCTGGACGCTGCCCTGGCCTGGCAGCGCGATGGCGCCGAATGGATCCATCTCGTGGATCTCGACGCCGCATTCGGCCGCGGATCGAATCGGGATCTGCTCGCCGACGTCGTGGGCACGCTCGACGTGAAGGTCGAACTCTCCGGGGGAATCCGCGACGACGAGTCCCTGGCCGCGGCGCTGGCCACCGGCTGCGCCCGCGTCAACCTGGGGACGGCGGCGCTGGAGAACCCGCAGTGGTGCGCGACCGCGATGGCCGCGCACGGCGACACAGTCGCCGTCGGGTTGGACGTCCAGATCGAGAAGGGCGAGCACCGGCTGCGCGGACGCGGCTGGGAAACCGACGGCGGCGATCTGTGGGAGGTGCTCGAACGTCTCAACGGGCAGGGCTGCTCGCGCTATGTCGTCACCGACGTCACCAAGGACGGCACCCTGGGCGGCCCAAACCTGGATCTGCTGGCCGGCGTCGCTGAGCGAACCACGGCCCCGGTGATCGCCTCGGGCGGGGTGTCCAGCCTGGACGACCTGCGCGCCATCTCGACCCTGACCGGCAGCGGGGTCGAGGGCGCCATCGTCGGCAAGGCGCTCTACGCCGGACGGTTCACCCTGCCGCAGGCCCTGGCCGCAGTGCGGAAGTAGCGGACCGATGGACCTGGACGCGCTGGTCGAGACGGCGTCGGCGATCCTGGATGACGCGGCCGGGCCGTTCCTGGCCGGTCACCGCGCGGACTCGGCGGTCCGCAAGAAGGGCACCGACTTCGCCACCGAGGTCGATCTGGCGATCGAACGGCAGGTCGTCGCCGCGCTCACCGATGCGACCGGGATCGGCGTGCACGGCGAGGAATTCGGCGGCGTGGACCTCGACGCGGACTGGGTGTGGGTGCTCGACCCCATTGACGGCACGTTCAACTACGCCGCCGGGTCGCCGATGGCGGCGATCCTCCTGGGTCTGCTGCACCACGGCGAGGCCGTGGCCGGGCTGACGTGGCTGCCGTTCACCGGCGAGCGCTACACCGCCGTCGCCGGTGGGCCGCTGATGAAAAACTCTGAGCCGCAGCCACCGTTGGGGCCTATCGACCTGTCCGAGGCTCTCATCGGCGCAGGGTCGTTCACCGCCGATGCGCGAGGCCGGCTTCCGGGACCCTACCGCGTGGCGCTGCTGGAAAACCTCAGCCGAGTAACGTCGCGGCTGCGCATACACGGCTCCATCGGCTTGGACCTAGCCTACGTCGCCGACGGAATCCTGGCCGCCGCAGTCAGTTTCAGGGGCGAAGTGTGGGACCACGCCGCCGGCGTCGCACTGGTGCAGGCGGCCGGCGGGATTGTCAGCACCCTGACCGGCGAACCCTGGACGCCCATCGCGGATTCCGTCCTGGCGGCGGCACCGGGCGTGCACGCCGAGATCTTGGAGATCGTGTGCCGCACGGGTCGGCCGGAGGACTACTGAGATGTCTCTCGCCGTGCGCGTGATCCCCTGCCTGGACGTCGACGCCGGCCGCGTGGTCAAGGGGGTCAACTTCGGTAACCTGCGCGACGCGGGCGACCCGGTGGAACTGGCCGCCGCCTATGACGCCGAGGGCGCCGACGAGCTCACCTTCCTCGACGTGACCGCGTCGTCCTCGGACCGGGCGACCACGCTCGACGTGGTGCGCCGCACCGCCGAGCAGGTGTTCATCCCGCTGACTGTGGGCGGCGGCGTGCGCACTGTCGCCGACGTCGACGTGCTGCTGCGGGCGGGCGCCGACAAGGTGTCGGTGAACACCGCCGCGATCGCCCGGCCCGACCTGCTCGCTGAGATGGCGCGACAATTCGGCTCGCAGTGCATCGTGCTGTCGGTGGACGCCCGCAGGGTGCCAATCGGGCCCGACGGGCCCAAGCCCACGCCGTCGGGCTGGGAGGTCACCACCCACGGCGGTCGCCGCGGCACCGGGATCGACGCCGTCGAGTGGGCCGCGCGCGGAGCCGAGCTGGGGGTGGGGGAGATCCTGCTGAACTCGATGGACGCCGACGGTACCAAGGCCGGATTCGATCTGGCGATGCTGCGGGCGGTGCGCGCGGCGGTCACGGTGCCGGTGATCGCCAGCGGTGGCGCCGGGGCGGTCGACGACTTTGCGCCCGCAGTGGCCGCCGGCGCCGATGCGGTGTTGGCGGCCAGCGTCTTTCACTTCCGCGAGCTCACCATCGGGCAGGTGAAGGCCGCGATGGCCGCAGAAGGGATCACGGTGCGATGACGCTCGACCCGCGAATCGCGGCGCGGCTCAAACGCAATGCCGACGGCCTGATCGCGGCCGTGGTGCGCGAGCGCGGCAGCGGCGACGTGCTGATGGTCGCGTGGATGGACGACGACGCGCTGGCCCGCACCCTGGAAACCCGTGAGGCAACGTACTATTCGCGGTCTCGTGCCCAACAGTGGGTGAAGGGTGCGACGTCCGGACACACGCAGTTCGTCCACTCGGTTCGGCTGGACTGCGACGGCGACACCGTGCTGCTGACGGTCGATCAGGTGGGCGGCGCCTGCCACACGGGCGAGCACACCTGCTTCGACGCCGACGTGTTGCTGGAACCCGAAGCCTAGCTCGGGCCGACGTCGAGAGCGGTGGCCGCGGCGACCGCCGCGCGGGTCCATTCGCGCTGGTAGACCGCTGGCGCGATCGCGTTCCGACGGATCGCCTCGATGTCGGATGTCCTGCCACCTGAGACCGCCGGCGGCACCCTGAAGGAGAATCCGGGCTGGTCGGTGGCGATGGCGAGCAGGGCGTCCGTGGCGCCGAACCTGTTGGCGCGCATCGTTTCCTGGGCCCAGACGGGCGATCTGAGAGCGCCGAAGCTGTGTACGTACACCACCCACAGTTTGGTGCCGCGCTGGTTGTAGAGCTTGGTGACGGCCCGGTCGACCGCGGCGAATTCAATCGGGCCCAGGACGCCCGACTGGTCGGTGACCTGGGCGGCGAGGGTGAGCCCCGGCGAGGACGGGGCGGCGGTGGCGCTGGCGGGCGGCGGGGCGACATGCGGGGCGGCCGGCGGTGCCGCGGTGGGGTGGACCGACGCCGAAGGGGAGTGGCCGCGCAGCAGATAGGCGCCGAGCAGCGCGACTGCGACCAGTACGGCGGCCGCGGCAAGTACGGCGAGCGCGGGGGCCGGTCCGCGCCGTTCGCGCGGCTTCGGGGTGGGCGCCGTGGCCCCCAGCTCGGGTGCGGGCGCCTGCGAGACGGGGATGGCCGCTTGAGTGCGCGCCATCGCGGGCACCGCGGCGCCCGGGTCGGCCAGCGCTGCCGCGAAATGCGCGCACGATGGGTAGCGTTCGTCGGGGTTCTTGGCGAGCACCGTCGCGATCACCGGGTCGAGGTCGGCCAAGTCCGCGCGGCCCAGTGACGGCGGCGGCGTCGATAGGTGCGCACTGATCACGACGGCCGGGCTGGAGTTGTAATACGGGGCCACGCCGGTCAGCAGTTGGAAGGCGGTGCAGCCCAGCGCGTACTGGTCGGCCCGGCCGTCGAGATCGTCGCCCCGCAACTGTTCGGGCGCGCAGTACGCCGTCGTACCCACCAGCATGTTCGTTGCGGTCAGGCCACTGATCTCACCCAGTTCGCGCGAGATCCCGAAATCGGCCAGCAGGATCCGGCGCCGGTGGTCGGACTCGCTCAGCAGGATGTTGGCGGGTTTGATGCCGCGGTGCAGGAGCCCGCGGGAGTGGGCGTAGTCCAGGGCGTCGGCGATGGCCGAAATGATCTGCACGACGTCGGCTCTGGGCATTCCCGACGGATACTTCTCGCGCAGCAGCCGGGCCGCATCGGTGCCCTCCACGTAGTCCATCGAGATCCACAGCCGGCCCTCGTATTCACCCCGGTCGTGGATGCCGACGATGTGCTCGTTGTACAGGCCCGCCGCCAGGTCGGCCTCCCTGTTGAAGCGCTCGCGGAATTCGTGGTCTGAGGTGAGATCGTGCGGCAGGACCTTCAGGGCGTCGCGGCGGGGCAGCCGCGGGTGCTGCACTATGTACACCTCGCCCATCCCGCCGGTGCCCAACTTGCACACCACGGTGTATCCGGCGAACACGTCACCGTCGGCGAGGCCATCCTTTTCAGACATGTGAGCATGGTACTGAGGGGCGCGCGAGGGTCGCCGCTTTCAGCGAGAATGGCGGGCGATGGTGACTCAGATAGTGACTCGGACAGTGACTCAATGGTAAAACGTGTGCCCTGGACGGCGGCGGTACCTCTGCTCGCCGTCGCTGTGCTGGTGCTGGGCTCGGGGAACAAGCTGGATCCGTGGCTTGCCGCGGTGGCGGCGGCGATGCTGGTCGGATCGGTGCTGGCCGCCGTCCAGAACGCGGAGGTGGTCGCCGCCAAGGTGGGCGAGCCCTACGGTTCGCTGGTGCTGGCCGCCTCGGTGACCGTGATCGAGGTGGCGCTGATCGTCGAACTGATGGCAGCCGGTGGGCACTCGACGGCGACGCTGGCCCGCGATACCGTCTTCGCCGCGCTGATCATCACCACCAACGGGATCGCCGGGCTGTCGCTGCTGCTCGGCTCACGGCGATACGGCGTCACGTTGTTCAACGCAGAGGGGAGCGGCGCTGCCCTGGCCACGCTGACCACGCTGGCGACGCTGAGCCTGGTGATGCCCACGTTCACCGTCGCCGGACCCGGCGGGGAGTTCTCGCGGGCGCAGTTGACCTTCGCCGCGGTGGCGTCGCTGGCGCTGTATCTGTTGTTCGTATTCACCCAGACCGTTCGGCATCGCGACTTCTTTTTGCCGGTCGCGCAGCGGGACCAGAAGGGCCACCTGGATGAGGAGAGCCACGCCGACCCGCCGAGCACCCGGGCGGCGCTGGTCAGCTTGGCGCTGCTGATGGTCTCGCTGCTCGCCGTGGTGGGCCTGGCCGAGGAGGAATCCCCGACGGTCGAGCGGGCGGTAACCGCGGCGGGGCTTCCGCCGGCGTTCGTCGGCGTGGTGATCGCCCTGCTGGTGCTGGGGCCGGAGACGCTCGCCGCGGTGCGCGCTGCGCGGCGGGGCCGCATCCAGACGAGTCTGAACCTGGCCTACGGGTCCTCGCTGGCCAGCATCGGGCTGACCATCCCGGCGATCGCCCTGGCATCGAACTGGATCAAGGGTCCGCTGGTGCTCGGGCTCGGCGGTGTGCAGATGGTGCTGCTGGCGCTGACCGTCGTGATCAGCATGCTGACCGTGGTGCCCGGCCGGGCCACCCGGCTGCAAGGCGAACTGCATCTAGTGGTGTTCGCCGCATACGTGTTCCTGGCGATCAACCCCTGAGTAGTGGCCCTCAGTGGTATCTACGTGTGGGCGCGCAGTGCAGCCAGCGCCTTGTCGGCGTGGACGTCCATGCTCAACTCGCTGGAGATCACCTCGAGCACCGTACGGTCGGTGCCGATGACGAACGTCGTGCGCTTGACCGGGAGCACCTTGCCGAGCAGGCCGCGCTTGACGCCGAACTGCGACGCCACGGCGCCGTCGGCGTCCGACAGTAGCGGGTAGTCGAACTTGTGCATGTCGACGAACTTGGCCTGCTTGTGCACGGGATCGGTGCTGATGCCGACCCTGCTGGCCCCGGCCGCGGCGAACTCCGCCGCCAGGTCGCGGAAGTGGCAGGCCTCCTTGGTGCAGCCGGGCGTCATCGCCGCCGGGTAGAAGAACAGCACCACGGGTCCGTCGGACAGCAGCGCGCTGAGGGTGCGCTTGGTCCCCGTCTGGTCTGGAAGTGCGAAGTCGGCCACCGTGTCACCAGGTTTCATGCCCGTCAGAGTACGCGGGCGGTCCGCCGCGAGGGGTCTGCGAGGATGGTCGGGTGCACGATCACCTCGCCGCGACCACCCCACGAGAGGCGTTCCGTCAGCTCGCGAAGCAACACCGCGTCGTCCCGGTGACGCGCAAGGTGCTCGCCG
>CAZZHX010000104.1:0-10460 GCA_964653535.1 uncultured Mycobacterium sp. | reverse complement strand
TGAACGCGTACTGGGCGTCGGTGTCGACGTTCATCTTCACCACGCCGTAGCGCAGCGCCTCCTCGATCTCCGACTTCAGCGACCCCGAACCGCCGTGGAACACGAAGTCGAAGGGCTTGGCCGGTGCCCCGTCCACGCTGGGCAGGCCGAGCTTGGCGGCGGCGACCTGCTGCCCCATGGCGAGGATGTCCGGACGTAGCGTGACGTTGCCGGGCTTGTAGACACCGTGGACGTTGCCGAACGTCGCCGCGAGCAGGTACTTGCCGTGTTCACCGGCGCCGAGCGCATCGATGGTTTTCTCGAAGTCCTCGGGACTGGTGTAGAGCTTGTCGTTGATCTCGTGGGCAACGCCGTCCTCCTCGCCGCCCACCACGCCGATCTCGATCTCCAGGATGATCTTGGCGGCCGTCGTCCGCGCCAGCAGCTCCTGCGCGATCACCAAGTTCTCGTCGATCGGCACCGCTGAGCCGTCCCACATGTGCGAGCCGAACAAGGGGTCACGCCCGGCGCTCACCCGTTGGGCCGAGATCTCCAGCAGCGGCCGCACGTAGGTGTCCAGCTTGTCCTTCGGGCAGTGGTCGGTCTGCAGCGCGACGTTGACCGAGTACCTCGCGGCGATGGAATGGGTGAACTCCGCCAGCGCGACCGCACCGGCCACCATGTCTTTGACTCCGAGCCCGGAGGCAAATTCGGCTCCACCGGTGGAGAACTGGATGATGCCGTCGCTGCCGGCGTCGGCGAAGCCTTTGATCGCGGCGTTGACGGTTTCCGACGATGTGCAGTTGATGGCCGGGAAGGCGTACGCGCCAGCCTTGGCGCGTGCCAGCATCTCGGCGTAGACCTCGGGCGTGGCGATCGGCATGATGGTTCCTCCTGACATGTTCGCCGGTATGTTAGGCCATCATGCGCACCACCCTAACGGCCATGCCCCACATCCTCGACCCGATGTACTGGTTGGGGGCGAACGGTGTCTTCGGGTCCGCGGTGCTACCCGGAATCCTGATCATCGTGTTCATCGAGACGGGGCTGCTGTTTCCACTGCTGCCGGGCGACTCGCTGTTATTCACCGGCGGGCTGCTGACCGCGCACCCCCAGCCGCCGGTGGGCATCTGGGTGCTGGCGCCGAGCGTGGCGCTGGCCGCTGTGCTGGGTGATCAGACCGCCTATTTCATCGGGCGGCGGCTCGGGCCGGCGTTGTTTCATAAGGAGAATTCCCGGTTCTTCAAGAAGCACTACGTGACCGAATCGCACGCGTTCTTCGAGAAGTACGGGCCATGGGCGGTGATCCTCGGCCGCTTCGTCCCCGTCGTGCGGACGTTCGTCCCGGTGATCGCCGGGGTGTCGTACATGCGGTACCCGGTGTTCCTGGGGTTCGATATCGTCGGCGGCATCGCGTGGGGTGCCGGGGTGACCCTGGCGGGCCACTTCCTGGGCTCGGTGCCGTTCGTGAACCAGCACCTGGAGTCGATCATCCTGGGGATCGCGGTGGTTTCGCTGCTGCCGCTGCTCATCGGCGCCCTGCGCGGCTACTGGAGCCGCCGCACCTCAGGGCTTCCTCCGGTGCGCGACGAAGGCGTCCAGTAGTTCGGGCCGATCGATCGAACTCAGCTGCGCGGCGTCTCCCGGCGCCGCCCCCTGCAGGATGCGCTTGATCGGGATCTCGAGCCGCTTGCCGGTCAGCGTCCGCGGCATGCCGGGGACGGCGAGGATGTCGTCGGGCACGTGTCGCGGCGAGGCGTGGCGGCGGATCTCCGCGGTGATCTTCGACCGCAGCTCGTCGTCGAGGACGACCCCGTCGGCGAGATGCACGAACAGCGGCATCCAGTAGCCGCCGTCGTCCTGTTCGATACCGACCACCAGGCAGTCGTGCACCTCGGGCAGCCGCTCCACCGCAGAGTAGATCTCTGCGCTGCCCATCCGGACGCCCAGCCGGTTGAGCGTGGCGTCCGAACGTCCATGAACCACCACCGAACCCCGGTCGGTGATGGTGATCCAGTCGCCGTGGCACCACACCCCCGGGTACTTGTCGAAGTAGGCGGCGCGGTAGCGGCTGCCGTCGTCGTCGTTCCAGAAACACACCGGCATTGACGGCATCGGCTCGGTCACCACCAGCTCGCCCTCCTCGCCGATGACGGGCCGACGCTCGCCGACCCAGGATTCGATGGCCACGCCCAGACAGATGCTCGACAACTCGCCAGCGACGATCGGCACGAGCGGGCTGCCGCCGATGAACGCTGTGCACACGTCGGTGCCGCCGCTCATCGAGATGACTGGGATTGGGCGTCCGAGCCCCTCTTGCACCCAGCTGAATCCGGACGCCGGCAGCGGCGAGCCGGTGGAACCCACGGCGCGCACGCGGTCGAGCGGGTAGATCGCGCCCGGCTTCAGCTCCTCCTTGGCGCAGGCGAGCAGGTAGCCGGCCCCGGCGCCGAGCACGGTGACGCCGGCGTCGGCGGCCACCCGCCAGAGGCCGTCGGTACCCGGGTGGGTCGGGCTGCCGTCGTAGAGCACGATCGTGGCGTCGGCAAGGAGGCCGGACAGTAGCAGGTTCCACATCATCCAGCTGGTGGACGTGTGCCACAGGAAGCGATCGCCGGGGTGCAGGTCCAGCTGCAGGGATAGGTACTTGCGGTGCTCGAGCACGACACCGCCGTGGCCGTGCACGATCCCTTTCGGCTTCCCGGTGGTCCCCGAGGAGAACATCACCCACAGCGGGTGCGCGAAGGGCACGGCGACGATGTCGTCGGGCGCGCCAGAGCCGACTTCGGAGGCCCCCGGCGCGATGGCCTCCGCCCACGGCGCCGTGCATTCGTCTGTGTCGGCGTCGAGAGGGAGCCCGAGCCGCGGCACCACAACCGTGGCCCGGAGGGTGGGCATCGCGTCGCGGATCGCAGCCAGCTCGGCGCGGCGATCAATTCGCTTGCCGCCGTAAAGCGATCCGTCGCTGGCCACCAGTACTGCCGCCTCCACCTGGCCGAGACGCGCGATCACCCCGTCGACGGACACGTCCTGGTTGCAGACCGCCCAGATCGCGCCCACGCTGGCCGCGGCGAGGGCGGCGACGGCGGCCTCACCGACGCTGGGCAGGTAGCCGACCACCGCGTCCCCGGGTCCGACGCCGAGGCCCCGGAGGTAGGCCGCGAACGCCGCGGTCTCGCGTCGCAGCCGCGCCCACGACCATTCGCAGGAGCTGTCCTCGCCGACGACGATCAGGGCGGGGCGTTCGTCGGTGGCGTGCCGGAACACCTCAGCGGCGTAATTAAGCGTGGCGCCCGGAAACCACTGCGCGCCCGGCATGGACCTGCTGCTAAGCACGGCGCGCGGTGGGGTGGGCGCCGGGATGTCGCTGTCCGTCTGGATGTCGCTGTCCGTCTGGATGTCGCTGTCCGTCTGGATGTCGAAGTAGTGCCAGACGGCGTCCCAGAACCACTCGATGTCGGCGACTGACTTCGCCCACAGCTCGTGGTAGTCGCCGTAGCGGCCGCGGCCGGTCTGGGCCAGCCAGGCCATGAAGCGGGTCAGGTTCGCATCGGCCCGCGTCGCTTCGTCCGGGATCCAGCCACCGGGTTCGGTCACGATCCGCCGCCCGCGGTCCCGGCGGAGACGGCACCGGCGGCCTCCATCAGCATCCAGCCCGAAAGCTGCACCGACAGATCACGTTCGGCGATCTGTGAGGCGTTCACGGCGCCCTCGACGAACCGCGCTTCCTGGCCCGCGGCGGGCACCTGGGCCGGAAGTTCCGCCTCGCGGTCCCAGAACGCGCCGAACAGCGGCAGCCCGTCCACGGTGTGCCGGTTGTCCCACGCCGACCGCGCCGACGACACAACAATCCGGCGGGCGGTATCGCGGGCCTGCGCGTCGGAAGCGGAGTCACCGGGCAGGGCGGTGGCCACCAGCGCGAGGTACCGCGCGGTGATGCCCGCGAACAGGCCGCCGTCCCCGCCACCGGCACCCTGCAGCACTCCCGCCGGCGCCATGTGCGCATCGACGGCCGCGACCAGGCGGTGAACCCGGGCGGCGTGCCGATCGCGGGCTTGCGCATCGGTACGGGCGGCCAGTTCGGTCTCCAACCCGAGCACCACGCCCTGGCAGTAGGTGTACTGGGCGCGCACCAGCGAGCCGGCCTTGATCCCGTCGAACACCAGGCGCGTCTCCGGGTCGATCAGCGTGCGGTCGATCCAGTCGCCCATCTGCTCGGCCCGCTTGAGGCGGTCGCCGTAGCCGTCGGTGTAGCGGGCCAGGAAGATGCCCGCCGGTCCGTTGGCGGGTGCGTTGAAGAACTGATCCTGTTTGCGCCACGGGATCCCGCCGCCGTCCTCGGGCACCCAGGACCCCACGAGCTGGTCGGCGAGTGTGGGCAGCGCCCGCTTGCGCTCGACGCCGGCGACCGCGCCCGCACGTTGCAGCGCCAGCGCCAGCCAGGCCATGTCATCGTAGTAATTGTTGGTCCACGAGAAGTTGTTGCGCAGCCGGTGGGTGCGGACCTGCCGGTTGATCCTGGCGCGCCGCTCCGGCTGCGGGTCCCGCAGCTGCGCGTCGATCAGGCAGTCCAGCAGGTGCGCCTGCCACCAGTAGTGCCAGGTGCCGAACATCCGGTCCCGCCGCGTCGACGGCCAGCCCACAACCCCTAGCTGAGTTCCCGGCAGCGCCCAGAGCCGCGCGAGGTGCCGCCGCGTGACGGCGGCCTCGGAGCTGGCCGCCCGGTTGACCCAGAGCTGATCCATTCGATCCATGCTTGACGATCCTGCCTCACGGCGTCACCGGACGTGGTCCCTGTGCCCGTCAAAAGTACCCGTCAACGCCCGCAGCAACTGGCGCACGCCGGCCAGGGAGTTCGCCGGCAGGAACAGGTCGCAGTAGGGCAGGGCCGCGGCCAGCGAGCCGGCCAGCGGCTGAAAATCCCTCTGCGCGGCGCGGGGATTGAGCCAGACCACCAGCGCGGCGCGGCGACGCAGTCTGGCCATGGCGCGGGCGAGCACGTCGGGGGGATCGCTGTCCCAGCCGTCCGAGGCGATGATCACGACCGCGCCGCGCAGCGCGTTGCCGTGCGGTCGGGCCAGCAGGGCGGCGACGCTGGTGCCGATGGACGTGCCGCCGTAGCGGTCGGTAACGTTCGCGTTGGCTTTCTCCAGCGCCACCTCGGCGGAGCGGTGCGACAGCACCGAGGTGAGCCGGGTCAGCGACGTCGAGAACGCAAAGACCTCGGGCCGAATTCCGTTCTGGCGCCCGACTACCCGCGTCACCGCACGCATCAGATGCAGGTAGATCGCGGCGTAGGGCTGCATCGAACGGCTCACGTCGCAGGCCAGGACGATACGCCGCGGCCGGCGCCGGGGACGGGTGCGCGCCAGGGTCACCGACTCGAAACCGGTCGCGCGCGAGGCGTTCATGGTGGCCCGCAGGTCGATCCTTTTGCCGCCGGCGCTGGGTTCGAATCGCAGGCTTCGGCGCCGGGGCCAGCGGGCCACGGTCGTTTCCAGCCAGGACCCGAGCCGGCGCAGATCGGCCTCGTCGAACTCGTCGAACGGTTGATCCTCTACCGCGGCAAGGCGGCTGGGCAGCACCTCCGGAACCGCGACGCCCGCGTCGTCGGAGGCATCGGCGTCATCGGGCGCGGTGAGGCTACGGGGGGTGACCCAGGGCAGTGTCTCGGTCACAGTCGGCCGCCCGCCGGGTTGGCGCACGGTCCCCGCCCCGGGGGCCTTCGGCCCGGACGACGACAGCAGCGGATCCACGCCGCGAGACTCCTCGGGCCGGGCATCGCCGAACACGACCGCGAACACGGCGTCGAACGGTCCTAGGTCTTCCATCCGGCTGACCAGGGTCAGCCGGGATGCCCAGTACAGCGCCGACGTGGTGTGCGGCACGAGGTGCCGCATCGCCTGCACCAAATTCGCCTGGCCGTCGGCGGACACCAGCACACCCGCTCTACGCAGACGCGCCACCAGGGCGGCCGCGAATGCCGCCAGGTCGACGCCCCGCAACAAGACTGGGGTGTTCACGAGTCGCTAACGACTCCGGCGCAACACCCAAATCAGCACCAGCACCGCCAGCGCCGCGAGCGCCGCCGCACCGTACTTCTTGAGCTGGTCACCCCCGGCCAGTTCCAGCAGGTCGATAGCCTCGGGCTCGGCCCTGGTGGCGCGGGGTGTTTCCGCGACGCCCGTGGCTCCTGTCGCTGCGCTCGCCGCGGCCGGCGCCTTCTGCGGGGCCAGTTCGGCCTCCAGCTGTTCCACGAACTGTCCCAGCAACTTCTCCGAGACCTGCTGCAGCATGCCGCTGCCGAACTGGGCGAGCTTGCCGACGATTTTCAGGTCGGTGTCAACGGTGGCCCGCGTGCGTTCGCCCTCGCTGTGCAGCTGCAGGACGACGGTCGCGGCCGCGTTGCCGGTGCCGCGCAGCTCCTTGCCCTTGCCATCGATGACGGCGCGGTGCTCGACGGGGTCCAACTCGACGAAGCGAACCTTCCCGCCGAACTCGCTGGTGACCGGCCCGACCTTGACCTTCACCTTGCCGGAGTAATCGTCGCCCTCGTGGCCGACGAGCGACGCTCCCGGCATCAGAGGTATCACCCGCTCAAGGTCGCAGAGCAGATCCCAGGCCTTGTCGATGGGCGCGGTGACCGTGAACTCGTTGGCGATAATCATTCTTTGTGTCCTCTCGTGTGCTTCATATGCGGCTGTACTCGGTGAACGCGTCGCGCATCAGGCTGCGGTCATCGGGCGTCTTGGCCAGCGTGCCCAGGCTGGTCAGCGCGGCCGAGTCGACGAGATCGGCGACGCCCAAGCACACCAGGGCCGAAACCCAGTCTATGGTCTCGGCCAAGCCCGGTGGCTTGTCCAGGTCGAGATCTCTTACTTGGCAGACGAATTGGGTGGCATGTTCGATCAACGGGGCAGTCGCTCCCGACACAGTCCGGCGGACGATCGCGGCGGCCCGGGCCGGCTCCGGGTACTCGATCCAGTGGTATAGGCAACGCCTGCGCAGCGCGTCGTGCAGGTCCCGGCTCCGGTTGGAGGTGAGCACCGCGATCGGCGGCCGCTCAGCGACGAAGGTGCCCAGCTCGGGGATGGTGACTGCGGATTCCCCAAGAAACTCCAGCAGCAACGCCTCGAATTCGTCGTCAGCGCGGTCGATTTCGTCGATCAGCAGAACCGGAGGCGTCGAGCCGCGGTGGCGCACACATCGCAGGATGGGTCGATCCACCAGGTAGTCCTCGGTGTAGAGGTCAGCCTCAGAAATAGTCGAGCCGATATTCGCCCCGCCGTCCCCCCGCGCCTCGGCCAACCGGATGGACAACAACTGGCGCTGGTAGTTCCAGTCGTAGAGCGCCTCGTTCGCGGTCAGGCCCTCGTAGCACTGCAGCCGGACCAGCGGGGTGCCCAGCACGGCCGCCAGGGTTTTCGCGGCCGTCGTCTTACCGACGCCGGGCTCCCCTTCGATGAGCAGCGGCCGGCCGAGGGTGACCGCCAGATAGATCGCGGACGCCGTTCCGGTGTCGAGCAAGTAGTCGTGCGCGTCGAAACGGGCGATCACGTCATCGGGGTCGGTGAACGTCACGACGACGCCACCAGCCTGTGGTAGTCGTCCCAGGTGTCGACATCCAGCGGAACGGGCCCGTCGACCTCGAGTTCGCGCACCGGTTGGCGACCGCACTCCACGCTCTTCCAGACCCCTTTGTCGCCCTGCCGGAGCGCCAGCTCGCCGAAAATGTTGCGGCCCAACCAGAGCGGGTGACCAATCCCGTCGGCGTAGCGACACACCGTGATGTCGGAGCCCGGGCCGTGAGCGGCCAGCCGGCGCAGGGTGGCGGGATCCACGCCCGGCTGATCACCGAGCATCAGCACGATCCCGGACGCCTGCGGGTCTACCCGCCCCAGCGCGGCGCACAACGACGCCGAGCAGCCGCCGTCGGCGTCCTCGACGGCCACCACGTCGGTCCCGGCCAGCGGTACCGCGTCACGCACCGCGTCCGCGGCACCGCCCAGGGTGACGATGAGCTGGTCGAAACCGGCGTCGCGGGCGAGATCCAGCGTCGCACCGAGCAAGGTGGTGTCCCGAAAGGGGAGAAGCTGTTTGGGCGTTCCGAGCCTGCGCGAGTAACCGGCTGCGAGCACGACGCCGGTGACGGTCACGGGCCAGCTTTCGACGCGGCGAACGCCGTGCGACATCCCGGGCAGCAAAACCAGTAATCCGCCCGGTCCCGCAGCATGTGGACCGTGGCGGGTCCGATCGTCACCGTCATGCCGCACACCGGATCGATCGCCTCGACCGGTGTGTCCGGGAGGGCCACCGCCTCGCACAGTCTGCCGCCGCGGATACCGGCGACGAGCTCGGCGGCGATCGAGACGGCGATCTCGGATGCGGTCTTGGCGCCGATGGGCAGTCCAACCGGGGTGTGCACGCGAGCTCGCTCGTCCTGCGACAGGCCGAGCGACTCCAGGATGGACGCCCCGCGAACATTGCTGGCTACCAGGCCGATATACCGGACACCGCCGTCGAGGGCCGCTCGGACGGTCTCGGCTTCCGGACCGCCGTGACTCGCGATGATGACGGCCGTCGGCACGGTGTCGGCATCGCCCGCGTCGGTGCGCACCTCATACCCCAGGACGGCGCACACCTGGGCGAGCGCCTCGGCGATCGGGGTGGCCCCGTGAATGCGGATCAGCGGCGCCGGCAGCTGTGGCGCCAGGAAGATCTCCAGCGATCCGCCGGACAGGCACGGGTTGACGACCACGGAGGCGCCGGGGGCCTCGGGGAAGTGCACGTCGCCGTCGGGCAGCACGCGCAGCAGCACACTCTCGCCGGCCTGCAGCGCGCCGAGCGCGGCCTTGCGGACGGAGTTCTGCGCGCATTCGCCGCCGACGAAACCCTCGATCGTCCCGTCCGCCAACAGGATCGCTTGGTCACCGGGGTAGGCAGATGTGGGCTGCTGCACCCGGACGACCGTCGCGTGCACGAACGGCGTCCGTGACGCCAGCAGCTGCTGCGCCCGCTCGCTGATCTTCATGTGCGCACGTTAGATCGGTGGCCTCGCCCGGCCCTGCATGGCTTCCCAGACCCGTGACGGCGTCAGCGGCATGTCGGCGTGGCGAACGCCGAAGGGCGCCAACGCATCCACCACCGCATTGACCACTGCGGGGGGCGAGCCGACGGTAGCCGACTCCCCGACGCCCTTCGCACCGATCGGGTGGTGCGGCGACGGTGTCTCGGTGTGGCCCGTCTCCAGGTGCGGCACCTCCATCGACGTGGGGATGAGGTAGTCCATCAGCGACCCGCCGAGGCAGTTGCCGTCCTGGTCGAACTCGATGATCTCCATCAGCGCCATGCCGATTCCGTCGACGATGCCGCCGTGCACCTGGCCCTCGATGATCATCGGGTTGATGCGGGTGCCGCAGTCGTCGACGGCCAGGAAGCGCCGAACCTTGACCACCGCGGTGCCCGGGTCAACGTCCACCACGCAGAAGTATGCGCCGTAGGGGTAGGTGAGGTTATCCGGGTTGTAGCAGACCTCGGCGTCCAGGCCGCCTTCAATGCCCTCGGGCAGATCGCCGGCCCCGTGGGCACGCATCGCGATGTCGGCGATGGTCACCGACGCCGACGGGTCGCCCTTGACGTGGAACGAACCCTTCTGCCATTCCAGATCGGCAACCGAGACCTCGAGCATGCCCGAGGCGATGATCTTCGCCTTGTCGCGCACCTTGCGGGCGACCAGCGCCGCGGCCGCACCCGACACCGGCGTGGACCGGCTGCCGTAGGTGCCCAGGCCGAAGGGCGTCTGGTCGGTGTCGCCGTGCACCACGTCGATGTCCTCGGGTGGGATTCCCAGCTCCTCGGCGACGATCTGGGCGAAGGTCGTCTCGTGGCCCTGGCCTTGGGTTTGCACCGACAGCCGCACCACCGCTTTACCCGTCGGGTGCACGCGCAACTCGCACCCGTCGGCCATGCCTAGGCCGAGGATGTCCATGTCCTTGCGCGGGCCGGCGCCCACGGCCTCGGTGAAGAAGGACATTCCGATGCCCATCAGCTCGCCGCGCGCCCGTCGTTCCTTCTGCTCGGCGCGCAGGGCGTCGTAGCCGATCATGTCCATGGCCTTGCGCAGGGTGGTTTCGTAGTCACCCGAGTCGTACACCCAGCCGGTCTTGCTCGTGTACGGAAACTGGTCGGGCCGCAGCAGGTTTCGCAGCCGAAGCTCGGCAGGGTCCATCTTGAGGTCGAACGCCAGACAGTCCACCATCCGCTCGACGAGGTACACGGCCTCGGTGATCCGGAACGAGCACGCGTACGCCACCCCGCCGGGGGCCTTGTTGGTGAACACCGCGGTCATGTGGCAGTAGGCGGCCTCGATGTCGTAGCTTCCGGTGAACACTCCGAAGAACCCGGCCGGATACTTGACCGGTGACGCGACGCCGTTGAAGGCGCCGTGGTCGGCCAGCACGTTGGTCCGGATCGCCTGGATC
>CAZZHX010000103.1:0-10491 GCA_964653535.1 uncultured Mycobacterium sp. | reverse complement strand
ACCGCAATCAGGTCGACCCCATCATCGTTGGCGCGCTGGTGCGCGACAACTGGACTGCGGTGGGCAAGAAGGAACTGGCGAAGGACCCGATCATGGGCACAATCGGCAGGGCGATGGACGCCGCGTTCATCGACCGCGGCGACGCGGCCGCCGCGGTGGAGTCGCTGCACCAGGTCGAAGACCTTGCTAGAAAAGGGATCTCGATCGTGATCGCCCCAGAGGGCACCCGCCTGGACACGACCGAGGTGGGGCCGTTCAAAAAAGGCCCCTTCCGCATCGCGATGGCTGCCGGTGTTCCGATTGTGCCGATCGTCATCCGCAACGCCGAACTCGTCGCGGCCCGCAATTCCATGACGATCAACGCAGGCACGGTCGACGTCGCGGTATTTCCACCGATCTCGGTGCGGGACTGGACCGTTGAGACGCTTCCCCAGCGCATCGCTGAGGTGCGACAGTTGTACCTGGATACGTTGGCGGACTGGCCTATCGACGAACTGCCTGATGTCAGTGTGACCGCCGAGAGGAAGGCCGCGGCGAAGGTTCCGGCCAAGAAAGCGCCGGCGAAGAAGGTTCCGGCGAAGAAGGTTCCGGCCAAGAAGATTCCGGCGAAGAAGGTGCCGGCGAAGAAGATTCCGGCGAAGAAGGTGCGGGCGAAGAAGGTGCCGGCCAAGAAGGTGCCGGCCAAGAAAATCCCGGCGAAGAAAATCCCGACCAAAAAGGTTCCGGCCAAAAAGACCGATCCGACGTCCTGATCCACAGTTGCGGCTCTGTCCACAGGGCGGCTGGACACGGATGCTCCTGGCGGTGTGTCCCGTCGGTGGCGACGGGCTCAATGGTGGGCGTGTCGGCGGTTATGCCGGGCACAGCAACCGAGAAGGGATCCGTCCATGTTCGAAACGCCACTCACGGTCGTAGGCCAGATCGTCAACGACCCCCAGCGCCGCCAGGTCGGCGACCAGGAGCTCATCAAGTTCCGCGTCGCGAGCAACTCGCGACGCCGTGTCGCCGACGGCAGCTGGGAGTCGGGCAACTCGCTGTTCATCACCGTCAACTGCTGGGGCAAGCTGGTCCCCGGGGTGGGTGCCGCGTTGGCCAAGGGCGCGCCGGTGATCGTGACGGGGCACGTGTACACCAGCGAGTACGAAGACCGCGACGGCAACCGCCGTTCGTCCCTGGAAATGCGGGCAATCGCGGTAGGGCCGGACCTGTCGCGGGCGTTTGTGCGCATCGAGAAGCCCGGTTACACCGGTCCCGACGCCGCCCAGAATCACGAGGCGCCCGCGACCGCCGCGGCGGTATCCGAGGGAGACGGCCCCGCCCCCGCCGGTGAGACCGACGCCGGGCGGCCTTCGCTGTCCGTGTCCGCCTGAGCGTCGTACGAGGGGCCGGCCAGCGGTGAGCGGGTCGCGCCTAGGATGGTCGACGGCATCGTGAAGAATCCCCGAGGACGTCACTGAGACCAGAAAGGCACGGCTGCGGCATGGCTGAGTTCATCTACACGATGAAAAAGGTCCGCAAGGCGCACGGCGACAAGGTGATTCTGGACGACGTCACGTTGAGCTTCTACCCGGGCGCCAAGATCGGTGTGGTCGGCCCCAATGGCGCCGGCAAGTCGAGCGTCTTGCGGATCATGGCTGGTTTGGATAACGCGAACAACGGCGAAGCCTTCCTCGCCACCGGCGCCACCGTCGGCATTCTGCTCCAGGAACCGCCGCTGAACGAGGAGAAGACCGTCCGCGGCAACGTGGAGGAGGGCCTCGGCGACATCAAGGTCAAGCTCGACCGCTTCAACGAGGTCGCCGAACTGATGGCCACCGACTACTCCGACGAGCTGATGGAGGAGATGGGCCGCCTCCAAGAGGATCTCGACCACGCCGACGCGTGGGACCTCGACTCCCAGTTGGAGCAGGCCATGGACGCGCTGCGATGCCCACCGCCGGACGAGCCGGTGAACAACCTGTCCGGCGGTGAGCGTCGTCGCGTGGCGCTGTGCAAGCTGCTGCTGTCCAAACCGGACCTCCTGCTGCTCGACGAGCCCACCAACCACCTCGACGCCGAGAGTGTCCAGTGGCTCGAACAGCACCTGGCCGCGTACGCCGGCGCCGTGCTGGCGGTGACCCACGACCGTTACTTCCTCGACAACGTTGCTCAGTGGATCCTCGAGATCGATCGGGGTCGCGCGTATCCCTATGAGGGCAACTACTCGACGTACCTGGAGAAGAAGGCCGAGCGGCTGTCGGTCCAGGGGCGCAAGGACGTCAAACTGCAGAAGCGGCTCACCGAGGAACTGGCCTGGGTCCGATCGGGGGCTAAGGCGCGCCAGGCCAAGAGCAAGGCGCGCCTGCAACGCTACGAGGAGATGGCTTCCGAGGCCGAGAAGACCCGCAAGCTCGACTTCGAGGAGATCCAGATCCCCGTCGGCCCGCGGCTGGGCAACGTGGTGGTGGAGGTCGCGCACCTGGACAAGGGCTACGGCGGGCGCACCTTGATCAAGGATCTGTCCTTCACCCTGCCGCGCAACGGCATTGTCGGCGTGATCGGGCCCAACGGCGTCGGCAAGACCACGCTGTTCAAAACGATCGTGGGGCTCGAACAGCCCGACAGTGGCACCGTCGGAGTCGGTGAGACCGTCAAGCTCAGTTACGTCGATCAGGCCCGCGCGGGCATCGACCCGAAGAAGACGCTGTGGGAAGTCGTCTCCGACGGCCTGGATCACATCCAGGTCGGTCAAAATGAGATTCCGTCCCGCGCCTACGTGTCGGCGTTCGGCTTCAAGGGACCAGACCAGCAGAAGCCGGCCGGGGTGTTGTCCGGCGGCGAGCGCAACAGGCTCAACCTGGCGTTGACGCTCAAGCAGGGCGGCAACCTTCTGCTCCTGGACGAGCCGACCAACGACCTGGACGTCGAGACGCTCAGCTCGCTGGAGAACGCGTTGGTGAATTTTCCCGGCTGCGCAGTGGTGATCTCGCATGATCGCTGGTTTTTGGACCGGACATGCACCCACATCCTGTCGTGGGAGGGTGACGACGACAACGAGGCCAGGTGGTTCTGGTTCGAGGGAAATTTCGGGGCGTACGAGGAGAACAAGGTCGAACGACTCGGGAGCGAAGCTGCCCGGCCGCATCGAATGACCCACCGCAGGTTGACGCGCGACTAACCAGTTGGGAGCAGTCGGCATGACGATCGATCCTGGGACCAGCAAGGATCTCAGGCTCCCGGCCGGCTCAGGCGATCACGGGGACATTCCCGACTGGGCGGTGGATGCCTACATCGAGAGCTATCGCCGCCCGCGCGGTGACGGATTGGCTTCCGAGACCGGACCCGCCCCGGCCTCCATCGTGACCCCCGCGATGCTGGGCGCCCACCGCCAGCTTGGCCTGCACCGCCCCGTCGGTGAGAGCCGCGTCGCCGTCTACCCCGGAGACCATCCCGCCGGTTTCGGGCCCGCGCTGCAGGTCGTCGCCGACCACGGTGGCATGCTCATGGACTCCGTCACCGTCCTGCTGCATCGGCTCGGCTTCGCCTACGCCGGCATCATGGCCCCGGTGTTCGAGGTCCGGCGCAGCCCGGCGGGCGATGTCCTGAGCATCGAGCCGACACCGCCGGACGCGCCGCGGTATCTGGGCGAGGCGTGGATACACGTCCAGCTCTCACCCTCCGTTGACGCCAAGGGCCTCGCCGAGCTCGAACGGTTGCTACCCCAGGTCCTCGCCGACGTCCAACAAGTCGCCCGCGACACGGCGTCATTGACCGTCACCCTTGCCGACCTCGCCACGGCAGTCGAGGCTAACGTCGCCGACCGCTTCTCCGCGCCCGACCGCGACGACGCCGTGGCGCTGCTGCGGTGGCTGGCTGACGGCAATTTCCTCCTGCTCGGCTACCAGCGATGCCGGGTGGACGGGAAACTGGTGTTTGGTGACGGCACAACCGCTTTAGGAGTCTTGCGCACGCGTACCGGATCGCGTCCCCGGTTGACCGACGACGGCAGACTGCTGGCGGTGGCCCAGGCCATCGTGGGCAGCTACGGGCGCAACGGCCCGTACCCGTACGCCGTCGCGGTGCGCGAATACACCGGCGGTGACGATGCTGTTGTCGAGCATCGCTTCGTCGGGCTGTTCCCCGTCACCGCCATGAATGCCAACGTCCTGGACATGCCGATGATCTCGCGCCGGGTCCGCGACGCGCTCGCATTGGCGGAAAGCGATCCGATCCACCCGGGCCAGTTGCTGCTCGACGTCATGCAGACCGTCCCGCGGCCGGAGCTGTTCATGCTCAGCGCCGAGCAGCTACTGGCGATGGCTGAAGCGGTGCTGGATCTGGGATCCGAGCGACGCGCTCTGCTGTTCCTGCGCGCCGACCGACTGCAGTATTACGTGTCCTGCCTGGTGTACGTGCCCCGCGACCGCTACACCACCCAAGTCCGGCAGCGCATCGAACAGATCCTGATGCACGAGTTTGGCGGCACTCGAATCGAATTCACTGCACGGGTCAGTGAATCGCCCTGGGCTCTCATGCATTTCATGGTTCGGTTGCCCACGAAAGACCAGGACGACGCAGCGGCGGTGCTGCCGGTCGATGTCACCGAGGACAACCGGATCCGCATTCAGGGGCTACTGACCCAGGCCGCGCGAACATGGGCCGACCGGCTCATCGGTGACGTGTCAGGCGGAGTGCTCGAGCGGGCCGACGTCGAGCACTACGCCGCCGCCTTTCCCGAGGTCTACAAACAGGCCGTTGAACCGCTCGACGCCCTCGACCACATCGCCATCATCGAAGATCTGCGCAACGATGCCGTCAAACTGGTGCTCTCCGAGCGCGACGAGGACGGCGCGGCCCAGCTGACCTGGTTCATGGGCGGACGGACCGCATCGTTGAGCCAGCTGCTGCCGATGCTGCAGAGCATGGGTGTGGAGGTGCTCGAGGAACGGCCCTACCAACTTCACCGCCCGGACGGCCTGCTGGTCTGGATTTACCAGTTCACCATCACGACGTCGACCCCCCGGGCCGGGTCTCCGCCGGACGAACCGCCGGACGAACCGGACGACACCGCGCAGCGGTTCGCCGACGCGGTGACCGCGATCTGGCAGGGTCGCGTCGAGGTCGACCGGTTCAACGAGCTGGTGCTGCACGCTCGGCTGACCTGGCGGCAGGTCGCGGTGCTGCGGGCCTACGCGAAATACCTTCGGCAGGCGGGCTTCCCGTACAGCCAGTCCCACATCGAGTCGGTGCTGGGCGAGCACCCGTCGACCGCCCGGTCGCTGGTCCGGCTGTTCGAGGGCCTCTTCGACCCGCGGCCCAACCGGTCCTCGGCGAGCCACGACGCGCAGGCGGCGGCCGCCGCGGTGGCCCGGGACATCGACGCGCTGACGAGTCTGGACACCGACCGCATCCTGCGCGCGTTCGCCTCGCTGGTTCAGGCCACGTTGCGCACCAACTACTTCGTGACCCGCGAGGGCTCGGCCCGCCGCAGCGACGTCCTGGCGCTCAAGCTCGACGCGCAGCTCATCGACGAACTCCCGCTCCCGCGCCCGAAGTACGAGATCTTCGTCTACTCCCCGCGCGTCGAAGGTGTGCACCTGAGGTTCGGCCCGGTGGCCCGCGGCGGCCTGCGTTGGTCGGATCGCCGCGACGACTTCCGCACCGAGATCCTCGGTCTGGTCAAGGCTCAGGCCGTGAAGAACGCCGTCATCGTGCCGGTGGGCGCCAAGGGTGGTTTCGTCCTCAAGCGGCCGCCGGCCACCACCGGCGACCCGGCGGCCGACCGCGAGGCCACCCGCGGCGAGGGCGTCGCCTGCTACCGGCTGTTCGTCTCCGGACTGCTCGACGTCACCGACAACGTTGACCACTCAACGCGCACGGTCCGCCCGCCGCCCGAGGTGGTGCGGCGCGACGGCGACGACGCCTACCGGGTGGTCGCCGCCGACAAGGGCACCGCCGCGTTCTCCGACATCGCCAACGATGTGGCCGGGTCCTACGGGGTCTGGTTGGGCGACGCCTTCGCGTCGGGCGGCTCGGTGGGCTACGACCACAAGGCTATGGGCATTACCGCCAAGGGCGCGTGGGAAGCCGTTAAGCGGCACTTCCGCGAGCTGGGTGTCGACACCCAGGCCCAGGACTTCACCGTCGTAGGCATCGGCGACATGAGTGGCGACGTGTTCGGTAACGGGATGCTGCTCAGCACGCACATCAGGCTGATCGCGGCGTTCGACCACCGGCACATCTTTCTTGACCCGGATCCCGATCCGGCGGCGTCGTGGCAGGAGCGCCGGCGGATGTTCGAGCTGCCGCGGTCCAGTTGGGACGACTACGACACGTCGTTGATCAGCCAGGGTGGCGGCGTCTACAGCCGCGACCAGAAGTCCATCCCGGTCAGCCCGCAGATCCGCGCTACCCTCGACATCGACGGTGACGCCGCCGAGATGTCTCCGCCCAACCTGATCAAGGCGATTCTGCGGGCGCCGGTGGACCTGCTGTTCAACGGGGGCATCGGCACTTACGTCAAGGCCGAGTCCGAGTCGAACTCCGACGTCGGTGACCGTGCCAACGACCTGGTGCGGGTGAACGGACATCAGTTGCGCGCCAGGGTGATCGGCGAGGGCGGCAACCTGGGTGTGACCGCGCTGGGGCGCGTCGAATTCGACCTGTCGGGCGGCCGGATCAACACCGACGCGATGGACAACTCCGCCGGTGTGGACTGCTCGGACCACGAGGTCAACATCAAGATCCTGGTCGACTCGTTGGTGACCGCCGGGAAGGTGAGCGCGGGCGAGCGCAAGGACCTGCTGGAGTCGATGACCGACGAGGTCGGCCGACTGGTGCTCACCGACAACGAGAGCCAGAACGATCTGATCGGCACCAGCCGCGCCGACGCGGCCGGCCTGCTGTCCCTGCACGCGCGGCAGATTCACTACCTGGTGGATGAGCGCGGCCTCAACCGGGAGCTGGAGGCGCTGCCGTCGGAGAAGGAGATCGACCGGCGCTCCGAAGCCGGCATCGGCCTGACGTCGCCGGAGCTGTGCACACTGATTGCCCACGTGAAGCTGGACCTCAAGGGAGAGATGCTGGGCACCGATCTGCCCGACCAGGACGTCTTCGCCGGGTGGTTGCCCCGGTACTTTCCGGAGCCGCTGCGGGCCCGGTTCACCCCCGAGATCCGCACGCACCAGTTGCGTCGCGAGATCGTCACCACCACGCTGATCAACGACCTAGTCGACACGGCGGGGATCAGCTACGCCTTCCGGATCGCCGAGGATGTGGGCGTGCCGCCGGTGGACGCGGTGCGCACCTTTGTGGCCACCGACGCGATCTTCGGGGTGGGCGAGATCGCGCGGCGGGTCCGCGCGGCGAACCTTCCGGTAGCGGTGTCAAACCTGCTCACCCTGGACACCCGGCGGTTGATCGACCGAGCCGGGCGCTGGCTGCTCAACTACCGGCCGCAGCCGCTGGCCGTCGGCGCCGAGATCAACCGGTTCGCCACCCAAGTCCAGGAACTGACGCCGCGAATGCCGCAGTGGCTGCGCGGTGCCGACAAGGCGATCGTCGAGAAGAAGACCGCGGAGTTCGCGTCGCAGGGGGTGCCGTCGGATCTGGCCTACCTGATCGCCTCCGGCCTCTACCGCTACAGCCTGCTCGACATCATCGAGGTCGGCGACATTGCCGAGCTCGACCCGGCCGAGGTCGCCGACACCTACTTCGCCTTGATGGAACGGCTCGGCACCGACGCCCTGTTGACGGCGGTGTCCGAACTGCCCAGGAATGACCGCTGGCAGTCGTTGGCGCGCTTGGCGATTCGCGACGAGATCTACGCCTCGCTGCGGCTCCTGTGTCTGGACGTGATCAACATCGGCGAGCCGGACGAAAGCGGTGAGCAGAAGATCGCCGAATGGGAACACCTCAGTGCATCGCGGGTCGAACTGGCCCGCCGGACCCTCACGGAGATTCAGGAAACCGGTGGGAGGGATCTGGCGACGCTATCTGTGGCGGCGCGGCAGATTCGGCGGATGACCCGCAGCAGCGGACGGGGGCCGACCAGTTGAGTACCGGCTACGTCGCGCCCGTGCTGGTGCGGTGGTCGGACATCGACATGTACCGGCACGTCAACCACGCCACCATGGTCACGATCCTGGAGGAGGCCCGCGTGGAGTTCCTGCGCGAAGCATTCGCCGTCGACATCACCACCATCGGGTTGCTGATCGCCGAGGTCAAGGTGACCTACAAGGCCCAGCTACGGCTCACCGACTCGCCCCTGCAGGTGACCATCTGGACCCAGCGGCTGCGCACGGTGGACTTCACCCTCGGCTACGAAGTCCGTTCCGTCAACGCCGACCCCGACTCCAAGCCCGCCGTGATCGCCGAGTCACAGCTCGCCGCTGTCGACATCGAGGAGCAGCGGCTGGTGCGGCTCTCCGCGCACCACCGGGAGTACCTGCAGCGCTGGATGCGGTAGCGACTCAGACCAGCCAGGCGGCGGCGTCGGGCGGCAGGGCGCCGTCGATCAGTGGTGCGCTGGACACGATGACCTGCCCGGGCGGCAGAGCAATCGGGGCGCGGCCGGCGTTGAGCGCGCACACCAGCCCGCCAGTGCGCCGGAAGACCAACGCGTCGCCTGGAGCGGAGAGCCACTCGATCCCGTCTCCGGCGAATTCGGTTCGCGCCTTGCGCAATCCGATCGCGCGCTGGAATAACGCCAGCGTCGAGCCAGCGTCGGCCCGCTGCCGCTCAACGGTCAGCGCGGCCCAGTCGCCGGGCATCGGAAGCCAGGTGCCGGGATTGCTGGAGAACCCGTAGGGGGGAGCCGCGCCCGACCACGGAAGCGGCACCCGGCACCCGTCGCGGCCGCGTTCGGTGTGTCCGGAACGTTCCCACGTCGGATCCTGCAGCGCCTCGTCGGGCAGGTCGACGTCGGGCAGACCGAGTTCCTCGCCGTTGTAGACGAACACCGTGCCCGGCAGGGCGAGCATCACCATCGCCATGGCGCGCGCCCGGTGCAGGCCTACCTCGCCGCCGCCGTATCGGGTGACCTCCCGGCCGACGTCGTGGTTGGACAGCGTCCAGGTGGGGGTCGCCCCCGCGAGCGCGGCGGCCTCGAGCGAGTTGCGGATCGCCGCGCCGACGTCGTCTGCGTCGAACTCGGTGCGGGTCAACCGGAAGTTGAAGCCCAGATGCAGTTCGTCGGGCCGCACATACTCGGCCCAGCGCGCGTTGTCGTTGACCCACACCTCGCCGACGGTCATCGCCCCCGGGTAGTTGTCGACGACGGCGCGGATGTCGCGGTGGATCGCGTGCACGTTCGGGTTGTTGAACCGCGGGTCGTCGTCGGTGTGCCGCAACACCTGGCAGTGCTCCGCCGCGTCGGGCAGCCCGGGCGGTTTGGCCATCCCGTGCGCGACGTCGATGCGGAAACCGTCGACGCCGCGGTCCAGCCAGAACCGCAGCGTCTCGGCGAAGTCGTCGAAAATCTCGGGGTTGTCCCAGTTGAGGTCGGGCTGCTCGGTGTCGAACAGGTGCAAGTACCACTGCCCGGGAGCGCCGTCCGCCCCGATCAATCTGGTCCAGGCGGGCCCGCCGAACACCGACTCCCAGTTGTTCGGTGGCAGCGCCCCGTTCGGGCCCTGCCCGTCGCGGAAGTAATACCTGTCGCGTGCGGCGCTGCCCGGCGCCGCGGCCAGCGCCGCCTGAAACCACGGGTGCGCCGAACTCGTGTGGTTGGGCACCACGTCCATCGTCACCTTGATGCCGCGCCGGTGGGCCTCATCGATCAGCCGCTCGAACGCCGCCAGCCCGCCGAACAACGGGTCGATGTCGCGCGGATCGGCGACGTCATAGCCGTGGTCGGCCATCGGTGAGACGGTGACCGGGTTGAGCCAGATCGCGTCGATGCCGAGCTCGACCAGATAGTCCAGCCGCGCCACCACCCCGGTGAGGTCGCCGACCCCGTCGCCGTCGCTGTCGGCGAACGACCGCGGATAGAGCTGATAGAAGACCGCGTGCGACCACCAGGCTGTCGCGCTCACAGCGGCGCGTTCATCATGGAGTGCGCGGCCATCTCCAGGTAGTCGAGCAGCTCGCGGCGATGCTCGTCATCCAGGGTCACCGAATCGATCGAGGCGACGGCGTTGTGCATGCACCGCAGCCAGGCGTCGCGCTCCAGCGGGCTGATCCGGTAGGGCACGTGGCGCATCCGCAGCCGGGGGTGGCCGCGCTGCTCGGAGTAGGTCCGCGGACCGCCCCAGTACTGCTCGAGGAACATGCGCAGCCGGTCCTCGGCGCCCGCGAGGTCGTCTAGGGGATAGAGCTGCCGCAGGATCTCGTCCTCGGCGACCTGGGCGTAGAAGTGCCCCACGATCGCCGTGAAGGTTGCGGCGCCGCCGACGGCGTCGTAGAAGCTCACCTGATCCACCATGGTGATGCCATTCTGCGGCATCGGCCGCCCTATCGCTCACCGGCTCGACACGACGTTCCCGGGGACGTTCCCGGGGACGTTCCCGGGGA
>CAZZHX010000102.1:0-10593 GCA_964653535.1 uncultured Mycobacterium sp. | reverse complement strand
CGGGACGACGCCGGTGGCGTACGCCGCGGCCCAGCCCAGCACGTTCTGCGCGTAGGGCACCGAGTTGTTGTAGCGCAGGATCGCTGCCGTCACCTGGGACGGATCGCGCAGGTTGAGCCCGCCGCTGCACAGGTAGCGGGCGGCCGCGAGCGTGGCATCGAACAGGTTCTGGGGGTCGGGGGCGCCGTCGCCCTTGCTGTCCACGGCGTAGCGGGCCCAGGTGCCGGGCAGGAACTGCATCGGACCCATGGCGCGGGCGTAGGACATGCGATTGCCGCCGCCGCTCTGCAGGATCACCTCGTTGCCGGGCAGCGTGCCGTCCAGTGCCGGGCCATAGATCGGGACGACCGCGGTCCCGCGCGCGTCGACGGCGCCGCCGCCAGCGTGGCCCGACTCGATGCGCCCGATACCGGCCAGCAGATTCCAGCTGATGCCGCAGCCGGGCTGCGCGACGGCCATCTGTGCTTCGGCATTGCGGTAGGCCGCGAGCGCGACGCTCGGGATCCCGAGGGCGCCGGGTGCGTTGACGATCATCGGCGGCGGGGGTGCGGACGCGACGGACTGGGCGACGTGGAACGAGTCGGGTGACTGCCCGACTGCGATGACGACAGGGCCGGACACGTCGGGGAGGCGGGGGGAGACAGCGGCCACCTTGGTGATCGCCGCGTGCCCGGGCGGGACGGTCGCGGACAGCGGGGGGGCGGCCGCGCCAACCGCGCTGGCGAAAACCAGCAGGGCGATGATCGTGACGCCGATCGCCGGGGTGCGTCGATCGCGGCGTGCCGGGGACTCCGTCACGGCTATGCCCGGTTCCTCGCGGCGCCGACGTCCCCCAATGCGCACTCGTCCGTCCTTAATCGTCAATTCCCACGTGTCACTGTGCCTGTCGGCAGGCTCTGATCGGGAGCCGCCGATAAGCGAGTCAGTCGAGGTCTAGATCACCATACATAACCTTCGTGGTGGCAATGGCGCAACGGCAGCTTTACCGTCACTCCGATGTCTGGGCCGGGTGCTGCGGGCCCCCGAGGCCGTCGCCGCCCGGGCGTGCCAAACGGGCGGCGGCCAGCAGCTCGCGCAGGTCGTCCAACTCGTCGCGCAGGAATTCGCGGGTCACCACCTCGCCGACGGCCAGCCGCAACGCCGCCAGCTCGCGCGACAGGAACTCGGTGTCTGCCTTGGTCTGCGCGGCTCGGCGGCGGTCCTCGTCGAGGGCGACTCTGTCCCGGTTCTCCTGGCGGTTCTGGGCCAGCAGGATCAGCGGCGCCGCGTAGGCGGCCTGGGTGGAGAAGGCCAGATTGAGAAGGATGAACGGGTAGGGGTCCCAGCGCACCGACGCGGCGAAGAGGTTCACCGCGATCCACACCACCACCATCACTGTCTGGATCAGCAGGTAGCGGCCCGTGCCGAAAAACCGCGCGATCGATTCGGTGATCTGCCCGACCGCCTCGGGGTCGACGCGCAGCCCGAAATTGCGCGAGGTCCGCGGGGTGTACAACCTGCGCGGCGCCATCGATTTGCTCACGCGGATCCTCCCAGTCCTTCGTGCTGCCCGGTCAGGTCCAGCTCGTGTGCACCGACGCGCCAGTCGTGCGGCAGCAGGTGGTCGAGCAGGTCATCGACGGTCACCGCGCCGATCAGGTGGTTCTGATCGTCGAGCACCGGTCCGCACACCAGGTTGTAGGCGGCCAGGTAGCGGGTCACCGCGGACAGTGGGGTCTCCGGCTTCAGCGTGTGCAGGTCGCTGTCGACGATCCCGCCGACCAGTTCGGATGGCGGTTCCCGCAGCAGCCGCTGCAGTTGCACACAGCCCAGGTAGCGGCCGGTGGGTGTGGCCGTCGGCGGGCGCACCACGAACACCATCGACGACAGCGCCGCGGTGAGGTCGGCGTCGCGGACCCGGGCCAGCGCCTCGGCGACCGGCGTATCGGGCGTCAGCACCACCGGATTCGAGGTCATCAACCCCCCGGCGGTATCGGGGGAGTGCCTCAGCAGGCGGCGCACGGGCTCGGAGTCGTCCGGGTCCATCCGGGTCAACAGCATCTCCGCGTCGGTGGGGTTCAGGACGCCGAGCAGGTCGGCGGCATCGTCGGGATCCATCTCCTCGAGCACGTCGGCCGATCGCTCCGTGCCCAGCTGCGAGAGCACTTCGGCCTGGTCCAGCTCCGGTAGCTCCTGCAGGATGTCGGCTAGGCGGTCGTCGTTGAGCGCCCGGAATACCTCGTACCGACGCTTGGGGGGCAGCCCGCGGATGGCATCGGCCACATCGACGGCTTTGCGGCCCTCAAACTGGCCTAGCAGCTGCGCGACGCCCTGGTCCGGCATCGCCAGCGCCGACGGGGTCAGTCCTTGTACGTTCTGCCAGTCGATGACATGCACCGGGCCGCGGCGCCCGAGACGCCGGGGGACCCGGACCGCGACCCTGGTCACCATCCAGTCCCGCATCCGTGTCTGCTCGATTCCCAGGTCGGTGACGACCACGTCCAGGCCGGCCAGTTCCGGCAGCGCGGGGTCGCTCACGCAGACCTGGGTATCGAGCACCTGCCCCATCGCCAGCACCTCGCCGGGGCGTTGCTCGAAGCGACGCAGGGAGACATTGCCCGTGTTGAGCGTCACGGCGTCCGGCTCGATCGCGGCGACCCGCAGGATGGGGATGAAGATGCTGCGGCGGGTCGCCAGGTCGACGACCAGTCCCAGGACGCGCGGTTGCTGACGAACGATGCTGATGCTGATGACGACATCCCGGACGCGCCCGAAGGATTCGCCGAGGGGACCCAACAGCAACATCCGCGCCAGTCGCGCGATGTATACCCGGTTGACCGGTCCCATGAGAGCAAGCCTAAGTCGCCGCCCGGAGGGCCGGCAGCCGCATCGGGTTGCTATCGGGAATTGATGGCGAAGATGACGACGACGATGACGGCGACCGAGCTCACGGTCAGTACCGCGACTCCGACGTCGATGCCCGCGCCCGAGCGCCGGGTCCCTCGATAGGGTGAACCCCAGCGGGTGCGAGCGGAAAGGGAACCCTCCGGGGGGCCCGGGATAGGTTCGACTCCACAGCGTAGGAGGATGAGCACCGATGACTAGTCCTTTCCAGCCTGGGCAGGTTCCCGGCTCGACACCATCCGGCGCGGCACGCCGGGGCGCCCCCCGGCTGCCGACCCCGCCCAAGGGCTGGCCGGTCGGCTCCTACCCGACCTACGCGGAGGCGCAGCGGGCCGTCGACTATCTTTCCGAACAACAGTTTCCGGTCCAGCAGGTGACCATCGTGGGCGTCGAACTCATGCAGGTGGAACGTGTTACCGGCCGACTGACATGGGCGAAGGTGATCGGCGGCGGCATCCTCAGCGGGGCCTGGCTCGGCCTGTTCATCGGTCTCGTCCTCAACATCATCAACCCCAACCTGTCGGCCGCCCTGGCCACCGGCCTGGTCGCCGGGGTGTTCTTCGGGCTGATCACCTCCACGGTGCCGTACGCGATGGCCCGCGGCACTAGGGATTTCAGCTCGACGATGCAGCTGGTGGCGGGCCGCTACGACGTTCTCAGCGATCCGCAGAACGCGGAGAAGGCGCGAGACCTGCTGGCGCGCCTGGCGATCTGAGGCCGGAGAGGCAACAGTGAGTCGTCGCTTCGGCATGCGTCGCCTGGGCGCCATCGCGCTGGCGACGTGGACCACCGTTGGCGCGGCCCTGGCGGTCTCTGCCTGCGGCCCGGCCGCCAACGGTCTGGTGGTCAGCTTCTACACCCCGTCCACCGACGAACCCACTTTCACCGCGATCGCCCGCGAATGCACCGAGCAGGCCGGCGGCCGGTTCACCATCCGGCACCTCACCCTGGGCAAGGCGCCGGGCGAGCAGCGCGTCCAACTGGCCCGTCGGCTGACCAGTCATGACCACACCCTCGACGTGATGGGGTTGGACGTGGTGTGGACGGCGGAGTTCGCCGAGGCGGGCTGGGCGCTGCCGCTGTCCGACGACCCGGCGGGGCGGGCCGAGGCCGACGCGACCGCCGACACCCTGCCGGGCCCGCTTGCGACGGCCCGCTGGCGCCACGAGCTGTATGCCGCGCCGCTCACGTCCAACACCCAGTTGCTCTGGTACCGAGCGGATTTGGTGGACCAGCCACCGCAGACCTGGGACGCGATGGTGGCCGAGGCTGCCAGATTGCGCGCTACGGGCGGGCCCACCTGGATCGCCGTGCAGGCCAATCAGGCTGAGGGGCTGGTCGTCTGGTTCAACACGTTGCTGGTGAGCGGGGGCGGTCAGGTGCTCTCCGACGACAGCCGCCACGTCACCCTCACCGACACGCCCGCGCACCGGGCCGCCACGGTCACCGCGCTGAGGATCCTCAAGGCAGTGTCCACCGCCCCCGGCGCCGATCCGTCCGTCAGCCGCAGCGACGCGAGTACCGCCCGGTTGGCGGTGGAACAGGGTAAGGCCGCGCTGGAAGTCAACTGGCCCTACGTCCTGCCCTCCATGCTGGAGAACGCCGTGAAGGGCGCCGTGCCGTTCCTGCCGCTCGACCGGAATCCGCAGCTGGCAGGGAGCATCAACAGCGTCGGTGTCTTCGCCCCCAGCGCCACGCAGCGCGGCATCGCGTACGCGGCCAGCCAGAAGGTGTTCCGCTTCGCGCCCTACCCCGGGGTGCTGCCTGGCCGGCCGGCCAGGGTGACCATCGGCGGCCTGAACCTGGCGGTGGCCAGCACCACCCGCCACCGCGCGGAGGCCTTCGAAGCGGTGCGTTGCCTGCGCAGCGTGCAGCATCAGCGATACATCTCCATCGAGGGCGGCCTGCCCGCGGTGCGCGCCTCGTTGTACGACGACCCGCAATTTCAGGCCACGTACCCGATGTACACCATCATTCGCCAGCAGCTGACCGACGCCGCGGTGCGTCCGGTGACGCCCGAGTACCAGGCGGTGGCCATTCGGGAGGCGGCGACGCTAAACCCGATCTCCGAGATCGACCCCGAGCGAACGGCCGACGAACTCGCCTCCGAGGTGCGCAAGGCGATCGACGGCGTGGGGCTGTTGCCGTGACCGCCGAGCGCCGGCTGGCGGTCTTCCTGGTCACCCCGGCGGTGACGCTGATGCTGGCGGTGGTGGCATACCCGATCTGCTACGCCGTCTGGCTCAGCCTGCAGCGCAACAACCTCGCCACCCCAGGTGACACCGCGTTCATCGGCCTGGTCAACTACCAGACGGTCCTGACCGACCGGTATTGGTGGACGGCGCTGTCCGTGACGCTGGTGATCACGGTGGTGTCGGTGTCGATCGAGTTCGTGCTGGGCCTGGCTCTGGCGCTGGTGATGCACCGCGCCGTCATCGGCAGGGCCCTGGTGCGCACCGCGGTCCTGATCCCCTACGGCATCGTCACCGTCGTCGCCTCGTACAGCTGGTACTACGCATGGACGCCGGGGACGGGCTATCTGGCCAACCTGCTGCCACACGGCTCCGCCCTCACCGAGGCGCCACTGACACAACGGATCCCGTCGCTCGCGATCGTCGTCCTCGCCGAGGTCTGGAAGACCACACCGTTCATGTCGCTGCTGCTGCTGGCCGGGCTGGCGTTGGTGCCGGAGGATCTGGTGAAAGCCGCCGAGGTCGACGGGGCCGGCCCCTGGCGGCGGTTGACCAGGATCATCCTGCCGATCATCAAGCCGGCGGTGGTGGTGGCGCTGCTGTTCCGGACGTTGGACGCCTTCCGCATCTTCGACAACATCTACGTGCTGACCGACGGCGCCAACGACACCGGATCGGTGTCGATCCTCGGCTACGACAACCTGTTCAAAGGATTCAACGTCGGACTCGGCTCGGCGATCAGTGTGCTGATCTTCGGCTGCGTGGGGATCATTGCGCTCGTCTTCATCAAGGTGTTCGGGGTCCGGCAGGGCACACCGGGTGGCGGTGCCGGTGGCCGCTGACTGTTATGGACTGGCGCGGCCGGCGATGCGGCGTCCGGCCGTGTGGGCCCTCATCGACACCGCGGTCGTGGCGTACACGATCCTTCCCGTGCTGTGGATCCTGAGCCTGTCACTCAAGCCGACGTCGATGGTCAAGGACGGCCACCTGATCCCGTTGTCGGTGACCTTCGACAACTACCGCGCCATCTTCCACGGCGGGTTCTTCGTCTTTGCGTTGGTCAACTCGGTGGGGATCGCCTTGATCAGCACCGCGATCGCGGTGGTGTTCGGGGCGATGGCGGCCTACGCGATTGCGCGGTTGGACTTTCCGGGCAAGCGGCTGCTCATCGGCGCCACCCTGTTGGTCACCATGTTCCCGGCCATCTCCCTGGTGACGCCGTTGTTCAACATCGAACGCGCGGTCGGGTTGTTCGACACCTGGCCCGGGCTGATCCTGCCCTACACCGCGTTTGCGCTGCCGCTCGCCATCTACACGCTGTCCGCGTTCTTCCGTGACATCCCCTGGGATTTGGAGAAGGCGGCCAAGATGGACGGCGCAACACCGGGCCAGGCTTTTCGCAAGGTGATCGTCCCACTGGCGGCACCCGGGGTGGTGACCGCGGCGATCCTGGTGTTCATCTTCGCCTGGAACGACCTGCTGCTGGCGCTGTCGCTGACGGCGACCCCGAAGGCCATGACCGCTCCGGTGGCGATCGTGAATTTCAGCGGCACGTCGCAGTTCGAGGAACCCACCGGATCGATCGCGGCTGGTGCGATCGTGATCACGGTTCCTATCATCGTTTTCGTTCTCGTCTTCCAGCGGCGCATTGTCGCCGGGTTGACCTCCGGCGCTGTGAAGGGATGACCCGATGGCCGAGATTGAGTTAGCACACGTGAGCAAGAGTTACCCCGACGGTGCGATCGCGGTGAAAGACCTCAACCTCACCGTCGCCGACGGCGAATTCCTGATCCTCGTCGGGCCCTCCGGTTGCGGTAAGACCACCACGCTGAACATGATCGCCGGCCTTGATGACATCTCGTCGGGCGAGCTGCGCATCGGCGGGGAGAGAATGAACGAGAAGGCGCCCAAGGATCGCGACATCGCGATGGTGTTCCAGTCCTACGCGCTCTACCCGCACATGACCGTGCGGCAGAACATCGCGTTCCCGCTGACCCTGGCCAAAATGACGAAGGCGGAGATCGCGCAGAAGGTCGAGGAGACGGCCCAGACCCTCGACCTGACAGAGCTGCTGGACCGCAAGCCGTCACAGTTGTCGGGCGGCCAGCGGCAGCGGGTCGCGATGGGCCGCGCAATCGTGCGCCACCCCAAGGCGTTTCTGATGGACGAGCCGCTGTCCAACCTGGATGCGAAACTGCGGGTGCAGATGCGCGGGGAGATCGCGCGGCTGCAGAAGAGGCTGGGCACCACCACCGTCTACGTCACTCATGACCAAACCGAGGCGATGACACTGGGCGACCGGGTGGTGATCATGCGCGGCGGTGTGGCCCAGCAGATCGGCACACCTGACGAACTGTATGAACGCCCCGTGAACCTCTTCGTCGCCGGCTTCATCGGCTCGCCGGCCATGAACTTCTTCCCCGCCACACTGACTCCCGGAGGCCTGGAGATGGCCTTCGGCGAGGTGCCGCTGGCGCCGGAGGTCGCGCGGGTGATCGCGCAGCACCCCACGCCGCGCGCCGTGATTGTCGGGGTGCGGCCCGAGCATCTGTCGGACGCCGGGCTGATGGACGCAGATCAGCGGAGCAGGGCGACGACCGTCGACGTGACGGTCGACCTGGTCGAGTCGCTTGGCGCCGACAAGTATGTGTACTTCACCACGTCCGGGCCCACCGTGCGCTCGCCTCAGCTCGACGAGTTGGGGGCGCAGGATGAGAAGGTGCACGAGAACCGTTTCGTGGCGCGGGTCCCCGCGGAATCACGAGCGTCAGTGGGGCACTCGATCCAGTTGGCTCTCCACACTGCCAAGGTGACCGTCTTCGACGCCGACTCCGGGGACAACCTGACCATCCCGTCGCAGTGAGTACGACCACCGCGCACCGGGGTTACAACCAGTTGTTGCGTCGGAAGGACCGGTACAGGAGTAGGCAGATGGTGGTCATTATGCCGAGTACCGCCGGGTAGGCGAATGACCAGTGCAATTCCGGCATGTTATCGAAGTTCATGCCGTAGATGCCGGCAATCGCGGTGGGCACGGCGAGCATGCCCGCCCAGGCGGATATTCGGCGCATGTCGTTGTTCTGCTGCATGCCGACGCGAGCCAGCGCCGCATGCACGAGCGAGGTGAGCATCTCGTTGTAGCTGGCGATGTGGTCGGCGGCCTCGGCCTGGTGCTCGGCGACGTCACGCAGGTAGCGCCGCAATTCTCTGGAGATCAGATCTTTGTTGTCAGTCTGCAGTCGCTGGAACGCGCCAGACAGCGGGCTTACGCAGCGGCGTAGCTCGACGACCTCGCGTTTGAGTAGATAGATCGGTTCCACATCGAGCGTGCCGCCCGGGGCGAACGCCGCCTCCTCGATACTGTCGATATCGGCTTCGATCAACAGGCTCACCTCGAGGTAGCGGCCCACCACGTCGTCGGCGATGGCGTGCATCACCGCGTACGGACCCAGGCGCAACTGCTCGGGGTCTGCTTCCAGGCGCTTACGCACCTCCGACAGCCCGCCGTGTTCGCCGTGACGGACCGTGACCACGAAGTGCCTGCCGACGAAGACCATGATCTCGCCGGTTTCGACGATCTGGCGGGCCAAGGTGACCGATTCGTGCGGAACGTAGCTCACGGTCTTGAGGACGAGCAGCACCGTGTCGTCGTATCGCTCCACCTTGGGCCGCTGATATGCGGATACGGCGTCTTCGATGGCCAGAGCATGCAGGCCGAAAACGTCGGCCACATCCTGCATGTCGCTCGTGGTCGGCTCACACAAGCCGACCCACACGAATGCCTCACGCCCCAGGAGTTGGATCTCGCGCACGTGTGCGAGCGCGGTGGCGCAGCCGAATGCCCCCGGCAGCCGGTGGCCATCGTCGTACACAGCGCAATCGACCAGGGACGCGTGGGGCTGGCGGGTAACGAGCTGTGCCACCGGCTCACGCGGCTCGGGCGCGACCGATCGCAGCACTTCGGGTAACGCGTCGAACCCCGGGAACACCGTTACCTCCGATCACAGCTCAGCCCCGGACGGGTGTTGGCTCATGCTACGCGCTGGTGGTGGTGAACCGGAGTCACCCGTCCGCCCGGGGTGCGCTAGTTTCGTGGGTGCATCCCGACCTTCTCCATAAGGAGCACACCGACGTGAGCGCAAGTCCTGTCAAGGTCGCCGTCACCGGCGCCGCCGGCCAGATCGGCTACAGCCTGCTGTTTCGCCTGGCGAGTGGCGCGTTGCTGGGCGCCGACCGCCCGATCGAGTTGCGTCTGCTCGAGATCGAGCCCGCTCTCAAGGCGCTCGAAGGCGTCGTGATGGAGCTCGACGACTGCGCATTTCCGCTGCTGGCCGGCGTTCAGATCGGCTCGGAACCGACCAAGATTTTCGACGGCGTGAACCTGGCCCTGTTGGTCGGTGCCCGACCGCGTGGCCCCGGCATGGAGCGCGGTGACCTGTTGGAGGCCAACGGTGCGATCTTCACCGCGCAGGGCAAGGCCCTCAACTCGGTTGCTGCGGAGGATGTCCGGATCGGTGTGACGGGTAACCCTGCCAACACCAACGCGCTCATCGCCATGAGCAACGCCCCCGACATCCCACGGGAGCGGTTCTCCGCCCTGACGCGCCTGGATCACAACCGGGCGATCACGCAGTTGGCGAAGAAAACCGGGGCGAAAGTCACCGACATCACGAAGATGACGATCTGGGGTAATCACTCGGCCACCCAGTACCCCGATGTGTTCCACGCCCAGGTCGGCGGAAGGAACGCCGCAGAGGTCGTGAATGACCAGGCCTGGATCGAGAACGACTTCATCCCGACCGTTGCCAAGCGCGGCGCGGCGATCATTGACGCGCGGGGTGCATCCTCGGCTGCGTCTGCCGCGTCGGCCACCGTCGACGCCGCGCGGGACTGGCTGCTGGGCACCCCGGGCGGCGACTGGGTCTCCATGGCCGTGTTCTCCGACGGCTCCTACGGTGTGCCGGAGGGCATCATCTCGTCGTTCCCGGTGACCACCAAGGGCGGCAACTGGACCATCGTCAGCGGCCTGGAGATCGACGAGTTCTCCCGCGGGCGGATCGACAAAACGACCGCGGAGCTTGTTGACGAGCGCGCCGCGGTCACCGAGCTAGGGCTGATCTGAGGCTCATGTGAGGCTCGTCTGACCAGGCGATCGCCACCGCGCGATTAGGACCGGTCGCCGGTAGTCAGTACCCTGGCAGAGTGCCAGATTTGCCCGAATCGATGCAGGAAAGCCCCGGCCAGAGCGAGATCACCGACACGGAGATCTTCGCAGCACACGTCGGCGGCAAGCTGTCCGTGGGCCTGACCGCGCCGCTGGATACCCAGCGCGCCTTGTCGATCGCCTACACCCCCGGTGTGGCGCAGGTCAGTCGCGCCATCGCCGCCGACCCTGCGCTGGCCGCCCGCTACACCTGGGCGAACCGGCTGGTGGCCGTTGTCAGCGACGGCAGCGCAGTGCTCGGCCTCGGTGACATCGGTGCGGCGGCGTCGCTGCCGGTGATGGAGGGCAAGAGCG
>CAZZHX010000101.1:0-10604 GCA_964653535.1 uncultured Mycobacterium sp. | reverse complement strand
GCCCCAAGCTGCCCCGACCACGAGCCCCAGCCGTTGTCGCCGCCGCCGGGCAGGTCGAAGTGGCCGTTGTGGCCGCCGACGAGGCGGTATTGCATGTAAAACTCGCGGGAGCTGCCCATCGCGGCCACCGCCTGGCCGATCACAGCGGCGGGATCGCTGGCGCTGTCGTTGGTCGGGCTGTACACCCACAGTCGGGTGTTGTTCTGCGCCAGCAGCGCGGCGTGCACGTACGGGTCGTGCCACTTCCACCGCCCCGCCTGGGGGGAGCCCCACATGCCGTTGCCGTCGACGCCGCCGAATTGCTGTAGGCCGCCGAGGATCGCGCCGTTGTAGTTGGTGCTCGACGGGTACAGGAAACCCGATAGCGAGCCGGCGTAGCCGAAGCGGTCGGGGTGGAAGGCGGCGAGCGCCAGCGCGGCGTAGCCCCCCTGGGCGGCGCCGACGGCGGCGTGCCCACCGGGCGCCAGGCCCTTGTTGGCAGCCAGCCAGTTAGGCAGTTCGGCCGACAGGAAGGTGTCCCACTGCTTGCTGCCGTCGGACTCCCAGTTGGTGTACATGCTGTAGGCGCCGCCAGCAGGCGCCACCACCGAGAGGCCCTTGCCGGCCAACGCGTTCATGCCGTTGCCCACCGTGACCCAGTTGCTGACGTCGGGCGCGGCGTCAAAGGGATCCAGCAGATAGACGGCGTGCGGACCTCCGGCGAGGAAGGCCACGGGGATGTCGCGGCCCATCGCGGCGGAGGGCACCATCAGGCTTTCGTAGCCGGCAGCCCGGGCCTTGCCGGCAACGCCGCCCGTGACCACCGCACCGTTCAGGCCGATCGCCAGCGCCACCGCCAGCAACACCCGTAACGCTCTGGTCTGCGCCCTCATCAGCAAGCCTCCATCGTCTCCGGTCGTCGTCGTCAGGGTCGTCTACTCGCTGCGAGAACCCTAGCCAGCGCCGCGAAACCGCCCCGCGGCAGGGTAGTGAATTTCGCCACATAACAACCAACGGCGGCGACCCCAGGGGTCGCCGCCGTCGATTAGCGTTGCCAGTGGCCGAGGCCACCCGGTGGTTAGGTGCCCGTTCCTGTGGCTGTCGCCGGACCGTTGCCGGGCGTCGCGCCCAACGTCTGCTGAAGGTCGGGCTTCATGGCCTGCAGCTGCGCACCCCAGTACGGCCAGTCGTGCGTGCCGTTGGCGTCGAAGTTCCACACCGCGTTGTGACCACCGGCGGCGTTGTAAGCATCCTGGAACTTCAGGTTGCTGGTTCGCACGAAGCCCTCCAGGAACTTCGCGGGCAGGTTGTCACCACCGAGGTCCGACGGCTTGCCGTTACCGCAGTACACCCAGATGCGGGTGTTGTTGGCAACCAGGCGAGCGACCTGCAGCGACGGGTCGTTGCGCGCCCACGCCGGGTCCTCCTTGGGGCCCCACATGTCCGCGGGCTTGTAGCCACCGGCGTCACCCATGGACAGGCCGATCAGCGACGGGCCCATGCCCTGCGAGGGGTCCATCAGCGCCGACAGCGAACCAGCGTAGATGAACTGGTCAGGGTGGTAGGCCGCCAGGATCAACGCCGACGAGCCTGCCATCGACAGACCAACCGCGGCCATGCCTGTGGGCTTGACCTGCTTCTGCGACGACAGGTAGCCGGGCAGTTCACTGGTGAGGAACGTCTCCCACTTGTAGGTGGTGCAGCCGACCTTGCCGCAGGCGGGCTTGTACCAGTCGGAGTAGAAGCTGGACTGCCCGCCGACCGGCATGGCGACGGCGATGCCCGACTGCAGGTACCACTCGAACGCCGGGGTGTTGATGTCCCAGCCGCTGTAGTCCTCCTGCGCGCGCATCCCGTCGAGCAGATAGAGCGCGGGAGCGTTGGCGCCACCACTTTGGAACTGAATCTTGATGTCGCGGCCCATCGCGGCGGAGGGAACCTGCAGGTACTCGACCGGCAGGCCCGGGCGCGAAAACGCCCCCGCGGTAGCGGAGCCGCCTGCGACGCCGATCAGGCCTGGCAGCAGGACCGCAGCAGCGGCACCCACCACGAGCTGACGGGGCATGCGTGCCATGGCGCCGCGCAACCTGTCTACAAGTGTCATCCTTGCTTCCTCATCCTTTCGAGCGTGGTATCCCCGGGCCGAACGGGGTCGAGCGGGTCGGCCTGGGTAGAACTGCATGCGCTCGGGCGCTTCAGTGCCCCAGCAGTCAACCACATTGTTGACGGTTTGCTCTCATTGAGCAGGTCAGGCGAAAGCGCCCGCGGCCCCTCATCATAGCCCCCCGGATTCATTCCCGCGATGGTGGTGGTGGGATGGCCTCGGGAACCGGGAGCCCGCACCTGGCCAGCTCGTAGAGCGGGACGCGGTCGATCCGGTACTTGGTGAACTCGTAGGCGTGCACGACGTTGGAGAAGAACCGATGCAGCGTCATCGGCGCCCGCACCGATGACAGCAGCGTCTGGGTCTCGGGGCATTTCAGGGCCGCCTGCGCCTGGACGATCCAGTTCTCGTCCAGGTAGCCCGGGATATACGGGGGCTTCGTCACCCAGGGCCCCTCGGCGATCGCCCAGTCGGGGAACAGGTTCTTGTCGTGCCCGATGCGGCCATGCTGCACCCGCTCGGTGTGCTGAGCGATCGGATTCGTCAGGCCGATCTGGTCGATCACCCTGACGTCGAGACCGACGTTCATGCCGACCATGCCCAAGTTGGTGAAAAATACGGTGTATGCGGGCTTTTCGACAGGCTTGCCGTCCGGCGGCGGCGGCAGCGGCGGCACCACGTCCCACTGGTTGTAGTTGCCGGACGGCAGCAGCAACGCCCCCTCGGGCATATTGTCGAGCGCCACGAGGATGGCCGCCACCCGCGGATAACCCAGGTAGTCGGCGGCCGTCAGCGGGTGAGCGTGCCCGGTCGCCTGCGCATAAAAACGGCGCTCGTCGACGATTCCCGAGTAGGTGACGCGGGTCGCGTCGTCGCCCATCCCCGGCGAGTTCGCCGCCCACAGCGACCAGCCGGCGACCCCCAGCCAGAGCGCGCCGGCCGCGCCGGTCGCCCAGTACCCCGTCTCCCGCGAATAGTCCGCGCCGTCGGGCACGAGCATGGGGACGACGGCCACCGGGGCGAGCAGGCAGAACAGGGGAGCTAGTAGCACCCGCCCGTGCATGAAGTCGCCGCCCTGGCGGATCCAATAGAGGGCCTGCAACAGCCCACTGAGCAGCACGAACACCACCACGGCTGGCGGGCTCTGCACCGCGCGGGCCGCCCGGCCCCCCCGGCCGTAGTCATCGGCCAGCGCTGGGCGCACAAACGACGGCCGGTAGCGCGCGGCCAGCACCAGCGCCCCCAGGGCCGCCAGGACCACCAGCGGCACCCACACCGCGTACGGCGCGTCGAAGTTCGCCAGGTAAGTCACGCCCTGCGCCCACTTGTCCCCGGCGGCGTCCTTGGCCAGGGCCGTTCCGGGCACCAACAGCCCGTAGTAGCCCATCCGGAAGATCTGATACGACACCGGCAGCAGCCCGCCGGCCGCCACGATCAGCCCGCGGCGGCGCCAGGTGCGCGCCGCGATCAGCATCATGACGAGCGCCAGCCCGCCCATGAGGGCCAGTTCCGGGCGGACCAGGACGCTGAACCCGGCGACAAAGGCCAGGGCCCCGGTGGACGCGCGGCCCTGCGGGTGGCCCCGCACGGTCTGCGACCAGCACACCATCATCCACCACAGCAGGCCCAGGTAGGTCAGCGTCAGACCGCCTTCCAGGCCGGACGTGGCGAAGTCGCGCGCCGGCGGCAGCGCGACATAGACCAGCGCCCCGGCGGGCAGCAGGAGCACCCGTCGGTTCCGCAGGCCGGGGGCGTACAACCGGCCGGCCCCCAGCATGAGCAGCGCCACGCCCAGCACCGAGAGCACCAGTGCCAGCGCCAGGGCCACGTACTCCATGCGCATCGGGCCGCCGACCCAGGTTCCCGCGTACATCAGATAGGTCCACGCCGTGGAGGTGTTCGCCTCCACCCGCTCGCCCGGGTTGAACACCGGCCCGTTGCCGGCCTGCAGGTTGCGCAGCGTGCGCAGCACGATCAGACCGTCGTCGGCGATCCAGCGCCGCTGCCAGGCGCCCCACGCGAACAGCCCGGCGACCACCGCCACCCCGACCCACAGACTGACCCGTACCGTGGCGCCGTACGGGAACGCCGGGCTGCGCCGGATCGCCGGCGGGCTAACCGAAGGCAACGGCGGCTCCAACCGTTGCGATCCAGGCAAGTCCCAGCATCTGCAGCACCCGGTCGCCCAGCGCGATGTCCTCCGGTTCCCCGGCCAGCCCACCGTCGACGTCGACGGCGTAGCGCAGGATAGCGATGGTGAACGGCACCATCGACACCGCGAACCAGGACCCCGCGTGGCCGTCGCGCTCAAAGGCCCACAGTCCGTAACACACCACCACCGCGGTGGCCGACATCGTCCAGACGAACCGCAGGTAGGTGCTGGTGTAGCTTTCCAGCGACTTGCGGATCGACGCGCCGGTGCGCTCGGCGAGTTGCAGCTCGGCGTAGCGCTTTCCTGCCACCATGAACAGCGAACCGAACGCCATGATCAGCAAAAACCACTGCGACAGCGGGATTTTGGTGGCCACGCCCCCGGCGATCGCCCGGATCAGGTACGCCGACGACACGATGCAGATGTCCATCACAGCCTGGTGCTTGAGGCCGAAGCAGTACCCCAGTTGCATCGCCAGGTATACCGCGATCACCAGTGCCAGGTGCGGTGTCACGGAAAAGCCGATCGCCAGCGAGCACGCGGCCAGCACCGATGCCGTGGCGTAGGCCAGCCACTCGGGCACCACGCCGGCCGCGATCGGACGGAAGCGTTTGGTGGGATGCTCCCGATCGGACTCGACGTCGCGTGCGTCGTTGACGAGGTAGATCGACGACGCCGCCAAACAGAACACCACGAAAGCCAGCGACGCCTTGGTCAGCACCTGCACGTAGTTGTAGTGGACCGGTCCCCCCAGCGCCGCCAGCGGCGCCGCGAGCACCAACACGTTCTTCACCCACTGCCGCGGTCGCATCGCCCGCACGACCCCGACGATCGGGTTGCTCGGCGGGCCGGTCGTCACGCCGTCGTCACCCATGCGCTGTTCCCCCTGCGATCGTGTCGACCCGGACGGCGACGGCGGCGACGGCGGCGCCAAGGGCGGCGCCGCAGGCGACGTCGGTGGGGTAGTGAACACCCAGCACGATCCGCGACAGTGCCATCGGGGGAACCAGGACCGCCGCGGCCAGTCCCGCGGGCAGCCCGGCGGCGCGGCCCAGCAGGATCGCCGCAGCCGTCGTGGACGTGGCGTGCGCGGAGGGGAAGCTCAGCGGGCTAGGCGTGCCGACCTTGATCGCGACGGCCGGATGATGCGGGCGCCGCCGCCGTACCACCCGCTTGACCGCCATGGCGGCGACGTGCGAGGCGAGCGTGCCGGCCCCGGCCACCAGCCAGGCGCGCCGACGCGCCGGCTGCAGCGCGGCGCCCAACGCCGCTGCCGCGAGCCAGCCGATGCTGTGCTCCCCGAAGTACGACAGCCCACGCGCCGCGGTCAGCACGCCGGGGCGGTCGGCCAGCACCGCTTGCGCGGCCACCAACACGGCCACTTCACCGCTGGGAGGGCCGCTGGGGGACATACCGTCAGACACGTCGGGGCTCCGCGTCGTCGGGGGACAACAGCACCGTCTCCCACTTCTGCGTGCTGGACAGCACGGGCAGGGCTGCCCGGTAGGTCCGGCGCATCTCGTCGAAGCGGCGCGCCAGTTGACGTTGGCGGCGCAGCGAGGCCAGGAGCAGCGACACCATCTTGGCCCGGTCGCGCTGGCGGTAGACCACGCCGCAGCCGTCGGCGGTGGTGACGGTGGCCCCGTCGACAAGGCACAGCCGGAACCAGCGCGCGTCCTGAGTCGCCACGTTGTACTCCGGGCGCTTGTGATGGGCCGGGTCGGCGGCGGTCATGTTGTGCAGGATGCCGCGGACCAGCCGGTAGCCGAGCGACAGCGGGTTGCCCGGCGGCTTCATCGCCTGGCTCTGGTGCACCGGCGCCGGCAGTGCGCTGGCCGCCGGCAGCACCACCGCGTCCGGGTACTCCTTGCGGATGCGGTGCACCTCCGGTAGCGCCGACTCGAGGATCGAGAAGATGTGTTCGGGACCGGCCAGGAAGTCGTCCATCGCCTTGTTCTGGATCGCGACCGTCGAGTACTCCAAGCACACAAGGTGTTTCAGCGTCGCCTTGAAGTGGCTGCGAATCAACCCGGCGACGTCGCCGTCCCAGTGCATGGCCGCCACCACCAGCCGGTTGCGCAGGTGGAAATAGGCCTGCCAGTCGATCGCGTCGTCCTTGTCGCTCCAGGCCATGTGCCAGACCGCCGCACCGGGCAGCGTGACGGTCGGGTACCCGTGCTCGGCGGCCCGCAACCCGTAGTCGGCGTCGTCCCATTTGATGAACAGCGGCAACGGCTGGCCCAGCTCCTCGGCGACCTGCCGCGGGATCATGCAGGTCCACCAGCCGTTGTAGTCGACGTCGATCCGCCGGTGCAGCAGCTTGCTCTCGTCCTCGTCGTCGTTCAGCGGGTATTCGGCGAAGTCGTGGTCGTACTCGGTGTGTGGCGCGGCCGTCCACATGAAGTTGGCGCGGTTGACCACCTCGCCCATGATGTGCAGGTGCGACGGCTCCTGCAGGTTGAGCATCTGCCCGCCCACCAGCATCGGGGTCTTGGCGAAGCGGTGCATCGCCAGGACCCGCAGGATCGAGTCCGGCTCGATGCGAATGTCGTCGTCCATGAACAGGATCTGTTGGCAGTCAGTGTTTTTCAGCGCCTCGTACATCACCCGGCTGTAGCCGCCGGAGCCGCCGAGATTGGGCTGGTCGTGGATCGACAGCCGATCGCCCAGCCGGGCGGCCGCGGCGGGGAAGTCGGGATGGTCGCGCACCTTCCGCAGGCCTTGGTCGGGCACAATCACCGCCCCGATCACCGCGTCGACCAACGGGTCGGCGGTGAGTTCGGCCAGCGCGTTGGCGCAGTCCGCGGGGCGGTTGAAGGTCGGGATGCCGACGGCGATCTTGGCGGTGATCGGCGCGGGTTCGGTGGCGTACCAGCCGCCGCTGCCCAGGGTGACCGCGGTGTCGGTGGTGATGTCGAACCAGATCCAGCCGCCGTCCTCGAATGGCTGCAAGGAGACCTCGATCTCAAGCACCTGCGGCTGGGCTGAATTCTGATCGAGGGGCCGATCGGGGGGCTGATCGCCGGCGCCGAACTGGCGGCCCTCCACGAAGATCCGCGCTCCGGTGGCCTTGGTCCGGTAGACGTCGACGCGCCCGGAGCCGCTCAGCTCGACCCGCAGCACCACCGTCTCGCAGATGCTCCAGCGCCGCCAATAACTGGCCGGGAAGGCGTTGAAGTACGTCGCGAACGACACCTCGGACTCCGGGCCGATCTGCAGCGACGTGCGGCTCGCCGCGTGTGCGCGGCGCGCGTTGGTGGCCGACTCCTCGAGGTAGAGCTTGCGCACGTCGAGTGGCTCACCCGGCCGGGGCAGGATGATCCTGGAGAGCAGGCTCACGGCGCGGGTCATGGGCGCGGCCCTTCCTCGGCCAGCGCCTCGCCGTCGCGCAGGTGCGGCACCAGGACATTGTCGTACAGGGTCAGCGCGCTGGCGATGGCCATATGCATATCGAGATATTGGTAGGTTCCCAGCCGGCCGCCGAAAAGGACTTTCGCCGAGGCGGTTTCGGTCTTCGCCCGCGCCCGGTACGCGGCCAGCAGGGAGCGGTCGGCTTCGGTGTTGATCGGGTAGTAGGGCTCGTCGTCGTCGGCGGCGAACCGGGAGTACTCCCGCATGATGACGGTCTTGTCGGTCGGGTAGTCGCGCTCGGGGTGGAAGTGGCGGAACTCGTGGATGCGGGTGTAGGGCACATCGGGGTCGTTGTAGTTCATCACCGGCGTGCCCTGGAAGTCCCCGACCGGCAGGACTTCCACCTCGAAGTCGAGGGTGCGCCAGCCCAGTCGGCCGTCGGCGTAGTCGAAGTAGCGGTCCAGCGGGCCGGTGTACACCACGGGGGCGTCCGGGCTGGCCGCGCGCAACTGGTCGCGGGCGTCGAACCAGTCGGTGTTCAGCCGCACCTCGATGCGGTCGTCGTCGGCCATGTTCTGCAGCCATGCGGTGTAACCGTGCAGGGGCAGGCCCTCGTAGGTGTCGCTGAAGTAGCGGTTGTCGAAGGTGTAGCGCACGGGCAGCCGGGTGATGTGGGCGGCCGGCAACTCCTTGGGGTCGGTCTGCCACTGCTTAGCGGTGTACCCCTTGACGAATGCCTCGTAGAGCGGCCGGCCGATTAGAGAGATCGCCTTCTCCTCCAGGTTCTGTGCGTCGGCGGTGTCGATCTCGGCGGACTGCTCGGCGATCAGCTTCCGGGCCGCCTGGGGACTGAAGTACCTACCGAAGAACTGCGACACCAGGCCCAAGCCCATGGGGAACTGGTAGGCCTGCCCGTCGTGCATCGCGAACACGCGGTGCTGGTAGTCGGTGAACTCGGTGAATTGGCGGGCGTAGTCCCATACGCGTTCGTTCGAGGTGTGGAACAGGTGCGCGCCGTAGCGGTGCACCTCGATGCCGGTTTGCGGGTCAGCTTCGGAGTAGGCGTTGCCGCCGATGTGCGGCCGCCGGTCGACAACAAGGACGCGCTTGCCGAGTTGGGTGGCTACGCGCTCGGCGATTGTCAGGCCGAAGAATCCGGAGCCGACGACGAGGAGGTCGAAACGATCTTTCATCGTCTGCCTACGTTATCCGACTGCGGGGGCCTAACCCGCGTGGCGAGCCTGGGGAGTCGCCCTCGGCGGGCGATCACGGGCCGGGGTGCAATTGGCTCACGATTCGATGTCACCACTCCAGTAACAGCTTTCCCACTCGTACCATCGGTTGTGGGTGGATCTTGCCGAGCACGACAGGCAGGGCACACCGACAGATCACATCAGTGAATTGTTGAGAGATTGAGGAGACTTCCATGCCGAACCGCCGCCGACGCAAGCTTTCCACAGCCATGAGCGCGGTTGCCGCTGTGGCCGTGGCGAGTCCATGCGCGTACTTCCTGGTTTACGCATCGACCGCGGGCAGCCAGCCCGTCGAGCACCACGAGTTCAAGCAGGCCGCCCAGATCAGCGACCTTCCCGGTGAGCTGATTGGTGCTCTCTCGCAAGGCCTGGCGCAATTCGGGATCAACGTGCCCGCGGTGCCCGCCCTGAGCGGCGGCGCTGCCACCGGCGCGACCGGCCTGACCAGCCCGGGTCTGGGTACCTCCACCCTGGGCACCACCCCGGGCCTGACCAGCCCCGGCCTGACCAGCCCCGGCCTGACCAGCCCTGACCTGACCACGCCGGGTCTGACGACGCCGGGTCTGACCACGCCCGGTCTGACGACGCCGGGCCTGACCACGCCCGGTCTCACTACGCCCGGTCTGACCACGCCGGGCCTGACCACGCCGGGTGCGCTTCCCGCGGCGGGTGTGCAGTCCCCGGTCGCGGGCCTCAACCCGGCTCTGACCAGCCCGCTAGGGGCGGTGCCGGGCGCAGGCGTTCCGGTTCCGGCGCCGTCCGCGCTGGGGCCGGGTGCCGACGGCACCTACCCGATCCTCGGTGACCCCTCGACGCTCGGTGCCGCGGCCCCGAGCGCCGGCAGCGGCAGCAGTGGCGGGATCGTCAACGATGTCATGCAGGCCGCCAACCAGTTGGGCGCCGGCCAGGCGATCGACCTGCTCAAGGGCCTGATCATGCCCGCGATCACGCAGGGGATCCACCCCGGTGCCGCGGGTGCCGCGGGTGCCCTGCCGGACGCCGCCGGTGCCCTGCCGGGTGCGGCGGGTGCCGTGCCCGGTGCCGCCGGTGCTCTGCCGGGTGCGGCGGGTGCCCTGCCGGCCGCGGGCGCGGCCGCACCGGTGTTGCCGCCCGTCTAGCACGCAAAGCTTGTCCCCAGACGACACCGCAGAGAGACAGATGATCTCTGCGGTGTCGTCGAACCACGAGCTGTGCGATTCCGGGGCTTTCTCCGGGCCTTTCCGCTGGCCTTTCCGCTGGCCTTTCCGCTGGCCTTTCCGCTGGCCTTTCTGATAGCCATTGTGCCGTGTCGCCCCACTGATAACTATAGAAACATCAGTAACATCAGATCGTGCCCCGCAGTCGCAGGCCCACGACGTTGCTCACGGCCGTCGCGGCGACCATCCTCATGGGCTCGTGGTTCATGGGCGCGCCGAGCGAATCCCACACCGCCGATCAGTCACAGCCCCGCGACACCAAGCTGACCGAGCAGCCGCTGTTCGGACTCGGGGCCGGCGTGACCGTCCGGGAAGTCGCCCAGGGCACCCCGTTCTCGCTCGTCGCAGTCACCGGCGACCTGACCGATACCTCCACCCGGTTGCGCGCCAAGCGCCCCGATGGCTCGTGGGGGCCGTGGTATCAGACCGAGTACGAGACGGCTTCCCCCGACCCGACGTCGCCGGCGCGTGGCCAAGCGCAGGGCGAGGCGCCGCGTGGCACCGCCCCGGTGTTCGTCGGGACCACCACGACGGTGCAGATCGCGGTCACCCGCCCACTCAACGCGGTG
>CAZZHX010000100.1:0-10652 GCA_964653535.1 uncultured Mycobacterium sp. | reverse complement strand
GGGTGAGGCCATGTCAACAGCGGCCTTTTCCGGCAAGACCATGTTCATCTCCGGCGCCAGCCGCGGTATCGGCCTGGCGATCGCCAAGCGGGCCGCGCAAGACGGCGCCAACATCGCCCTGATCGCCAAGACCGCTGAGCCGCACCCGAAGCTGCCGGGGACCGTGTTCACGGCCGCCAAGGAGCTCGAGGACGCCGGCGGCAAGGCCCTGCCGATCGTCGGCGACGTCCGCGACCCGGAGTCGGTCGAGGCTGCCGTCGCCAAAACCGTCGAGCAGTTCGGGGGCATCGACATCTGCGTCAACAACGCGTCGGCGATCAACCTGGGGTCGATCACCGAGGTGCCCATGAAGCGGTTCGACCTGATGAACGGCATCCAGGTACGCGGCACCTACGCCGTGTCCCAGGCCTGCATTCCCCACATGATCGGACGGGAGAACCCGCACATCCTGACGCTCTCCCCGCCCATCCTGCTCGGCAAGGAGTGGCTGAAGCCGACGGCATACATGATGGCGAAGTTCGGCATGACGCTGTGCGCGCTGGGCATTGCCGAGGAGATGCGGGCGGCGGGAATCGCGTCGAACACGCTGTGGCCCCGCACCATGGTGGCGACGGCCGCGGTGCAGAACCTGCTCGGCGGCGACGCGGCGATGGCGCGATCCCGCAAGCCCGAGGTGTACTCCGACGCAGCGTATGCAATCATCACCCGGCCCGCCCGGGAGTACACCGGCCACACCCTGCTGTGCGAGGACGTGCTGCTGGAATCCGGCGTCACCGACCTCTCGGCGTACGACTGCGTGCCCGGCAGCGAACTGGGCGTCGACTTCTGGGTCGAGGGCGTCAACCCGCCGGGGTACACGGGGCGCTAGGTTCTCGAGCGTGGCGCCGAGCGTCACGCCAGGGCGATTGTCGACGCCGAATGTCACCCCAGCGTGACGCTCGAGAAATACTCGAGAAGTAGGCGCCCGGCGCTACAGCAGCCGGGCCTGTTCGGGCCGCGGCTCGGCCGGCGCGATCAGCTCCGGGCCGTTGTTGCGCACGTTGTTCACCAGCGTCGACACTTCGCGCATGCGGATGCCGCGCACGTCCGGCGGGCTGGACAACAGCCGATCGTCGGCGGGGGCGTCCGGGTCGAGCCACCGGTCCCAGTCGCGTTCGGGCACCACCAGCGGCATCCGGTGATGGATCTCGCCGAGCGGCCCGGGGGCGTCGGTGGTGATGATCGCGCAACTCAGCAGCGGCGCGGCGTCCCCATCGGCCCGCCAGGCGGCCCACAGCCCTGCCATGAACAACGGCTCGCCGTCGTCGCGGTACATGAAGAACGGCGTCTTGCGGGACTTCTTTCCCCGTGACGCGTTCCCCGGTGACGCGTTCCCCACTAACGGGTCGTTGACGCGCCATTCGTAGTAGCCGTCCATCGGGACCAGACACCGCTGGGACTTGGCACTCGAGCGGAACGCGGGCGCGGTCGTGGCCCGCTCAGCGCGGGCGTTGATGAGCGTCCCGGGGGCTCCGTTGGCGCCGGCCTTCACCCAGGGCGGGATCAGACCCCAGCGCATGAGGCGCACCCGCCGGGTGGGTTGGTCGCCGGGCTCGGTGTGCCGGCTCACCACGGTCGCAACGATTGAGGTGGGGGCGACGTTGTAATTGGGCCCACGGCCGCCGGGGGCACCGGTCGCCTCGTCGATCGCGTGGATCTTCGCGGCCAGCAGCGCCGGGTCGGTAGTCACCGCGAACCGTCCGCACATGAGTCCCATGGTGACAGAACCCGGCGGCAGGCCATGATGGAGCGGTGACCACCTGGGCGGCCCCGTGCGCATCCGAACCGGTGCATGCAACCGTGACCGTCCCGGGTTCGAAGTCACAGACCAATCGCGCCCTGGTGCTGGCCGCACTGGCGGCTGCACAGGGTACGTCGAGCATCGGCGGGGCGCTGCGCAGCCGCGACACCGACCTGATGATCGGCGCACTGCGCACCCTGGGCCTACGTGTCGACGGGGCAGGCTGCGACCTGACGGTCGGCGGCCGGATCGCCCCGGCGCCCGGCGCCCGGGTGGACTGCGGATTGGCTGGCACGGTCCTGCGTTTCGTCCCGCCGCTGGCGGCGCTCGCCGATGCGGTGGTCGAGTTTGACGGCGACGAGCAGGCGCGGGCGCGGCCCATAGCCCCGTTGCTGGACGCGCTGCGCGGCCTCGGCGTCCGCATCGACGGCACGGGCCTTCCCTTTCGCGTGCTGGGCACCGGCTCGGTCGCCGGCGGCACCGTCGCGATCGATGCCTCGGCGTCGTCGCAGTTCGTGTCCGGGCTGCTGCTGTGCGCGGCGACGTTCACCGAGGGCCTGACCGTGCACCACACCGGGACGGCGCTGCCGTCGGCGCCGCACATCGCCATGACGGTGGCGATGCTGCGGCAGGCCGGAGTCGACGTCGACGACTCCGTCCCCGACCGCTGGCGGGTGGGCGCCGGCCCGGTCGCGGCCCGGCACTGGGCGATCGAACCGGATCTGACCAATGCCGTCCCATTTCTGGCCGCCGCAGCGGTGCGCGGCGGAACGGTGCTCATCACCGGCTGGCCAAGGAACAGCGTGCAACCCGCCGACCACATTCTGGCCGTGCTTCGTACGCTGAATACTGTTGTCAATCAGACGGATTCGTCGCTGGAGCTGCAGGGTGCGGGCGACTACGCGGGTTTCGACGTCGATCTGCGCGCCGTGGGCGAGTTGGCGCCGTCGGTGGCGGCGCTCGCCGCGCTGGCCCGTCGGGGTTCGGTGTCGCGCCTGTCGGGCATCGCTCATCTACGCGGCCACGAGACCGACCGGCTTGCCGCGCTGAGCGCCGAGATCAACGGCCTGGGCGGCGACTGCACCGAAATGCCCGACGGTCTGGTGATCACCGCGACGCCCCTGCGGCCCGGGATCTGGCGCGCCTATGCCGATCATCGGATGGCGATGGCCGGCGCGATCATCGGGCTGCGGGTGGCCGGGGTCGAAGTGGACGACATCGGCGCCACCGCCAAAACACTGCCTGGTTTTCCGCAACTGTGGGCGCGCATGCTGGCCCGCGAGGAGCCCGGCGTTTGAGGGGGGCGGACGACTACGACGAGTCCGACGTCAGGATTCGTTCCGGACGCGGCTCCCGCCCGCGGACCAAGACCCGCCCCGGGCACGCCGACGCCGAGACCGCGATGGTGGTCGGCGTCGACCGTGGTCGTTGGGGCTGCGTGCTGGGCGGGGATCCCGGCCGCCGGGTGACGGCCATGCGCGCCCGCGAACTGGGGCGCACTCCGATCGTCGTCGGCGACGACGTGGACCTAGTCGGCGACCTGTCCGGACGGCCGGACGCCCTGGCGCGAATCGTGCGGCGCGCGCAGCGGCGAACAGTGTTGCGCCGCACCGCCGACGACACCGATCCCACGGAACGGGTGGTGGTCGCCAACGCCGACCAGTTGCTGATCGTGGTGGCGATGGCCGACCCGCCGCCACGCACCGGCCTGGTCGACCGGACGTTGATCGCCGCCTACGCGGGCGGCCTGACGCCGATCCTGTGCATGACCAAGACCGACCTCGCCCCGCCCGGGCCGTTCGCCGAGCACTTCGTCGACCTGGACCTGACGGTCGTCGCCGCGGGCCGCGATGATCCCCTGCCGACAGTCGCGGACCTGCTCGCCGGCAAGATCACTGTGCTGCTGGGACATTCCGGGGTCGGCAAGTCGACATTGGTCAATCGACTGGTGCCCGAGGCCGCCCGGGCCGTGGGCGAGGTGACCGAGATCGGCAGGGGCCGGCACACCTCGACGCAGTCGGTCGCGTTTCCGTTACCGCAGCCCCTCGGCGGCACCGGCTGGGTGATCGACACCCCGGGCATCCGCTCGTTCGGGCTGGCCCACATCCGACCCGACGACGTCCTCGCGGCGTTCTCCGATCTGTCCGAGGTGATCACCGACTGCCCGCGCGGTTGCGGGCACATGGGCCCATCGTCCGACCCCGAGTGCGCACTCGATGCGCTGTCCGGGGACGCCGGCCGCCGCGTCGCCGCGGCACGGCGGCTGCTGGCGGCTCTGCGCGAAACGTGACCGGGCGACGAGCCGTTCGACCCGCCGCAGAGCACATGCGCATACGCGTCTCTGCATGCAATCACGCATGATGCATTGCAATGATGCCCAAGACGGTTCAGATTCGCGACATGGACGACGACGTGTATCAAGCGCTGGTACGTCATGCCGCGGATGACGGGATCACAGTTCCCGAACTGCTGCGCCGGGAGGCGGCCCGCCTGGCGGCGCGGCCGTCAGTCACTGCGTGGCTGGCCCGCACCGGCCGACGGCCTTCGGACATATCCACCACCGAGGTGCTCGCGACACTGGACGAGTGGCGCGGGCAGTGGCCAGATGCTGGTCGTTGACGCCTCGTGCCTGTTCGAAGTCGTCGCGGACACGCCACGGTCGGGTGAGATCGCGGCTCGCCTCGCCGCCGACGCCGACCAGGTGGCGCCCCACGTGATCGATGGTGAAGTGCTGGGTGCGATCCGCGCCCAGCACCTGCCCGGGCGGTTGGACGGCACGGCCGCCGTGCAGGCTATCGCCGATCTGCGGGATTGGCCCGGGGAGCGATTCGGGCATCGCTGGCTTATCGACCGGGCGTGGCAACTGCGCAATTCGGTACGGGGATGGGACGCGTTCTACGTGGCGCTGGCGGAGGCGTTCGATGCCACCCTGCTGACGTTGGACGCGCGACTCGCGCGGGCTCACGGGCCGAGTTGCCGGATTAAGGTCCTCGATCACTGACCCCGGCGATCAGGCGGCGATACCGTCGACTCCGGCGCCGGCTCGCGCCGCCCGCCTCGCGGAGCGCTTGGCACGCCGCCACGTCCGCACGGTGGCGATCGCCGTCTTCAGCCCGCGTCGGCGTCCGGTAGCCGGATCGGTGTCGGCCGCGAACCCGGGTTGTAGTGCGACGAACATCCGCTCGCTGCGGGTCTCCGGTGCGTCGTCGGAACTATCGCGAAGAAACTTGTCCGGCAACGACAGCTTGGCGATGGTGCGCCACGCCTTGCCGTACTGAACCAGGAATGGTCCTGTGGTGTAAGGCAAGTCGTACTTAGCGAAGACCTCGCGCACCCGCAACGAAATCTCGTGCAGCCGGTTGCTCGGCAGATCGGGGTACAGGTGGTGTTCGATCTGGAAGCACAGGTTACCGCTCATGAAACGCAGCGCGGGGCCGCCCTCGAAGTTGGCGCTGCCGAGCATCTGACGCAGGTACCACTGGCCCTTCGTTTCGCCGATCATGTCGGTCTTGGTGAATTTCTCCGCGCCATCGGGGAAATGCCCGCAGAAGATGACGGCGTTGGCCCACACGTTGCGGATCACGTTGGCAACGGCGTTGGCCTTCAGCGTGGAGGCGTATGTGGCGCCGGGTGACAGCGCGGTCAGCGCCGGGTACGCGGCATAATCCTTGAGCACCTGGCGACCGGCTTTCGACAGGAACTCTTCGACCCGCTGTCGGGCGTCGTCGTGCGACATCCGGTTCTTGGCGATCTTGCCAAGCTCCACGTGCTGGAGGCCGACACCCCACTCGAACAGCAGCGCCAGCAGGGTGTTGTACACGAGGTTGAGCGCATTGAAGGGCCGCCATCGCTGATCGCGGGTGACGCGCAGCACGCCGTAGCCGACGTCGTCGTCCATCCCGAGGATGTTCGTGTACTTGTGGTGCAGGAAGTTGTGGGTGTACCGCCAGTGTTGGGAGGACCCGCTCATGTCCCATTCCCACGTCGAGGAGTGGATCTCCGGGTCGTTCATCCAGTCCCACTGACCGTGCATGACGTTGTGGCCGATCTCCATGTTCTCGACGATCTTGGCCACGCCCAGGGTCACGGCCCCCGCCCACCAGGCCGAACGCCGCGTGCTGGCGGCGAGCAGCAGTCGGCCGGCCACCTCCAGCCCGCGCTGCGCCGCGATGGCGCGGTGGATATAGCGGGCGTCGCGCGACCCACGGGAGTCCTCGATGTCCTGGCGGATGGCATCCAGTTCAACGCCCAAGCTCTCGATGTCGGCATCGGTGAGATGGGTGAATGCTTCGACGTCGGTGATCGCCATTGTTATCTTCTGCTTCCTGCGTTCGTGGTGCGGTGCCTAACCTACGATATCGTAACTTACCAAACCGTAGGTTAGCTCTGAGAAGTTTCTAAATGTCCAATGCGCAATCGCCCGACGCGGCCGATACGCACGTCTGGATCCTCGTCCCCGGTTCGTGCTCCTGACCGTTGCGCAGATCCCGGACGCGACCGTCGACGAGGCTGACCACGCAGGACTGGCAGATACCCATCCGGCAGCCGAACGGCATCTGCACGCCGGCAGCCTCCCCCGCCTCCATCAGCGACGTCGCACCGTCGGCGACAGCGGCGCGCCCACTGCGCACGAACGTGACCGTCCCGCCCGCCCCGGCGGGCGCGGTCTTCGAGGCCCCGAACCGCTCCACATGCAACCGGTCGCCGACACCCGCCGACGACCACGCCGTTTCGGCCCGGGCGAGCATGCCCTCCGGCCCGCAGGCCCAGGTCTGACGCCCGCGCCAGTCCGGCACCACGCCGTCGAGCGACCCGGGGTCCAATCGCCCCTGGGTGCGGGTCTCCTGCAGCAGCAATCGGTACCCCGGCCGGTCAGCGGCCAGCGCGGCCAGCTCGGCGCCGAACATGACGTCGGCCCGGGTGGGCGCCGAATGAACATGGACGATGTCACCGATCTGGTTGCGGCGCACCAGGGTCCTCAGCATTGACATCACCGGCGTGATCCCGGACCCCGCGGTGAGGAACAGAATCGACGGCGGCGCCGGATCGGGCAGGACAAAGTCGCCCTGCGGTGCGGCCAGGCGGACGACGGTGCCCGGCTCGACACCGTCCACCAGGTGTGTAGACAGGAAACCCTCGGGCATCGCTTTGACGGTGATGGTCACGGTGCGCGACGACCCGGTCCGGGAGCCTCCGGTGGCCGGGCTCGACGTCAGCGAATACGACCGCCAACGCCAGCGGCCGTCGATCAGCAGCCCGATCCCGATGTACTGTCCCGGCCGGTACGCGAAGTTGAATCCCCAGCCCGGCCTGATCACCAGCGTCGCGGAATCCTCCGTCTCCCGGCGAACCGACAGGACGCGACCCCGCAATTCCCGCGCCGACCACAGCGGGTTGGCCAGGCGCAGATAATCGTCGGGCAGCAGCGGCGACGTGATGCGGGCGGCGATCCTGCGCAGCGCATACCAACCCGGATGTAGGTCAACCCCGGGACGCGCGGTCTCGCCGATCCCCGCCTCCGACGCTACGAATTCCATGCTCATTGACCACCTCTCCCAAGCTACGATACCGTAAGTTACGGCACCGTAGATCAGCAATTTGCGGCCGGTCCGTCGCACCTACCCAGCTACAGCAGCTCCACCAGGAAGGGCAGCTCCTGGTTCGCGTACCAGGCCAGGTCGTGGTCCAAGGCGTCACCGACCGCCAGCTCCGCGTCCTCGTCGCCCAGGTCGGCGGCGTCGATGACCTCCATCGCCTTCACCACGGCCGGTTCGGCCACGGCAATGTCGACGTACGCGGCGATCACGTCCTCGATCGCGACGGGCGCACGGACTCTGATGACGGCGTCGTCCAGGTCGGGCCGGTACGTGACGTCCTCCACCTCAGCGACCAGCACGGCCCGCCGTGGCGGCGGGTTGCCGGCGCCGACCCCGGGGGACTGGGTGGTGTCGTCGTGGGCGGCCGCGAGCAGGCGCAGCGAGGCCCGCGCCGCCTCGCGCAACGCCACCTCGGCGAGTTCGTCGTCGTCGCCCTCGGCGTACGCTTCGCGCAGCGTCGGGGTCACCGTGAATGCGGTGCCGCTGACGGGCCACAACGATCCTTCGGCGACGAGTTGTTGCAACATCGCCAACGTGGCGGGGATGTAGACCCGCATCAGCGCCGCATCATTTCCCCATCAACGTCGCCGCGTAGTCGTCGACGTAGGTCGACAGTTCACGCGGTGGGCGCACGTAGTTGCCGCTCTCGATCGGATGCTTGGGCAAAGTGACCTTGGGCGAGTCGACCTCCTGGTACTCGATCGTGGACAGCAGGTGCGCCATCATGTTCAGCCGCGCATTCTTCTTGAGGTCGGATTCCACGACGTACCACGGGCTCACCGGGGTGTCGGTGTGCACCATCATCTCGTCCTTGGCGCGGGAATAGTCCTCCCAGCGGTATACCGATTCCGTGTCCATCGTGCTGAGTTTCCATTGCCGTACGGGATCAGTGAGCCGCGCGTGGAACCGCCGCAACTGTTCGTCGTCCGACACCGAAAACCAATACTTGCGCAACAAGATCCCGTCGTCGATCAGCATCTGTTCGAAGATGGGCGTCTGCCGTAAAAACAGCACATGCTCTTGCGCGGTGCAGAATCCCATGACTTTCTCGATGCCGGCCCGGTTGTACCAGGACCGATCAAAAAGCACGATCTCACCCTTGGCGGGCAAGTGGGCGATGTAGCGCTGGTAGTACCACTGCCCGCGTTCGCGTTCCGTCGGCACCGGCAACGCCGCAATCTGGACGACCCGCGGGCTCAAGTATTCCGTGATCCGCTTGATCGCTCCGCCCTTGCCCGCGGCGTCACGACCTTCGAAGATGACCACCAGGCGCGCCCCGGTATGCCGCACCCACTCCTGCAGCCTCACGAACTCCGCTTGCAGCCGGAATAATTCAGTTCGGTAGACCGCGTCGGATACCTTGTGCGGGCTCGCCGCGGCCGATTTCTTTTTCTTCGCCCCCGCCGATGCGTCGTTATTTTTCCCTTGGCTCACCGGTAAATCATAGATCCACGCCATGGTTTCCACCCAGACTACGAGCGGGACGCCTCCACAAGCTCCTCGAGCGATTGGCCCAGCAGGCCCGGCAACAGGTCGACGTCGCTCATCGCCTCCCGGTCGGCGTTGATCCCGAGATACAGCGTGCCGTTGTAGGACGTGACACCGATGGCCAGCGCCTGGTTGTGCAGCAGCGGCGGCACCGAGTAGGTCTCGAGTAACTTGGTGCCGGCGACGTACTTCTGCGACTGGGCCCCAGGCGCGTTGGTGATCAGCAGGTTGAACGTCCGCTTGGAGAAGCTGGTGGCGACGCGGATACCCATGGCGTGCAACGTGGGTGGGGCGAAACCCGACAGGGTGGCAATGGTCCGGGCGTCAACCAGGCTGGCGGCGGTCGGGTTGGACTCGGTGGCATGCGCGATCTGCGACAGCCGCACCACGGCGTTGGGCTCCGCCACCGGCAGGTCGACAAGGAACGGCACCACCTGGCTGATGATCTGGCCGGGACCCGTCGCGTCCGGTTGGCCGTCGGCGTAGACCGGCAGCGGCGCCATAGCCCGGATCGTGGCGGTCGGTGACACTGCCTCCCCGCGTGACATCAGCCAGTTTCCCAGGGCGCCGGTGATCACCGCGAGTACCACGTCGTTGACGTCGCAGTCGTAGCGCGCCCGCACGGCGCGGTAGTCCTCGAGGCGGCCGCGCGCGACCGTGAACCGGCGGTGCCGCGACACGGGGGCGTTGAGCGGGCTGCTGGGCGCGGTGCCGCGGGTGACTCTGCGCGCGTATTCCAGGACCCGGCGACCGGCGTCGACGAACTCGCCGTGGTCGGTCGCTAATCCGGCGATCGCGGCCCCGGCCTCCTGCAGCTGCGCGCCCGGCGCGCCCAGCCAGTCGCCGATCGCCCCCAGCGCCAACCGCACGGTGCCGGGATCGCGTTCGGGTACCCAGATGTCCTCGGGGAACGCCGGCGGCCGGCGTGCGCGGTCGGCGATGACGTGGTTGATCTCGAGCGCGCTCAGGCCGTTGATCAGGGCTTGGTGAGACTTGGTGTAGAGGGCCACCCGGTTGTTGGCCAGGCCTTCGATCAGGTACATCTCCCACAGTGGACGTGACGTGTCCAACGGCCGCGCCGACAAACGTGCGACGAGGCCGTGCAGCTGCTCGTCGCTGCCCGGCGACGGCAGCGCCGCGCGCCGCACGTGGTAGGCGATGTCGAAGTCGCTGTCGTCGACCCAGACGGGCCGCGCCGGGCCGAGGAGCACCTGACGGACCTTCTGCCGGTAGCGCGGCACCTGCGGCAGCCGCTGTTCAACGGTGGCCAGCAGCGTCTCGTAACTCAACCCGGCGCGCGGGCGCGCAAGGATGGACAACGACCCGACGTACATCGGGGTGGAGGTGTTCTCCAGCTGGAAGAACGATGCGTCCGACGAGGACAACCGGGTCACCATGACGGCGCCGTCCTCCTGTTCGTCTCGTGACGTCCACCCGCTCCACCGCTCACGGTAACCGCGCGGTCCGGCGCGAATACACGCGCGCCGCAGTTGTGCCATTCTGAACTCCGTCTGCCCCTCTCCAGCAGGCTCGAAGTGGGATCCCCCGAGCTGGAGAGTGCGCTGTGACGATCGAGACCATCGAAACCGCCGAGACCGCCGAGACCGCCGATCCGGTCATCCACGACGGCCGCAGCGCCTTCGCCGTCATGCCCGTCGTGGACTACGAACCCCCGCTGCTGGACGGGCCGCGACGAGGCGGCGGTTCCCCGGGCCGGCCGTCGTCCCTACCGGTACCGCGACGCCGCCCCCCGACTCCGCGGCCCGTCCAGCAGCGGGGGTTCGTAG
>CAZZHX010000099.1:0-10694 GCA_964653535.1 uncultured Mycobacterium sp. | reverse complement strand
CCGCTGGTGATCACCAGCGGCCACATGAAGTTATTCCATTGCGAGACCACGGTGATCAGCGTCAAAGCGGCCAAGACCGGCCTGCTTGAGGGAATCACAACGTGAAGGAGCACATCCAGGGTGTTGGCGCCGTCGAGGCGGGCGGCGTTGACCAGGTCGTTGGGGATCATGCGGAAGTGCTCGCGCAGGAGGAATATCGCGTAGGGCGAGCCGAACATGAAGGGCAGGACCAGCGCCCAGAAGGTATTGCGCAGGCCCAGTTGGGCCATCATGAGGTACAGCGGTATCACGGTGACGGTGCCCGGAACCATCAGCGTGGCGATGTAAACCCAGAACAGCGGCTCCCGGCCGGGAAACTCCAGGCGCGCGAACGCGTACGCGGCCAGCACAGAGAAGGTCAGCTGTCCGACCAGGATCACCGCCGTCATCAGGGCGGTCACCGCCGCCGCGCGGCCGAAACCGGCGGCGGTGAGGTCGGCGTAGTTCGCCAGCGTGGGCGGCCGCGGCATCTGCAGGGGCCTGCCGGTGACGAACTGGTGCGCCGAGGTGAACGAGGTCAGCAGGCCAAACAGGAAGGGAACCAGCGTGATCAGCGCACCCATCGCAAGGCCGGCGTAGATCACACCGTTGGCGACCCGGTTAGGTGAGGTCATAGCTGATCCGCCGCCGGAAATACTGGTGCTGCACGAATGTGACGCCGATGAGGATGACGAACAACACCACCGCCATCACCGACGCCCGCCCGATAGCTGCCGCCCCGAAGGCCTCGGCGTAGATACGGTGGGCCACCAGGTCGGTGCTGCCGGCCGGCCCTCCGCCGGTGAGCGCGTACACCATGTCGAACACCTGGGCCGCGCTGACGACGCCTGTCAGCAGGACAAAGAACGTCGTCGGTCGCAACATGGGCAGCGTGATGCGCCGGAACCGCTGCCACGCCGTGGCGCCGTCGGTGCGGGCGGCGTTGTGGACATCCGCGGGGATGGCCAGCAGGCCGGCCAGAAACGACAGCGACACGTAACCGACGTTGGTCCACACCACGACCGCCGACACCAACGGCAGCGAGAAGCTGGGGTCGGACAACCAATCAATGCGCCTGCCCAGCACGGTGCTGACGGCGCCGTCTGTGGGCGCGAGGATCCAGCGCCACAGCACGGCGATCGCCAGGGGGGCGCAGATCCACGGCAGCACGTAGAGGGTGCGGAACAGGCCGGTGCCCGGCAGCTCGCGGGCCAGCATTGAGGCGGCCAGCAATCCGAGCACCGTCTGCGCGGGAACCACCAGCGCTACGAAGGCGGCGGTGACGGCCAGCGAGTCGCCGAAGCCGGGATCGGTGAGCACCGAGCGCCAGTTGTCCAGGCCCACGTAGCGCAGCGGCCCCAGCAGGTCCCATCGATACAGGCTCAGCCAGACCACGACCAGGATGGGCAACAGCAAGAAGACGACGACGCCGAAGAGGCTGGGGGCCAGCAATGCGTAGGCCAGTGCCGGCGAGCGAGGTTGTCTGCTCAGCACGGCCATGGAGGTATTAAAGCGGCTGGCAATGAGCTGTCGATACGGTGGAGCCGTGACATCGACCCGGCCGATCGACGCCGACTTCCTCGACCTACCGCGCCGCGCCCTGGCCGACGCCGCGTTGTCGGCGGCCACCGCGGCCGGGGCCGGCTACGCCGACCTGCGGATTCATCGCCTCATCACCGAGGTCATCCAGCTGCGCGACGGAGAGCTGGAGACCGCGGTGATCAGCCGGGAGGTCGGTCTGGCGGTGCGGGTGATCGTCAATGGCACCTGGGGATTCGCCTCGCACGCCGAGCTGGCGCCCGCGGTCGCCGCGGAGACGGCGCGGCGCGCGGTCCAGGTGGCCACCGCGCTGGCGGCCCTGAACCACGAACGTGTCGAGCTGGCGCCCGAGCCGGTGTACGCCGACGCCACCTGGGTGTCGAGCTACCGGATCGACCCGTTCGACATCGCCGCGACCGACAAGATCGCGGTGCTCGAGGAGTACTCCGGGCGGCTGCTCGCGGCCGACGGCGTCGACCACGTGTCGGCCGCACTGCACGCGGTCAAGGAGCAGACGTTCTACGCCGACACCTTCGGCTCGTCGATCACCCAGCAGCGCGTGCGGATGCTGCCGTCGCTAGAGGCGACCACCGTCGACGCGGCCGCGGGATCGTTCGACTCGATGCGCACGCTGGCGCCCCCGATGGGGCGCGGCTGGGAGGTGCTGGCCGGCGACGAGGTGTGGAACTGGACCGACGAGCTCGCGCAGCTGCCGGCGCTGCTGGCCGAAAAGGTCAAGGCGCCCAGCGTGGTTGCCGGCAGCACCGACCTGGTGATCGACCCGACCAACCTGTGGCTGACCATTCACGAATCCATCGGCCACGCCACCGAATACGACCGCGCCATCGGCTACGAGGCGGCCTACGCCGGAACCTCGTTCGCCACCCCCGACAAACTCGGGACCATGCGCTACGGCTCCCCGGCGATGACGGTGACCGCCGACCGCACGGCCGAGTTCGGCCTCGCCAGCGTCGGTTACGACGACGAGGGCGTCGCCGCACAGCGCTGGGACCTGGTGCGCGACGGGATCTTCGTCGGCTACCAGCTGGACAGGGTGTTCGCGCTGAGACTCCGACAGGGGCGCGGCCAGACACGCTCCAACGGCTGCTCCTACGCCGATTCGCCGCACCACGTTCCGATCCAGCGGATGGCCAACGTCTCGTTACAGCCCGCGCCCGACGAGATCAGCACCGCGGACCTGATCGGCCGGGTCAACGACGGCATCTACATCGTCGGCGACAAATCCTGGTCGATCGACATGCAGCGCTACAACTTTCAATTCACCGGCCAGCGGTTCTTCCGCATCCGCGACGGTCGCCTCGACGGTCAGCTGCGCGACGTCGCCTACCAGGCCACCACCACCGACTTCTGGAATTCCCTGGAAGCCGTCGGCGGCCCGTCGACCTATCGGCTGGGCGGCGCCTTCAACTGCGGCAAGGCCCAGCCCGGACAGGTCGCCGCGGTCAGCCACGGCTGTCCGTCGGCGCTGTTCCGCGGCGTCAACGTGCTCAACACCCGGACCGAGGCCGGCCAATGATCACCCCGCAGCACCTTGTCGCCCTGGTGCTGGCCGAGGCCGCCAAATTCGGCGGCGCCGACGAGACCATGGTGCTGGTCACCGACGCGGTCGAGGCCACACTGCGGTGGGCCGGCAACTCGATGACCACCAACGGGGTCGCGGTGCGCCGCAGTACGACGGTGATCTCGGTTGTGCGCCAGGGTGATAGCGCGCGCGTCGGAACGGTGGTGTCGGCCGAGGTGGACCCGAGGTCGATTCCCGGGCTGGTGTCGGCGTCCCAGGCCGCCGCCCGCTCGGCGCCGGAGGCCGGTGACGCCGCCCCGCTGCTCGACGACTCCGGGGAGCCCGCCGACTGGGCCGCGCCCGTGCCCGGCACCGGGCCCGACGTGTTCGTCGGCGTCGCCGACTCGCTGAGCCGGGGTTTCCGCGGCGCCGACCGGCTCTACGGCTTCGCCCACCACACCGTGTCGACGACGTTCCTCGCCTCCTCGACAGGGCTGCGCCGCCGCTGGACCCAGCCCACCGGCGCGGTCGAGATCAACGCCAAGCGGGGTGACGCCAGCGCGTGGGCGGGCATCGGCACGCCCGACTTCGTCGACGTGCCCACCGATGGGCTACTTGAGGAGCTCTCGACGCGACTGGGCTGGGCCGATCGGCGCGTCGAGCTGCCCGCCGGGCGCTACGAGACGATCATGCCGCCCTCGACGGTGGCCGACATGATGATCTACCTCGGGTGGTCGATGGCCGGCCGCGGCGCGCAGGAGGGCCGAACCGCGTTCTCCGCGCCCGGCGGCGGCACCCGAGTAGGGGAACGGCTGACCGACCTGCCGCTGACGCTGTTCTCCGACCCGATGGCGCCGGGCCTGGCGTGTACCCCTTTCGTTGCTGCGAGCAACTCCTCGGAGACGCTGTCGGTGTTCGACAACGGCCTGGAGATCGGCCAGGTCGAGTGGATCCGCGACGGGGTGATCAACGCCTTGGCCTATCCGCGCGCGAGCGCCGAGAAATTCGGCACCCCGGTCGCGGTCGCCGCCGACAACCTGGTGATGACCGGCGGTCCGGCGACCCAGGCCGACATGATCGCCGGCACCGAGCGGGGCCTGCTGCTGACGACGCTGTGGTACATCCGCGTCGTGGACCCCACCACGCTGTTGCTCACGGGGCTGACCCGCGACGGCGTCTACCTGATCGAAGACGGCGCGGTGACCGGCGCGGTCAACAACTTCCGGTTCAACGAAAGCCCGATTGACCTGCTGCGACGGGCCAGCGAGGCCGGGGTCAGCGAGAAGACCCTGCCGAGGGAGTGGGGGGACTGGGTCACCCGCGCGGCGATGCCGTCGCTGCGGATACCGGACTTCCACATGTCGTCGGTGAGCCAGGCGCAGTAGCGTGGTGGACATGCTGACGCGGCTGGTCGCCTTGGTCCCGGGGTCACCCGATGAGGCGCGGCTCGTTGCGCTGGTGCGGGGGGTATGCGGGCGGACCTTGTCGCTGCCGCCGCTGCCGGCCCCCGCCGAGGTTAGCGAACCGCAGTCCGAGATCGAGACGGTCGTCGCCGAGTTCGCCGAACAGTTCAGCACTGACGTCTCGGCGATCACCCACGAGCAGCGGTCGCTGCTGTGGAAACAACTGGGCAACAGCACCTTCGGCGTCGTCGTGCAGATGTACCTCGCAGACTTCATCCCACGGGTACGGGCCGGGTTGGAGGCACTCGGTGTGGGCTCGCAGCACCTGGACTGGGTCAGCGGGGCGATCGCGTGGGACCACGCCGGCGAGCCGTCGGACGTGGTGTTCAACGACTTCCTGCCGGCGGTGGCACGGATACGGGCGCTTGACCCGGTCACCGCCGAGCTGGTGCGGCTGCGGGGCGCGACCCAGCACAACTGCCGGCTGTGCAAGACGATGCGCGATGTCACCGCCCTGGACTCCGGCGGCTCGGAGGCGCTGTACAGCGACCTCGAACGCTACGAGAGCTCGACGCTGCTCGACGGCCGCGTCAAAGCAGCGCTGCGGTACACCGATGCGTTAATTTGGACGCCTGCGCACCTCGTCGCCGATGATGTCGCCGAGGTGCGCTCGGGGTTCACCGAGGCGCAGGCCGTCGACCTCACCCTCTGCATCATGCGCAATGCCAGCAACAAGGTCGCCGTGTCGCTCGGCGCCGACGCCCCGCGCGTGCAGGAGGGCGGCACCGAGCGTTACTGGATCGGGGCCGACGGACGGACGGTGTCCAGTTGAGTCAGAAGTCCCTGAGACGATTCAGCCCGTACCGGGGCAGACGAATGCGATTGCATGAGGCGTTGTTCGAGCGCGCCGCCATGAGCCGCCCCGGCTACGTCTTGGCGACGCGGGTCGCGCCGCCCGTCGACAAGGTGCTGATCTCCCGGTCCAAGGGCCGGCTGAGCACCATGGGCATCGACAAGGTGGGTCTCGTGACAACGACTGGCGCCAAGTCGGGCCAGCCGCGCACACAGCCGCTGGTGTTGATCGACGACGGCGACGGGTTGCTGGCGATCGGGTCCAACTATGGCGGCGACAAGCACCCCGCGTGGAGCGCCAACCTCTTGGCGCACCCCGACTGCACGCTCGAGTTCAGGGGAGGCTCGACGCCGTATCGCGCCGAGTTGCTCACCGGCGATCAGCGCGCCGCCGCCTGGGCCACGGCCGTCGACGTCTTCGCCGGCTACGACAACTACCGGACACGTTGCGCGCCAAGGGAGATCAGGGTATTCCGGCTGCGGCCAGCCTGACGCCGGGCCTACTACTTGGGTTTAAAGACCGGATGGAACTTCTTCATCATCGGCACCACGATGCGTCGCGGCGTCAGCCAGCCAGCACCCGCAGTCACCCTGTTGGCCACACCCGGGATGACGACCGCACGGTCCTCGTCCATGGCTTTAATGCCCGCCTTGGCCACGTCGGCGGCGCTAATCCAGAAGAACGCCGGCAACGTGTCGTCGAGTGCTTGTTCGTCGAGTCCCGCCGCTGCCGCGAATCCCGTCCGCACCGGGCCGGGGCACAGGGCGGTGGCCGTGACCCCGGTGCCCGCGAGTTCCCCCCGAAGCCCGTGGGTGTAGGAGAGGACGAACGATTTGGATGCGGCGTAACCCGCCTGGCCCGCAATGGGTTGGAAGGCCACCGTGGAGGCCACGTTCAGCACGCTGCCACTGTGCCTCTCCACCATGGCCGGCAGGAACAGGGTGCACAGGTGAACGACGGCTTCGACGTTGGTGCGGATCATGGTCAACTCCGCCTGCGGATCGGCTTGGTAGACCGGTCCGGTGGTCGAAAAGCCTGCGTTGTTCACCAGGACATCGACGCTCAGTCCGCGCTCGGCCAGGGCATTCGGCAGGCCGGAGCGGGCCGCGGCGTCGGAGAGGTCCACCGCCAGGTACTCGGCCCGCACCTTGTACTGGGTGTGCAACTCATCGGCCAATTGCGCCAACTTGTCTTCCGACCTCGCGACCACGGTGACCCCGTGGCCGCGGCGGGCCAATAGTCGAGCAATCTCCACGCCGATGCCGGACGAGGCGCCGGTCACCAGGCAGGTCCGATCGGGGCGAGGGTCAGGAATCGTCATGCACGTCAGCGTAGGCCGTCGAGCCGGGGATCGTCCTCGCACACCGGGACATCCGCGGCGATCAGCGCGGGCGCTAATCTCAAGGTGGTGTTGGCCCGAGGGGGCGGTAGCTCAGTTGGTTAGAGCCGCGGACTCATAATCCGTAGGTCGCGGGTTCGAGCCCCGCCCGCCCCACCAGTTCCTGATCAACCTGTTTCTTTGCCAGCGATACGCCTCTTGGTGCCTCGGCTCATCGTTTATTGATCGTTTATGTCTACGTGTGGCTCTTGTACAGCTGGCCTACTCGGTCTCGACCGGCGATCGCGGGAACACGAGCGATCTGCCTGGACTGCGGGCCCGATAACGGTCCTTTGGGATCGAAGCAGTCGACGGTGACGTCAGAAGAGGCCGCTGATGTTGCCGTCGGCGTCGACGTCGATGTGCTCAGCCGCCGGCACCTTGGGCAGCCCCGGCATGGTCGTCAGACCTCCGGCAATGACCACAACGAAACCTGCTCCTGCCGCCAGCCGTACTTCGTCGAGGGTGATCGTGTGACCGCTGGGTGCACCGAGCAGGCGTGGGTCGGTGGAGAACGACATCTGAGTTTTCGCGATGCACACCGGTAGGTGTCCCCACTGCGCGTTGAGCTCATCGATGTGCGCTCGGACTTTGGCGCTTGCGGTGATGTCGGCCGCGCCGTAGATACGGGTGGCGACCGCCTGGATTTTGTCCCACAGCCCAATGGCGTCGGGGTACACGTAGCGGTGTTCTCCTTTATTGTTCGCTATCGCCGCGACGACGGCTTTGGCCAGTGCCTCCGCGCCTGCGCCGCCCTGCGCCCAGTGTCGGGCTACCACCGCCCGGCCGCCGAGGCTGGCGACTCTGGCTTCGATCAGCTCCAGTTCCGCCGGGGTATCAGCGGTGAAGTGATTGATGCACACCACGCAGGGCAGGCCGTACTGCGTCGTGATGTTCCGATAATGCCGGTCAAGATTGACCAGACCTCGTTCGAGGGCGCCGAGGTCTTCATGGTTCAAGGCGTCCAGCGCCGCGCCGCCGTGATACTTGAGGCCCCGGGCAGTAGCGACCAGGACGGCGGCCCGGGGCGTCAGGCCCGCTATGCGACATTTGATGTCGATGAATTTCTCGGCGCCGAGGTCGGCGCCAAACCCCGCCTCGGTCACCACGAAATCGGCAAGCTTCAGGGCCGTGCGCGTGGCAGCGACGCTGTTGCAGCCGTGCGCGATGTTCGCGAAGGGGCCACCGTGAACGAATGCCACATTGTTCTCAAGTGTCTGGACGAGGTTGGGCTTGATGGCATCTTTCAGCAGCGCCGCCATTGCGCCGTCAGCCTTGAGATCTCGAGCCCGCACCGGTTCTCGTTTTCTGGTGAAGCCAACCACGATCTCGCCGAGCCGGATCTTGAGGTCCTTGAACGAGTCGGCCAGGCATAAGATCGCCATGACCTCGGAAGCAGCGGTGATATCAAAGCCATCTTCGCGCGTGTAGCCGTTCGTCGCTCCGCCCAGGCCGACCACGATGTGGCGCAGCGCCCGGTCGTTGATGTCCACCACGCGTTTCCAGGTGATGTGCCGCTGGTCGAGGTGCAGGGAGTTGCCGTTCTTGATGTGATTGTCGATCATTGCGGCGAGCAGGTTGTGGGCCGCGGAGATGGCGTGGAAGTCGCCGGTGAAGTGCAGGTTGATGTCCTCCATCGGGACTACCTGGGCAAAGCCGCCGCCGGCCGCGCCACCCTTGGCGCCGAAGCAGGGCCCGAGCGAGGGCTCCCGCAGACAGATGAGGGTGCGCTTGCCTAACCGATTCATCGCATCGCCAAGCCCGACCGTGGTGGTGGTTTTGCCCTCGCCGGCCGGCGTGGGGCTGATCGCGGTCACCAGGATGAGTTGGCCGTCGGCGCGGTCCTGAAGGCTCTCGATATATTTCAGAGACAGCTTGGCCTTGAAGTGACCGTAGGGTTCGAGGTGTTCGGGGGCGATGCCGTACCCGTGCGCAGCGAGATCGACAATGGGCCGCTTTCGTGCGGCCTGAGCGATTTCTAAGTCCGACATCGCTCGTTACTCCTGATGGCTGTCCCCTCACCACAGCGGGCGGCGGGCTTGTCCGACGTGGCTCAACTTTAACATTGGCCGCGCGGCTGACGCTTGACACTCCCGTCACCGGGTGAGCCGCGTGACCACGTTCCATCTCTTGTTTCCGGGGTTGCGGGGATCGGGTTGAGGGAGCCGGGCGGGCAGGCGCAACCACAGCGGCAGCCGACGGAAGCGGTTGGCGGCCGGGAGCACCGATTCCATGTGGACGGTCCGCCAGCCGCGGTTTTCGAAGTAGGCGATGCCGCTGTCCGGTGCGAAGGTGAAGGGAGCGTTTCGCACGAGGGCGCCGGCCTTTTTGGTCATCCACTTTTTCAGTCCCGGACCCCATAGGTCGAATACCCACCAGGCGATCTCGGGTCGTGCCAGCGATTGCGACAAGGCGGCGACGTCGTTCTCGGTGAGGTACATCAGCAGGCCTTCGGTGAGGACCAGCGCTGTGGTGGCCCCCGCCAATGCTTCGGTGAGAAACGCGTCGCGGGACGCGGTGGCGGCGAGATCGACGGCCGTCCGGGTCAGCTGGCATCGTGGTGTTTGGTCGGCGAGCAGGTGTTCTTTTTCCGCGATCAGCGCCGGCAGGTCGGCCTCGATCCAACGCAGATCCTGCGGGAGGTCCAGTCGATAGGGCCGCGTGTCCAGGCCGGCGGCCAGGTTGAGGACTCGGTCGGCACCTTCGGAGATCGCCGCGAGGACCATGTCGTCGATGAGCTTGATGCGCGTGACCAGCGCCCAGCTGACGGGGGGAGCGGCGGCTGCGATGGCCCGGCCCCGCTCGCCGGCAAGCCGGTCGGCGAGCGGGTCGTGGAACAAGGCGTCGCCCCGGGCTGATTCGTCCGCCCTGTACGCGGCGATCCAGCGGGCGGTGTCCGAGACATTCGAGATGAGTTCGGACGCATCACCGTTCGCGTTCGGCAGCCCTGGGATGGTCATCGTGAAGCCCCTGGTGATGTCAGGGCGGTGGGCACCGCCAGGTGATCGAGCAGAGCGTTGAGTTTGGCGTCTAGGGCGGTCTCGGTCGCGTCGGTGTCAGGGTAATACGGCTTGGCGCCATTGGCTCGCCTCAGCACGTGGGGAAGAGGCTTCAGGCTACCTTGGCGGTAGTAGCGCTTGCCGTTAATAACGACTAACGTTACTATTGCGTGGTGATCCGGTCCTTCCGAGGCAAGGACGCCGAGGCGGTCTGGCATCGCAGGCATGTCAGGAGACTGGGCCCGGAGGTGAGCAGGTCCGCGTACAACAAGCTGGTTCTGCTCAACGCCGCAGAGAACATCAATGACCTTCGCGTGCCGCCAGGCAACCGCCTCGAGAAACTGGCCGGCGACCGTGTCGGCCAGTACAGCATTCGGGTCAACGATCAGTGGCGGATCTGTTTCACCTGGAGTTCGAGCGGAGCCGCCGACGTTGAGCTTGTTGATTACCACTAGCTACGAACAGATACCAAAGAAACGAGCGGAGCGATGGCCGACTTTCATCCGACCCATCCCGGGGAGATCCTCAAGACGGAGTTTCTCGACCCGATGGGTATCTCGCAGTACCGGATCGCCAAGGCGATCGACGTGCCGCCACGGCGTATCAACGAGATCGTCCACGGTAAGCGTGGTATCACGGCCGACACCGCGTTGCGGCTCTCCCGGGCGCTGGGCCTCAGCGACATGTTTTTCATCAACATGCAAGCTCACTACGACGCTGAGCTAGCGCGTGAGCAACTGGCCACGACGCTCGCTGGAATCAACCGTATCGCCTGATTACCTGCTGACTAACCCACGCCCGGGGACTGGCAGCGCCGACATCCACGGCCAGCGGTGTCACACCGTGGCACGACGTGCAGCAACCAGTAATTCCCGCCTTTACGCGCGCCCGGCGAGGCGGGTAGCGAGATGCCGTTCGATCGCCGCGGTATCGCCTTCGGCCTTGAGCTTCCCGAATGCGGACTTCGCCGCGGCGGTCGACC
>CAZZHX010000098.1:0-10760 GCA_964653535.1 uncultured Mycobacterium sp. | reverse complement strand
CTCTCAGGCGTTGCCGGCGAACGACGGTTCCGGTGGCGGTGCCACGGCGGGCTGGGCGGGCTGGGCGGGGGTTCCCGGAATCGGCAGCGGCCGCGACCGCACCCGCAACGGCCACCAGAACCATCGTCCCAGCAGCGCGGCGATGGACGGCGTCATGAACGCGCGCACGATCAGCGTGTCGAACAGCAGACCCAGCCCGATGGTGGTGCCGATCTGTCCGACCACGCGCACGTCGCTGACGACCAAGGCTCCCATGGTGAACGCGAATATCAGCCCGGCGTTCGTGACGACCTTTCCGGTGCCGCCCATCGAGCGGATGATGCCGGTGTTCAGACCGGCGTGGATCTCCTGTTTGAACCGCGACACCAGCAGCAGGTTGTAGTCCGATCCCACGGCAAGCAACACGATGACCGACATCGCCAACACCAGCCAGTGCAGGGGGAAGCCGATGATGTTCTGCCAGAGCAGAACCGAAAGCCCGAATGACGATCCCAGCGATAGCGCCACCGTGCCGACAATGACCGCGGCTGCCACGAACGCCCGGGTAATGATCAGCATGATGATGAAAACGAGACACAGCGAGGAGACTCCGGCGATCAGCAGGTCCCATTTGGCGCCGTCGGAGATGTCCTTGAAGATGGCCCCCGTTCCGGAGACGTAAATTTTCGCGTCCTCCAACGGGGTGCCCTTGAGCGCTTCCTCGGCTGCGGTCTGGATTTTGTCGATGCTGGCGATCCCCTCGGCCGACGCCGGATCTCCCCGGTGCAGGATGATGAACCGCGCCGCATGCCCGTCGGGCGACAGGAAGTTGTTCATGGCCCGCTTGAAGTCGGGGTTCTTGAAGACCTCTGGCGGCAGGTAGAACGAATCGTCGTTCTTGGCGCCGTCGAACGCGCGGCCCATCGCCGTCGCGTCACCGCCCATCTCGTCCATCTGGTCGAAGATCCCGGACATGGTGCTGTTCATGCTGAGCATCATCGTGCGGATGTCCGCCATGGTCTGGATCATCGGCGGGAGTTCCACAAGGATCTGCGGTATCAGCCGATCCAGCGCATGGACGTCGCCGACGAGGTCCCCCATTTTCTCATCGAGTTGATCGACCCCGTCGGCCGTGTCGAAGATCGACCGAAATGACTGGCACATCGGGATGCTGAAACAGTGCTTCTCCCAATAGAAGTAGCTGCGGACCGGTCGAAAGACTTCCTCGAAGTTCGCGATCTCGTCGCGCAGCATATCGGTGACGTGCTGGACGTCCTCGGAGTCGCCGGCCATCTTGTGGGTGATGCCAGACATCTGCTCCATCAGGGTGTACATCCGCTGCATCGAGGCGATCGTCGTGGTCATCCCGTCGGCCTGCTTGAGCATGTCCTTCATGCGGTCGCGCTGATATTTCATGACCTGCAGCTGACCGGCGGTTTGCATGCTGATTTGAAACGGGATGGACGTGTGGTCCATGGGCGTGCCGTCGGGCCTGGTGATCCCCTGGACCCGCGAGATCCCCGGAACCCGGAAGATGCCCTTGGCCAGTTTATCCAGCACCAGGAAGTCCGTCGGGTTGCGCATATCGTGGCCGGATTCGACCATCAGAATCTCCGGCTTCATCCGGGCCTGGGAGAAGTGACGATCGGCGGCGTCGAAGCCCTGGTTGGCGGGGACGGAGGCGGGCAGGTATCCCCGGTCGTTGTAGGCGGCCCGGTACCCGGGCAGGGTCAGCAGGCCGACGAGGGCCACGGCCAGCGCGACGGCCAGGACCGGCAACGGCCAGCGCACCACGACGGTGCCGACCCGTCGCCAGCCGCGGACCTTGAGTGTGCGCTTGGGGTCGAACACGCCGAACCGACCGGCGACGGCGAGCACCGCGGGCCCCAGCGTGAGCGCGACCGCGATCACCGTCAACATCGCCACCGCGCACGGTGCGCCCAGGGTCTGGAAGTAGGGCATCCGTGCGAAGCTGAGGCAGAAGGTCGCTCCGGCGATCGTCAAACCCGAGCCCAGGATGACGTGCGCCGTCCCCCGCCATGCGGTGTAGAAGGCGGTCTCCTTGTCTTCGCCGGCCTGGCGGGCCTCTTGGTAGCGGCCGATGATGAAGATCCCGTAGTCGGTGCCGGCCGCGATCGCCAGGGAGGTAAGCAGGCTGACCGCGAACGTGGTCAACCCGATCAGCCCGCTGTGCCCGAGCGCCGCGACGGCTCCCCGCGTGGCGGCCAGTTCAAGGCCGACGGTGGCTAGCAGCATGATCACGGTGGGGACTGAACGGTAGACGAAGAGCAGCAGCATCAGGACCACCACGACGGTCGTAATGAGGATCCTGAGCAGGGACTTCTCGCTGCTGCGTTCCAGATCCGCGGTCAGCGCCGACGCCCCGGTGACGTAGGCCCTGACCCCGGGCGGCGCCGGGGTGCTGTCCACGATCTTGCGGACGGCCAGGACAGACTGGTTGGCCAGCGGCTGGCCCTGGTCGCCGGCGAGGCTCACCTGGACCACGACCGCCTTGCCGTCGCTGCTCTGCGCACCCGCGGCCGTGAGCGGATCGCCCCAGAAGTCCTGCACGCTCAGCACGTGCTTCGTGTCCGCGCGCACCTTTCGGATCAGGGTGTCGTAGTACCGGTGGGCGTCGTCACCGAGGGGCCGTTCGCCCTCGATCACGATCATCCCGGCGCTGTCGGTCTCCCCCTCGTGGAATGCGTGGCTCATGTGCTTGATCGCAACGAACGACGGTGCGTCCGTAGGGTTCAGCGACACCGCGCGTTCCTGCCCGACCTTCTCGAGCGACGGAACGAACATACTGAGAGCGGCGGCGACGGCGACCCAGAACAGAATGATCGGCACGGCGAAGCGCCTGATCAGCCGTGCGACCAGCGGGCGCTCGGCGTGCGTCGCCGTCTCGGCGGCGAGGTGGGCTCTCACGCAGACTTCACCGGACAGTAGGTGTAGGCGTTGACCCCGTTGGAGATCCTCTCGGCCGTGACGACACCGTCCACCGTGACTCGGCACCCGATGCTCTCGCTATCACCCCGGGCCACAAGGTTTCCCACTAATGTCAGCTTGTCTGTCGTAACGATCAGCGACCAGGGCAACTGTGCGCCGTCCACCCGCTTCGCGTCGATGTTGACATCGAAATAGCTGATGTCCGCGACCGTTCCGGGTGGCCCGAACACCTCGTAGGTGATCCTTGTGGGGTTTGACAGCTTCGGGCTTCCCAGGTTGGCATCGGCATACGAATCCCGCTTCCCGGAGCCGAAGTAGCCATGCGCCTTATCCACGATGACACCCCCAACGGCGACCACCGCCAGGATCACCAGGGGGATCCAAAACCGTGACACAAATCTTCGTAAGATCGGCATCCCTTTCACCGTCGATACCGGCAGTGTAAGGCATATATTGTGCGTAATAGGCGCAGCCGCGGCGACGTCGGCTGCCGCGCAAATCACACCCTGTGCGTTATACAAATCACACCCTGTGCGTTACGCTCGCCCTGTGGCGCAGCTGACATTCCAACGCGCCCGCACGGAGGAGAACAAACGCCAGCGTGCGGAGGCGCTCGTCGAGGCAGCCCGCTCTCTTGCCCTGCAGAGCGGCGTCGCGTCGGTCACCCTCACCGCCGTCGCCGGTCGCGCCGGTATCCACTACTCCGCGGTGCGCCGCTACTTCACCTCCCACAAGGAGGTTCTGCTGCACCTCGCCGCCGAGGGATGGGTGCGCTGGTCGGCCACGGTATGCGCGGAACTCGCCGGACCAGGACCCATGTCGTCCGCCCGGGTCGCCGAGACGCTGGCCGACGGCCTAGCCGCCGACCCGCTGTTCTGCGACCTGCTCGCCAACCTCCACCTACACCTCGAGCACGAGGTCCCCGTGGAGAAGGTGGTGGACATCAGGCGAACGATCTCCGCCGCGGCGGTCGCGATCGCCGACGCGGTGGAATGCGCTTTGCCCGCGCTGGGCCGGTCGGGGGCCTTCGACGTGGTGATCGCCTCCTACTCGCTGGCCGCAGCGTTCTGGCACATCGCCAACCCGCCCGAGCGGCTCACGGACGCTTACGCCGCCGAACCGGACGGCGTCCCGCCCGAGTGGAATATCGACTTCACGTCGGCCCTCACCCGGGTGCTGACGGCGACATTCGTCGGGCTGGAAGCGGGGTCGTCGTGATCGTGAGGGGAGACCAGGGCACTGTTGCCCGGGCCGAACGCACCCCCAGGCGGCGGGAGGCCCGGTCGGTGCGACGGCGGCGCGCGGGTCGGTCTTCGATCGCCGCCGCGGCGCGGAAATTCTGGGTCGTCCTCGTCGTCGCCATCGTGCTCGCGGTGGCGGGATTCTCCGTCCACCGCCTGCGCGACATCTTCGGTGTCCACGACAACGGGCCGCTCACCAGCGGCGTCGCCGACGACATCAAGCCGTTCAACCCCAAACACGTGGTCTACGAGGTGTACGGCCCGCCCGGGGCGACTGCGAATATCAACTACCTGGACGTCAACGCACAGCCGCGGCGGGTGGACGATGCGCCCCTGCCATGGACGCTCTCGGTGGTCACCACGCTCCCGTCGGTGAGCGTCAACGTTGTGGCGCAGACCGACGCCGACGAGGTTGGCTGCCGCATCACCGTGAACGGCGTCGTCAAAGAGGAGAGGTCCGTGACCGAAACGCAAGCCGAGACCTTCTGCATCGTGAAGTCCGCATGACCGAGAACCAGGGGGCAACGCTGCCCCACATGCCGTTATTCGCGCGGTCGGTCCACAAGCTCGCCATCCCCATCATCCTGTTCTGGGTAGGGCTCGTCGTCGCCTTCGGCGTCCTCGTCCCGCCGCTGGATGAGGTGGCCAAGGCCCACCAGGTGTCGATGAGTCCCCAGGCGGCGCCGTCGATGCAGGCGATGAAACGTGTCGGCAAGGTGTTTAACGAATTCAACAGCGACAGCTCGGTGATGATCGTGCTCGAGGGCGACAAACCGCTCGCCGACGACGCCCACCGCTACTACGACCAGATCGTCTCCAAGCTCAACCGGGACACCAAGCACGTCGAGCACATCCAGGACTTCTGGGGGGACCCGCTGACAGCGGCCGGATCCCAGAGTGCCGACGGCAAGGCTGCCTATGTGCAGGCGTATCTCGCCGGAAACCAGGGCGAGAGCCTCGCCAGCGAGTCCGTCGCCGCGGTCCGCAAGATCGTGGACAGTGTGCCCGCGCCGCCCGGGGTCAAGGCGTACGTGACGGGCGCCGGGGCGTTGATCGCCGACCAGTCATTGGCCGGCGACAAGAGCGTCAAAAAGGTGACCATGGCCACCTTCGTGGTGATCGTCATCATGCTGCTCTTCGTTTACCGCTCGCTCGTTACGGTCTTCGCCACCCTGTTCATGGTCATCATCGAGCTGCAGTCGGCCCGTGGGATCATCTCGTTTCTGGCCAACAACAACATCATCGGGCTGTCGACTTTCGCGGTGAACATCCTGGTGTTGCTGGCCATCGCCGCCGGGACCGACTACGCGATCTTCCTCTTCGGCCGATATCAGGAGGCGCGTTCGTCGGGCGAGGAACGGGAAACGGCCTACTACACCATGTTCCACGGCACGGCGCACGTCGTGTTGGGCTCCGGCCTGACGATCGCCGGCGCGATGTACTGCTTGAGCTTCACCCGCCTTCCGTATTTCCAGTCGCTCGGGATCCCCTGCGCCGTCGGTATGCTCATCGCCGTCGCCGCCGCGCTCACCCTGGGTCCCGCGGTCATCACCGTCGGCAGCTTCTTCAAACTCTTCGACCCCAAGCGGGCGATGCGGACTCGGGGATGGCGGCGCGTGGGCACTGCGATCGTCCGCTGGCCGGGACCGATTCTGGCGGTGTCGGTGGCGATCGCCCTGATCGGCCTGCTCGCCCTGCCGGGCTACAAGACGAGCTATGACAACCGGCTCTACCTGCCCCCGAGCGTCCCCGCAAACGTCGGCTACGCGGCCGCGGAGCGGCATTTCCCCGCCTCCCGGCTGAATCCGGAGCTGTTGATGGTCGAGAGCGATCACGACCTTCGGAATCCGGCGGACATGTTGGTGATCGACCGAATCGCCAAGGGCGTCTTCCACATTCCGGGCATCGCGAGGGTGCAGGCGATCACCAGGCCGCTCGGGAAGCCGATCGAGCACACGTCGATCCCATTCGTGATCAGCATGCAGAACACGACGCAGGTCGAGAACCAAGAGTATATGAAGCAGCGGATGAAGGACATGCTCAAGCAGGCCGACGCCATGCAGGAGTCCATCGACACGATGCAGCGCATGTACAACATCACGTCGCAGATGGTCCGGGTCACCGACAACATGGATCACCTGACGCATGAAATGGAAGACGTGACGGCCGCGTTGCGGGATCAGATCGCGAACTTCGACGATTACTTCCGCCCGATTCGCAGCTACTTCTACTGGGAGAAGCACTGCTACGACACCCCGGTCTGCTGGTCCTTGCGTTCCATTTTCGACGCGCTCGACGGCGTCGATCAGATCACCGAGAAGTTCGCCGGCCTCACCGGCGATATCGACCAGCTCGACAAGTTGATGCCGCAGATGCTGGCGCAGATGCCGCCGATGATCGCGACCATGCAGACCATGAAGACGATGATGCTGACCATGCACAGTTCGATGTCGTCGCTGTACGACCAGATGGACGTGATGAGCCAGAACTCCACCGCGATGGGGCAGGCCTTCGACGCGTCCCGCAACGACGACTCGTTCTACATTCCGCCGGAGGTCTTCGACAACGCCGATTTCAAGCGGGGCTTGAAGATGTTCCTGTCGCCGGACGGTCGCGCCGTCCGCTTCATCATCTCCCACGAGGGCGACCCGGCCAGCCCGGAGGGCATCGCGCACGTCGAGCCGATCAGGAATGCGGCGAAGGAGGCGATCAAGGGAACGCCCTTGGAGGGCTCCAAGATCTATCTGGCCGGCACCGCCGCGGTGTACAAGGACATGGCCGAGGGATCGAAGTGGGACCTCATGATCGCGGGAATCGCTGCCGCCAGCCTGATTTTGATCATCATGCTGATCATCACCCGCAGTCTGGTCGCCTCGGTCGTCATCGTGGGCACGGTGCTGCTGTCGTTGGGCGCGTCGTTCGGGCTCTCGGTGCTGTTGTGGCAGGACCTCATCGGCTTCCGACTGCACTGGATGGTGCTGGCCATGTCGGTGATCCTGATGTTGGCCGTCGGATCCGACTACAACCTGCTGCTGGTCTCCCGGTTCAAGGAGGAGATCGGTGCCGGACTGAAAACGGGAATCATCCGCTCGATGGCGGGCACCGGTAGCGTGGTGACATCGGCGGGCCTCGTATTCGCTGCGACGATGACATCCTTCATCATCAGCGACCTGAAGATCACCGGACAGGTCGGCACCACGATCGGTCTGGGCCTGATGTTCGACACCCTGATCGTGCGGTCGTTCATGACGCCGTCCATCGCCGCGTTGATGGGGCGCTGGTTCTGGTGGCCGCAACACGTACGGACACGGCCCGCCAGCCAACTGCTACGGCCATACGGGCCACGCCCGCTGGTTCGCGCCCTGCTGCTGCCTAAGGAGCCTGAGTCACCCGAGCCGACGGGAAGCGCACCGGAGACCGCCGAGCAGGTCGGTGCCCACCGGGTTCCGGTGACGGCGCCGCAGTCCTGATGCCGAGATTAGGTCCAGTTCCAGAGTGACATGTCGCCGGCCGGGTAGTTGGTGCACACATCGGTGGCTTTCGCGACGACACCCTTGTTGTTGAAGAAGATCTTCATGTGGTTGCGCCAACCCCACCACAACGGATCGACCGCGTCGTAGAAGTGCTCGGAGTAGTTCCTCCGGTCTGCTGCTGACAGCCCGAAGAACCAGTGCACTTTGTCCTGAACCGCCTGCGCGTACTGCTGGTGGTTGTTGTAGTCGATCATGTACTGCTCGTAGTACACCGGGCTGGTGTCCCGGACCGCCGCCAGGTACTGCTCAGCGTCGCACGAGGTGGCGATGATCCTCCGGGGGATCGGGAAATCCTCCGTGGAGTCGGCCGATGCGGTCGTGGGGACACCCGCGGCGGCAACGCCGAGGGCCAGGAGAACGGCGCCTGCTCGCAGGCTGCTTCGCAACCGAGACATAGTTGTTACGTTAACACTTTCCGGGCCTGGACTGAGAACGAGTCAGCGGTTCTCGAGCAGGCGCTTGGGGTGCATGCCGTCGACTTGGCCGATGAACGGCGGGTGGATGCTATAGCCGAGCATGCGGCGGATGTCCTCGGACACGGCGCGCACCGTGTCATGGCCGGTCGAGAGGGTGAAGGCTTCCTGAGGGCGCAGCCACGGCTCGCAGTACTGGGCGGTCACGGCCAGTCGCGGGTGTCCGGAGCGGTTGGCGCCGCCGCCGTGCCAGAGGGTCGACAGGAAGAACACGCATGACCCGGCCGACATGACCACGGGTTCGCGTCCGGCCGGTCCGGGCCTCTGTTCGCCCCATTGGTGGCTGCCCGGGATGATGTCGGTGGCGCCGTTGTCGGCGGTGAAGTCATCGATCGCCCAGATCGTCGCCGCCCCCAGGGCTTTTCGCGGCCGTGGCAGCGGGTAGAAGGCGTCGTCGGTGTGCAACATCTGCGGCTGTTCCCCGGGGAGAATGTTGATCACCTGCAGCATCGACAGCAGGTAGTTCGGCAACAGCAAACGATCCAGTAGGGCCAGCACCCGGGGATGATCGGCGATACGGTCGCAGGCCCTGGTCTTGGTAAGCACGCTGTACACCCGCTGGGTGCGCTGACCCTCGAAAGGGTTGCGGCCGGTGTGCTCGAGTAACGGGATCACGGCATCCGTGATCCCGGCGAGTTCGTTGGCACTGAGCAGGTCCGGCAGGATCACGTACCCGTCGCGCACCACCTGGGCCACATCGGCGTCGGCGACGGCGGCGTCGACGGTCGCGCCGGCGCTGACGGTCCGCCGGTAGGTGCCCGCCAGATCCGCGCCCAGCAGATCCTGGAAGGACGGTCCGGGATTCATGGTGTGCTCACGGGTCGGGCAGGCGATTCTCGGGCTCGGACGCATAGATGCGTCCCCCGATTTTCAGGTACGGCGTGGTCAGATACGCGGACACGACCACGATGGCGGCGAATATCAGTGCCGAGAGTATGCCGTTCGGCCAGATTCTGCCGACCCCGATCATGAAGCAGACGATCCCGATGACCGAGGTCGTCCAGTAGTAGCGCCGGCCCGCGCGGCGGTGGGAGATGTAGCGGAAGCGCGCCTGGGTTGCCCCGGCCGCGATGAGGATCAACCCAGTCGTCAGGAAGATCACTTCCACACGTTCGGTCACCGACACGCCCTCGATCCTACGGCTGCAGCATCCGCCACAGGAACGAGTAGCTCAGCGCAGACCTCAAGGCGACCTGGTCGTTGTCGGCGGCGCCGGCGTGGCCGCCCTCGATGTTCTCGTAGTAGAACACCGGGTGGCCGGCCGCCTCGAGGGCCGCGGCCATCTTGCGGGCATGACCGGGATGGACGCGGTCATCGCGGGTGGACGTGGTGAACAGCACCGGGGGATAGCGGCGTTCCGCCGAAATATTCTGGTAGGGCGAGTATTCGGAGATGAACGCCCAGTCGTCGGGGTTGTCCGGATCGCCGTACTCGGCCATCCACGAGGCGCCGGCGAGCAGCAGGTGGTAGCGCTTCATGTCCAGTAGCGGGACGCTGCACACCAGCGCGCCGAACTTCTCCGGGTATTGAGTCAGCATGATGCCCATCAGCAGGCCGCCGTTGCTGCCGCCCTGCGCTCCGAGTTGCGCCGCCGTGGTGATGCCCCGGTCCACCAGATCGGTGGCCACCGCGACGAAATCCTCGGCGACCTTGTGCCTGCCCTCCCGCACCGCCTGGGTGTGCCAGGAGGGCCCGTACTCGCCGCCGCCGCGGATGTTGGCCAGTGCGTAGGTGCCGCCGCGGGCGAGCCACAATCGGCCCAGCACGCCGCCGTACGCCGGGGTGTTCGACGATTCGAAGCCGCCGTAGCCGTACAGCAAGGTGGGGCCGGGGCCGGGTTCGGGGCCCGCGCCATGGGCATCGGCGGGCCGGACGACGAAGTAGGGGATCGACGTTCCGTCCTGCGATGCAGCGAAGTGTTGCGCCACGGTGACGTGGTTGGCGTCGAACAGCGCCGGCGCCGACTTGACGGGTTCGAGTGGCCCGCCGGTGCCGCGTAACAGCTGCGACGGGGTGACGAATCCGCTGGAGTCGAGGAAGAACTCGTCGCCGGTGGCGTCCGCGGTGACGATGACGGTGTTCGTCGCCGCAGGGATCCCCGGCACCCGTTCGCGCCGCCAACTGCCGGGCGTGACGATCTCCACCCGGCTGGCCACGTCGGCCAGCGTGACCATCAGAAGACGGTCGCGGGTCCACGCGTAGTGGTTGAGCGAGGTGTGCTCGTCGGGTTCGAAGACCACCGTCACCTCCCCCGTACCGGCGAGGAAGCCGGTGTAGTCGGCGGCCAGCAGCGATCCGGCGGTGTAGGTGGCGGAGCCCAGGTACCAGTCGGTGCGCAGCTCGATCAGGAGCCATTGGCGGTGGATCGAGAGGCTGGCGTCGGTGGGGGTGTCGATCCGGATCAACTCCGCGCCACGCAATTCGTAGACCTCCTCGTTCCAGAAGTCGATGGCCCGCGCCAGTACGGTGCGCTCGAACCCGGGTGTTCGGTCCACCGACATCGACACGCGGACGTCGGAGCGGGCGCCGGAGAAGAGGGTGTCGGCGTCGCGCAACAGGGTTCCCCGGCGCCATCGCTTGATCAC
>CAZZHX010000097.1:0-10783 GCA_964653535.1 uncultured Mycobacterium sp. | reverse complement strand
CCCGCCGCGGCCCCCGCCGTGCTGTCCGCGCCGATGCGCCAGGCTTCGATCTTCGCCGACGCCGCAGTGCGGCGGGTGCTGGAGGTGATCGACCGACGCCGTCCCGCCGCCCAGCTGCGGCCCATGCTGGCGCCGAGCCTGGTCGACGCCGTCCTCGCGCTGGGCCGCACGGCCACCGACAGCCATGGCGCGGCAGTAGTACGCCGGGTGCGGCTGCAACCCGCCGGCCACGGTGACCCCGAAGCCGCCGCGGAGGTGTTCGGCTGCTACAGCCGCGGGGGCCGAATTCACGCGATCGCCTGCCGGGTGGAGCAGGTGCCGTCGGACGGTGCGACCCGGTGGCAGGTGGTGGCCCTGCACATCGGTTAGCCGCCTTAGCGCTTGCGCACCGATTTCGGCGGCTTGGCCCCGCGGTTCTCGCGGCGTGCGGCCTCGCGCCGCTCGCGACGGCTGGACCCTCCGGACACACCCGCCGCGGTCTTCTCCCCACCGCCGCCGTTGTGCTGCACCTCCGCCGACCCGTCCTCCGACGGGCCGGAATACGTCAGCGCGGGCGATCCGCCACCGGGGCCGTCAATCCCCTTGGCACGCAGAGTGCTTGGCGTCTCGTCACGCGCGGCCGCGGCGGTGGTGAAGTCATCCAGTCCCGCGGGCGCTTCCACCGGCGCGACCTGCGGGGCGGGCACTGCCTCGACGGCGACGTTGAACAGGAATCCGACCGACTCTTCCTTCATGCCGTCGAGCATGGCCATGAACATGTCGTAGCCCTCGCGCTGATACTCGACCAGCGGGTCGCGCTGAGCCATCGCCCGCAGGCCGATGCCCTCTTTCAGGTAGTCCATCTCATAGAGGTGCTCGCGCCACTTACGGTCGATGACGTTGAGCAACACGTTACGTTCCAGCTGTCGCATCGCACCCTCGCCGGCGAGTTCCTCGAGCTCGGCTTCCCTTGTCGCATAAGCACGTTCGGAGTCTGTGAGCAACGCATCGAGCAACTCCTCGCGGTTCAGGTCGTCGCGCTCGGAGTCTCCGTCGCGGCGCGTCAGCGCCTCGTGGTCGATCCCGACCGGGTACAGCGTCTTGAGCGCCGTCCACAAGGCTTCGAGGTCCCAGTCTTCGGCGTAGCCGTCGGACGTCGCGCCGTCGACGTAGGCGGTGACGGTGTCGCGCACCATGTCCAGCGCCTGCCCCTTGAGGTTCTCGCCCTCCAGGATGCGGCGACGCTCGGCGTAGATCACCTTGCGCTGCTGATTCATCACCTCGTCGTATTTCAGGACGTTCTTGCGGACCTCGAAGTTCTGCTGCTCGACCTGGGTCTGGGCGCTCTTGATCGCCCGGGTGACCATTTTGGCTTCGATCGGCACGTCGTCGGGCAGGTTGAGCCGGTTGAGCATCGACTCCAGCGTGGCGCCGTTGAACCGGCGCATCAGCTCGTCTCCCAGCGACAGGTAGAAGCGGGACTCCCCCGGGTCGCCCTGGCGGCCGGAACGGCCACGCAGCTGGTTGTCGATCCGGCGAGACTCGTGGCGCTCGGTGCCCAGCACGTACAGCCCACCGGCCTCGGTCACCTGGGCCGCCTCCGTGCTCGCCTCCTCCTTGACGATCGGCAGTTCGGAGTGCCACGCCGCCTCGTACTCGTCGGGCGTCTCCACAGGATCCAGCCCGCGCTCGCGCAGCCGCTGGTCGGTGAGGAAGTCCACGTTGCCGCCCAGCACGATGTCGGTGCCACGGCCGGCCATGTTGGTAGCGACGGTGATACCGCCGCGGCGGCCCGCCACGGCCACGATGCCCGCCTCCTGCTCGTGGAACTTGGCGTTGAGCACGTTGTGCGGGACGCGGCGCTTCTGCAGCTGGCGCGACAGATACTCCGAGCGCTCGACGCTGGTGGTGCCGATCAGCACCGGCTGACCCTTGTCGTAACGCTCGGCGACGTCGTCGACCACCGCGATGTACTTGGCTTCCTCGGTCTTGTAGACCAGGTCGGACTGGTCGCCGCGGACCATCGGCCTGTTGGTGGGGATACTGACCACGCCGAGCTTGTAGATCTCGTTCAGCTCGGCCGCCTCGGTCTCGGCGGTGCCCGTCATGCCCGACAGCTTCCCGTAGAGCCGGAAATAGTTCTGCAGCGTGATGGTGGCCAGCGTCTGGTTCTCGGCTTTGATCTCGACGTGCTCCTTGGCCTCGATGGCCTGGTGCATGCCTTCGTTGTAGCGGCGGCCGTAGAGCACGCGGCCGGTGAACTCGTCGACGATCAGCACGTCGCCGTCGCGAACGATGTAGTCCTTGTCGCCGACGAACAACTCCTTGGCCCTCAGCGCGTTGTTCAGGTAGCTCACCAGTGGCGAATTGGCGGCCTCGTAGAGGTTGTCGATACCGAGCTGGTCCTCGACGAACTCCACGCCGAGCTCGTGCACGCCGATGGTGCGCTTGCGCAGGTCGACCTCGTAGTGGACGTCCTTCTCCATCATCGGGGCCAACCGGGCGAACTCCGTGTACCAACTGGAGGCGCCGTCGGCGGGACCGGAGATGATCAGCGGGGTGCGGGCCTCGTCGATCAGGATCGAGTCGACCTCGTCGACGATCGCGAAGTTGTGGCCCCGCTGAACCAGCTCGTCGAGCGAGTGCGCCATATTGTCGCGCAGGTAGTCGAAGCCGAACTCGTTGTTGGTGCCGTAGGTGATGTCGGCGTTGTAGGCGACGCGGCGCTCGTCGGGCGTCATCTGCGCAAGGATCACGCCCACGTCCAGCCCGAGGAAGCGGTGCACGCGACCCATCCACTCACTGTCGCGCTTGGCCAGGTAGTCGTTGACGGTGACGACGTGCACGCCCTTGCCGCCGAGACCGTTGAGGTAGGCGGGCAGCACAGAGGTCAGTGTCTTGCCCTCGCCGGTCTTCATCTCGGCGACGTTGCCGAAGTGCAGCGCGGCCGCGCCCATCACCTGGACGTCGAACGGACGCTGATCGAGCACCCGCCACGCGGCTTCCCGCGCTACGGCGAACGCTTCGGGCATCAGATCGTCGAGGCTCTCCGGGTTGTTCGGGTCGGCCAGTCTCCGCTTGAACTCCTCGGTCTTGGCCCGCAGCTCGGCGTCGGTCAGCTTCTCGACGTCGCCGGAAAGGGTGTTGACGTAGTCAGCCACCCGCCGCAGACGGTTGAGCATGCGACCTTCGCCAAGTCGCAGCAACTTCGACAGCACGCTGTGTCCTCTGTTGGATGTCGGTTCTTGTCTGTGGTCAGCCGTCGTCCATCGTAGGCGACGAGCCCGCAAAGACCGCGAACATGGACGTCCACCCGGTCGGATCAGGCCAGCCAGATCAATCCGTAGTCGTAGGCGTGGCGCCGGTAGACGACGGACGGTCGTTCGGTCTGTTTGTCGTGGAACAGGAAGAAGTCGTGTCCGACCAGCTCCATCTCGTAGAGGGCGTCGTCGACGGTCATCGGGATGGCCGCGTGCTCCTTGGTGCGCACCACCCGCCCGGGCTCCCTGCTGGGCGTGTCCTCACGCTCGAGCGGCGGCGCCTCCGACGGCTCGGACACCGGGGGCGGCACCACCGCAGTCGCGGCGGCCAGCGAGACGGGGGTCTTGTCGCCGTAGTGCACCATGCGACGGTCCTTGACGCGGCGCAATCGGTTCTCGATCTTGTGGACCGCGGCCTCGAACGCCGCGTAGAAGCTGTCGGCGCTGGCCTCCGCGCGGCTCACCGGCCCGCGGCCCCGCGCGGTGATTTCCACGCGCTGGCACGACTTGCGCTGACGCCGGTTGGGCTCGTGTTTGAGTTCGACGTCGAACAGGTGGATGGAGCGATCGAACCGCTCGACGCGGGCGAGCTTCTGGGAGACGTAGGCGCGATAGTGGTCGGGGATCTCCACGTTGCGGCCCTCGAACACGATTTCGGCGTGCAGTTCCACCTCGGGCTGAGCATCGGTTTCCACCGACGGCTCACCCCACATCTGAGGTGAGTCCACGAATGACACAGATGACTTCGACATACGGGATAACTCGCTCTCTTCTCATGTCGCACGCCCTGGTGCGTGCGGGGGTTTTCATCAAGCGCGCCGACGGAGTCACGCGGACGTCATTGAGGCGCCGCCGCGGGCCGTCCACCGGTGCGAGGTGTCGACCGCTCACCCCCTTCCCGCCACTGCTCATCGGGCGTCACTCATTGGGCGTTGTCCCCGACGTTAGTCCTTGTTCACCTGGGGATGCCACTGGTTTCGGTGAGCTGTTGCGCTGTTGTGTCTCATGCGGCGGCAAAGGTCAGGACGGCAACGACGCGCACGCCGGCGCCGCGCAGGATCCGCACCGACTCGCGGGCCGTCGCCCCGGTGGTGACGATGTCGTCGACCAGGAGGACCTCGGTGCCCGGCCGTCGACCGCGCAGCAGCACCCGGCCGGCGATGTTGCGTTCGCGGGCACCGCTGCCCAGGCCCGCTGAGTCGCGGGCCAGCGGTGTCATCCGCAGGCACTGCGCGACGGCGATGTCCGGGTACCCGGCCACCGCGGCGCGAGCCAGCCGGGTGACCGGGTCACCGCCGCGCCGGCGCGCCGCCCACCGCCGGGTCGGCGCGGGCACGATGGTGAGCGGGGCCTCGACGACACCCCAGCTCAGCAATCGGTGCAGGCCGACGGCCAGAGGCCGCGCCAGCGGAGCCACCAGATCCCGGCGGCCGTGCTCTTTGAGGCCCAGGATCGCCCGGCGGCGCGCACCGGCGTAGCGGCCCAGCGCGAACACCGGGACCAGCGGGTCCATGCGCGGGGTGACGACGTGCGGCTGGTCGGCGGCCACCGACAGTTCCGTGACGCAGGCCTCGCACCAGCGGGTCGACGGCGCCCCGCAGCCACCGCATTCCAGGGGAAGGATCAGGTCGAGCATCGGCCCAGTGTGGCCGACGGGACCGACAGGTTCGGCCCGCGCCGGACGCACTATCCCGGCAGCACCGGCGCCGCGCCGGGGATGGTCAGTCCCGGAACCTCCGACCAGCCCTGCTGCGCTTCGTTCGTCGACGCGGAGTACTGCAGCACGCCTTCGGGGCCCTCGACGTACACCGTCGACGGGTTGGCCGCGACCGTCGAAACCGGCAGCGCCACGCCGCGGTTGGGCGCGTCGGAGTTGACCCCGTCGAGGTTCACATACGAGACCGGATGAGCCGCGTCGGTGCGGGTCACCACGATGTCGTCGCCGGTCCGCCACGACAACGACACCACCGAGGTGCCCAGCCCGAAGCCCAGCCGCCGCGGATAGGTGAGGGCGTATTGTCCCGCCTGGGCCTGCTCGACGCAGGCGAGGATCACCTGCCCGCCGATCACCATCGCGGCACGCGTCGAATCCCGTGACAGCTGCAGGTCGCTGATGGGACCGGGGAAGCGGCTGGCGACGGCGACCGAATCCACCGGGATCCGCGCGGGTTGACCCGACGCCGGCTCCTGAATCGCTCGCAGCACGTTGTTGCCGTCGACCACCACCCAGACCGCGTCGTCGAGGGACCAGCTGGGCCGCGACAGGGTGTGCCCATCGGCGGATTGGGCGGCCTCGCCACCGAGGTCCCCGGTCCACAGGGACGCCGCCATGTCGGGGGCGCCGCGGTGCAGCGTCACGACGGACGCCACCTGGCGCCCGTTGCGGGACAACGCGGCGCCGGTTTGGTCTCCCATCCGCCCGAAGGCACCCGGCACCGGCGCCGTGTGCTGCCCGTCGAGTGCGACCAGCGTCCCGTTGATCAGGGCGTGCAACCCCTCGCCCGCGCCGTCCGCCGCGCCGGGGTCGGTGGCGGCGACGTCGGAGGTGGTCCAGCCTTCGGCGAACCGGTCGTCGAGCGGTGCGCCGTCGGCGTTGATCACATACGGGCCCCGGATGTCCGACCTGGCGAGCGTCCAGATGATCTGCGCGGCAAGCAATTGCCTACTGTGCGGGTCGGTGGTGGACAGTTTCTCCAGTTCGATGCGGGCGCCGCCGTAGCCGCGCCCGATCCCGTTCTTGCCGCCGTCAGCCCGGGTCACCGGGCCGCGCAGGCGAAGTGGCGGGGCGAGTAGGTTGCGGACGGTGTGGGCCATGTCGGGCCTTGGCCCGCCCACCAGCTTCGAGACCAGCTCGGTGGCAAGTTGGTCGTGATCGGGCACCGCGACGTAGCGCGGATCGGGAACCACCGTCTTGCCAGTCGGGTCGGCGAAGTACAGCGTGTTGCGTTTGTAGGTCGACTGGAACTGCTGCCAGTCCAGGAAGACGCCGGCGGGCAACCGGTCGATCCGCCACCCGCCGGAGGTTTTGACCAGCTCGATCGGACCGGGGTCGGGCAGCACACCGTCGGCGGTCTCGAATACGCCGATGTCGGACAGCGAGCCCAGGATATCCGCCCGCATGGTCACGGAAACCCGATCCGCGGCGCGGGTTTCGACGAACACCACGTGGTCGATCAGCAGCGCGCTGCCCGCGTCGTCCCAGGCGTTCGACGCCGACTGCGTGAGGAACTGCCGGGCCGCCAGATGCCGGTTCGCCGGAGCGCCGGTCGCCTTGAGGAACTCGCGCAGCAGCACGTCGGGATCCATGCCCGGGGTCGGCCGGGGCAGATTCGACGGCGCCGGCCGCTCGACCGTGCCGATCGCCTGCGGGGCGGACGAATTGGGCACGCCCGCACAGCCGGCGGACACCAACGCCAGCACCAGAGTCAGAACGGTCAGGTGCCGCCGCACACTACCCACTCCTCTCGGCGTGCTCGCGCGGGCGCGCGGCATCCATCGCGGGCTCCAGGTCTGTCGGGTCGGACTGCGGACCGGGTGGCGGTATCGGCTTGAGGGGCAGCGGACTGGTAGTGACCTTATGGCCGCGCACCAGCGGAAGGGTCAGGCGGAAGCACGCCCCCTGACCGGGCTCGCCCCACGCCTCGAGCCGGCCCTGGTGAAGTCGCGCGTCCTCGATGCTGATGGCCAGGCCCAGCCCGGTGCCACCGGAGCGCCGCACCCGTGACGGGTCCGAGCGCCAGAACCGGCTGAACACCAGCTTCTCCTCACCGGGCCGCAGGCCGACGCCGAAGTCGCGCACCGTGACCGCGACGGTGTCCTCGTCGACGCCCATGTGAATCTGCACGGGCTGTTGCTCGGCGTGGTCAATGGCGTTGGCGATCAGGTTCCTCAGGATCCGCTCGACCCGGCGGGCGTCGACCTCGGCGATCACCCCCACGTCGGGCATGTCGACCTGCAACTCGACACCGGCCTCCTCGGCCAGGTGGCCCACGCTGGCCAGCGCGCTGCGCACGGTCGAGCGCAGGTCGACCGCCTCGACGGACAACTCGGCCACGCCGGCGTCGTGCCGGGAGATCTCGAGCAGATCGTTGAGCAACGTTTCGAAACGGTCCAGCTCGTTGACCATCAACTCGGTGGACCGGCGCAGAGTCGGGTCGAGTTGCTCGCTGTGGTCGTAGATCAAGTCGGCAGCCATCCGGACGGTGGTCAGCGGGGTGCGCAGTTCGTGACTGACGTCGGAGGTGAAGCGGCGCTGCAGGTTTCCGAACTCCTCGAGCTGGGTGATCTGCCTGGACAAGCTCTCAGCCATGTCGTTGAACGACACCGCCAGCCGAGCCATATCGTCCTCGCCGCGTACCGGCATCCGTTCGGACAGGTGTCCCTCCGCAAACCGTTCGGCCGTGCGCGACGCCGACCGCACCGGCACCACCACCTGGCGGGTCACCAGCAGCGCGATCCCCGCGAGCAGCAGCAGCAGCACCGCCCCACCGGTGATCATCGTGCTGCGCACCAGTTGGATCGTGACCAGCTCGCTCTGCAGCGGAAAGATTAGATACAGCTCCAGATTGGCCGCCTGCGCCGACGCCGGCGTGCCGATAACCAGCGCAGGGCCCGAGAATCCCTCGGTGCGCACGGTGGCGTACTGATAGGCCGCCTGCCCGGCTTTGATGAAACCGCGCAGCGAGTTGGGCACCTGGTCGACAGGCCCGGCGGTTGTTGCGGCGCGAGGGCCGTTGCCCGGCGCGATCAGCGCCGCGTCGAACGCGCCCGCCAAACCGGCGCCCGAGGCGGGGTTGGTCTTGGAGGTCAACGTGGTCCGGGCGAGTTGGAGGCTGCTGTCCAACGACCGAGTCTCCTCGCCGTTGACGATCCCGGCGACGGTGGTGCGGGCGCGTTCGATCTGTTCGGTGGCGGCTCTGAGCTTGACCTCGAGCACGCGGTTGGTGACCTGGCTGGTCAATATGAAACCGAGAGGGAGAATCACCGCCAGCGACAAGCCGAGGGTGAGAGCCACAACGCGTAACTGCAGTGACCGCCGCCACGCGGTGCCCACCACGCGGCTCACGGCCCCCACGCCGCGAGTCATGGGGCCGGAACGCCCCCATCGGCTACGAGTGCGTTGCCGCGCGCCCCAGATCAATGGCACCCCCCGCTGCCGGCGGCGGCGCCGGAGCGGGTCACGGAGGTCCGGCCTTGTATCCCACTCCTCGAACGGTCAGCACCACGGTCGGGTTCTCCGGGTCCTTCTCAACTTTGGCCCGCAGACGCTGGACGTGCACGTTCACCAAGCGGGTGTCCGCAGGGTGACGGTATCCCCACACTTGTTCGAGCAGCACCTCACGAGTAAACACCTGTCGCGGTTTGCGCGCCAACGCCACCAGCAGGTCGAACTCCAGCGGCGTCAGGAAGATCTGCTCGCCGTTGCGGGTGACCTTGTGCGCCGGCACGTCGATCTCGACATCGCTGATGGACAGCATCTCGGCGGGCTCGTCGTCATTGCGCCGCAGCCGCGCCCGGACCCGGGCCACCAACTCCTTGGGCTTGAACGGCTTCATGATGTAGTCGTCGGCGCCCGACTCCAAGCCCAGCACCACGTCCACGGTGTCGGTCTTGGCGGTCAGCATGATGATGGGAACGCCGGAGTCGCCGCGCAGGACCCGGCAGACGTCGATGCCGTTCATGCCGGGCAGCATCAGGTCCAGCAGTATGAGGTCGGGACGCAATTCGCGCACGGCGGTCAGGGCCTGGGTGCCGTCACCGATGACCGCGGTGTCGAAACCCTCCCCGCGCAGCACGATGGTGAGCATCTCAGCCAGCGATGCGTCGTCGTCGATGACCAAAATCCGTTGCTTCATGGTCCCTATGGTGTCACCAGACGGGGCTAAAACCGGGGCACCACACGGGCGTTTCTCGGGTCTTCGGGGGAAATTGGCTCAAATCGGCCCATTCGGGGCCGTCAACGTCGCCGCCAACCGCCCCGGGTCGACGTCCGCGTCGACCACCAACCACCGACCGCCCCACCCCGCGGCGGCCAGTTCGGCGTACACCGCACCTGTGCGCCGCTGCAGTTCCCCGTCGCGTTCGTAGCTGTCGCGCGGCCGATCCGGGTCCGACTCGGCGCGGTGGCGGGCCCGCTGCCCGGCCAGCGCGGCCGGCACCGCGAGCAGCACCTGCCAGTCGGGCCGCGGCAACCGCAGCCGCTGGTATTCCAGCTCGTGCACCCAGGCGACCGCCGGCCCCGCAGCGCCTTCACTCAGGCGCGCGGCGCTGTAGGCCGCATTCGAGGCGACGTAGCGATCGAGAATCACCACATCGTGGTCGCGGCGCAGCGCGTCGAGGTCCCCGACGGCGGCGGCGCGATCGAGCGCGAACAGCGTGGCCATCGCGTAGACCGACGAGGCGAGGTCGCCGTGGTGGCCGTGCAGGGCCTCCGCCGCGAGGTCGGCGATCACCGAGCGCCCGTACCGCGGGAAGTCGAGCGTGGCCACCGACGTGCCGGCTACTTCGAACGCGGTTCGCAGACCCTGCGACAGCGTGCGCTTGCCGGCGCCGTCGACACCTTCGATCGCGATCAGCACGGCGCGAGCCTACTTCGGGCGGCCAACGCCACGCTGGCGTGACACTCGGCGGCGAGCCGGGCGGGGCGTCAGTAGCGGTAGTGGTCGGCCTTGTACGGGCCCTCGACGTCGACGCCGATATACTCGGCTTGGTCTTTGGTGAGCTTGGTCAGCGTGCCGCCCAGCGCCTCGACGTGGATGCGAGCCACCTTTTCGTCGAGGTGCTTGGGCAGCCGGTACACCTCGTTGTCGTACTCGTCGTTCTTGGTCCACAGCTCGATCTGGGCGATCACCTGGTTGGAGAAGCTGTTGCTCATCACGAACGACGGGTGGCCGGTGGCGTTGCCGAGGTTCAGCAGCCGGCCTTCGGACAGCACGATGATCGACTTGCCCGACTTGGGGAAGGTCCAGACGTCGACCTGCGGCCGGATGGTGGACTTCGTCGCGCCGGAGCGCTCCAAGGCCGCCATCTGGATCTCGTTGTCGAAGTGCCCGATGTTGCCCAGGATGGCCTTGTCCTTCATCGCCTTCATGTGGTCGAGGGTGATGATGTCCTTGTTGCCGGTGGCCGTGATGACGATGTCCGCATCGCCGATCACGTCGTCGACGGTCACGACGTCGTAGCCGTCCATCAGCGCCTGCAGCGCGTTGATCGGGTCGACCTCGGTCACGACGACCCGCGCGCCCTGGCCCTTGACGGAGTCCGCAGAGCCCTTGCCGACGTCCCCGTAGCCGCAGATCAGCACCTTCTTACCGCCGATCAGCACGTCGGTGCCGCGGTTGATGCCGTCGATCAGCGAGTGCCGGCAGCCGTACTTGTTGTCGAACTTGGACTTGGTGACCGAGTCGTTGACGTTGATGGCCGGGAAGGCCAGATCCCCGGCGGCCGCGAACTGGTACAGGCGCAGCACTCCCGTGGTCGTCTCCTCGGTGACGCCCTTGATGGAGTCGCAGATCGTCGTCCACTTGGTCTTGTCGGTCTCGAAG